>NZ_FPHO01000003.1:718333-1077500 GCF_900117455.1 Hyphomicrobium sp. CS1GBMeth3
GATAGCGGCCTATCGCGGTCTTGTTCGATTTTGCACATCTAAGCGGCAGCGGCTGCAAGTGCGCTGCGCTTCGGCCCTTCGATGCCCCGCAACACCAGGAAAGCCAACGCCGCGGCAACACAAAGAACTCCGGCCAGGAAGAAAGCCGGGAGATAAGTGTCGTAGACTGTCCGCGTCAGGCCCGCGCCATAAGCCGCAGCCGCGGCACCGAGCTGGTGGCCCGCAAAGATCCAACCAAACACCACATTGGCGCGTCCGTCACCGAAACGCTCGGCCGTAAGCTTGACCGTCGGCGGAACCGTGGCGATCCAGTCGAGCCCATAGAAAACCGAGAAGATGGTGAGCGCGAGCAAAGAGAAATCGCTGAACGGCAGATAGATGAGCGATAGCCCGCGGAGCCCATAATACCAGAACAGAAGCCAACGGCTGTCGAAGCGGTCCGACAGCCACCCCGAGCCGAGCGTTCCGACGAAATCGAACACGCCCATCAGCGCGAGAATTCCTGCGGCGCTGACCGCCATCACACCGTAGTCGCCGCAAAGCGGGATGAAGTGCGTTTGGATGAGGCCGCTGGTGCTGAGGCCACAGATAAAGAATGTACCGAACAGCACCCAGAATGCCCCCGACCGGGAAACGTCCTTGAGCACGACCAGCGGGGCCAGCAGCGCGGCTCCAAAGCCACCGGTTTGCACCACCGGCGTCACCGACCCGATGTCGCGCGCTCCATAGACGGGCAAGCCGACCTCTGACGGTCGCTCCCGCATAAGCGCCAACACGGCGAGCGCCGCCACAAAGAGCGCCACACACACGAGCCCCACCGCAACCCGCCATCCATAGGCTTCCGTGAGCTGCGCCAGCGCCGGCAGAAAAACGAGCTGACCGGACGCCGTGCTGGCAGTCAGCAATCCGAGAACGAGCCCGCGCCGCGCCGAGAACCAGCGCATGGCAACCGTCGCGCCGAGAACCATGGCCATGAGCCCGGTGCCGATGCCAACCACGACACCCCATAGCAGAATAAGCTGCCACACGCGGTCCATGACGAGCGACACCGCGAGCGCCGCGCCGATGATGGACAAGGCGACGAGCACCACACGCCGTACGCCGAAGCGGTTCATGAAAATTGCCGCGAACGGCCCCATGAGGCCGAACAACATGAAGCGGATGGCCAGCGCCGACGAGATATCGTCGCGTTGCCAACCGAACTCCTTCTCGAGCGGAACGATGAAAACGCCAGGCGCACCGACCGCCCCCGCCGTCACCAGCATGACGAGGAATGTGACAGCGACCACAACCCATCCGTAGTGGACGTCACGCGCCCTGAGCGCATGCGCAACCCGCCCGGCCATCATGAGCGGGAGATCCGTGAGACAGCAGCCATGCGCGCGCACCCTCGTTGAGCCACGGCGCCACGAGCAACCTGCACGCCGACCGGCCGCCCCATATCTGATCGTTCCTCGCTACGCCAGTTCCCTCGAAACGGATCTGCTTTGCCCCGTAGCCACAGAAATTATCTTTGAAAGTCAGGTCAATAATCGTGGGCTAGCTATTTCCGCAGCGGACCTTATGTTTCAGGCACACCGACGTAGGACAAGATCCGTGGCCAGTCCCCGCAACCGGCAGCGAAGCCGGAGTTCTTGGTCTGCTCTGCTGGCTGCCGTGCTCGGCGCGCTGGCGAGCGTCTCTACGCTCGGCTTTAGCCCGACCTTCGCCGGTGGATTGTCCGTTGCCGAGCGCGGCGCCGACGTGCGCGCCACAAGCAAGGCAGCCTCCCTGCGGCAGGACCTTTTCGATCCGTCCCTGCGGCTCGGCGGCCCCAGCGACGGCGACCCCGCAGTCGATCCGCGAGACAACGAAGCCGACGCCTGGGCGTGTGCCCTCCGCTCGCTTCCTGCCCCCTCTGTCCGCGTGCTTCCCGTCAGCGTCGAGCGCGTCCGCGACGGCCGCACCCGCGCGCCGCCTGCCGCCTGATTCAATCCCGCTTCACCACACAACCACACACTTTTGATCTCGCGTCGCGCCGCCCCGCCTCATGGCCAGGGTGGCTACAGCGCCATGGGGATTTGATCATGCTACATTTCTCGCGCTTCAAGACGGCGCTGGTCCTAGGCGTCTGCCTGCTCGGCACCCTGCTCTCGATCTCGAACCTTATCCCACACGGCACGCTTCCCACGTGGGTTCCGCAGCCACGCGTCAACCTCGGCCTCGATCTCCAAGGCGGCTCCTACCTGCTGCTCGAGGTCGACATGAACTCCGTCATCAAGGAGCGCATAGCCGGCGCCCGCGTCGCCGTAGCCGAGACACTCCGCAAGGCCAAGATCCCGTTCACCTCGGTGGTCGCCAACAAGGACAGCGTCGCCCTGACCGCAGCAGACCCGCAGCAGCGCGCGACAGCCCGCGAGGCGCTCCGCGACATCCTTGCCGAGCGGCTCGATGGACCCGGCAACTCACTGGTGTTCGCCGAGACCGCCAACGGCAACACGCTGACCCTGAAGCTCAATCCCCAGGCGGTGACCGAACTTGCGACCAAGGCTGTCGAGCAGTCCATCTCGATTGTCCGCCGCCGCATCGACGAGACCGGCGTCAACGAGCCCGTCGTCGCCCGCCAGGGCCAGAACCGGGTGCTGGTCGAGCTTCCCGGCGTCTCCGATCCGGACCGCGTCAAGCGCCTGCTCGGCTCAACGGCCAAGATGACGTTCCGCCTCGTGGCGCCGGAAGGCACGCAATACGGTCCCGACGTCGAGCTCCTGCCGATGACGGATCGAGCCGAAGGCGCGCAGAAGATCCCGGTCCGCCACCACGTCGAGGTCGACGGCATGAACCTCACGCGCGCGACCGCGGCCCTGGATCATCAACAGGGCGGCTGGGTCGTTAACTTCGCGCTCGATTCCGTTGGCACCCGCCGCTTCGCCAACGTCAGCACCCGCCACGTCGGCGAGCCGTTTGCCATCGTGCTCGACAACAAGGTGATCAGCGCACCCGTCATCCGCGAGCCGATCATCGGCGGACAGGGACAGATCAGCGGCAACTTCACGATCGAGGAGGCCAACGACCTCGCCGTGCTGCTGCGGGCCGGCGCATTGCCCGCTCCGCTGACCATCGTCGAGGAACGCTCGATCGGACCGAGCCTCGGCGCCGACGCGATCCGCGCCGGATTGTACTCGATCATCGCCGGCTTCTCGCTGGTCGTCGGCTTCATGATCGCGACCTACGGCCGCTTCGGCCTGTTCGCCGCCGCGGCACTGCTCGTCAATCTGGCACTGACGATCTCCGGCCTATCGATGCTCGGCGCCACGCTGACGCTTCCGGGCATGGCCGGCATCCTGCTGGCGCTCGGCATGGCGGTCGACGCCAACATCCTTATCAACGAGCGCACACGCGAGGAGCTCGGCAAGCGCAACGGCGTCATCTCATCCATCGAGACCGGCTTCCGGCGAGCCTACACGACGATCATGGACGCTAACCTCACGACGCTGATCAAGATGCTGATCCTGTTCTTCGTCGGCGTCGGCGCCATCCGCGGCTTCGCCGTTACCATCAGCCTCGGCATCGTGGTGTCGATCTTTACCGCCATCGTTCTCGTTCGCTGGCTCACTTCGGTCTGGCTGAAGCGCGCGCGACCAAAGTCACTGACCATCGGCACGCGCTTCCGCTTCTTCCCGGAGCACACGTCGATCCAGTTCATGAAGGCGCGCTACTCGGGATTGATCGTCTCCGCTCTGATCAGCCTGGCGTCGCTGGGCCTCGCCTTTCATCCTGGCCTCCGGATGGGCGTGGACTTCGCGGGCGGTGTCGTGATCGAAGCCAAGACGCCGGCCACGGCCGATGCGCCAACTCTGCAGGGCGCACTGGCGAACGCGGGGCTCGGTCCGGTCCAGGTGCAACGCTTCGGCGCCGATGACGACGTGCTCTTGCGCTTCGAGCACCCGCACGGCACGGCCGAGGAGCAGCAGGCAGCGCTGCGCAAGGCGCGCGAGACGGTCGAGCAGGCGGTGCCCGGCACCGAGATCCGGCGCGTCGAGGTCGTAGGACCGTCGGTCGGCGCTGAACTCTTGAGCGACGGACTATGGGCGCTCGGCCTCGCGGCCATCGCCATGTTCGCCTACATCACGTTCCGCTTCGAATGGCCGTTCGCCGTTGGCGCCGTGGCGACGATGTTTCTCGATCTCACGAAGACGGTTGGCTTCCTGGCCATTACAGGCTTCGAGTTCAACCTCACCTCGATCGCGGCAATCCTCACCATCATGGGCTTCTCGATCAACGACAAGGTCGTGGTCTATGATCGCGTCCGAGAGAACCTGATACGATACAAAAAGACGCCGCTCCGCGACGTTATCGATCGCAGCATCAACGAGACACTGTCGCGCACCATAGGCACATCGGTCGCCTTGTTCCTGGCGATCGCGCCGCTGGCCCTGTTCGGCGGCCCTGCTCTTCGCGAGTTCGCGCTGACCCTGCTGTTCGGCCTCGTGCTCGCGACGAGTTCTTCGGTCTTCATCGCAGCGCCGATCCTTCTCAATATCGGCGAGCGCTACCTGCGCCGCAGCACGCCGGCACCCGCCGCAGCAACGCCTGCAGCGGACCCGTTGAAGGCCTGATGCCAAAGACGCGCGCGGAACCCCTCAGGAACCGCGCGCGTTTATTTCCCATGCGCGATGAAGAACTTGGGAGCGAACCATGAGCAGCGCCAAAAATAAAAGGAACGATGTAAAGCACTCGGGCGAGACTCCAGAAAGCGCCACGGACATCGAGAAGACTCGTGCCGACGACGAGGCGGTGAAAGCCGCTGTAACCGCGGAGAATGGCGTCAAATCGGTCCTCCCCGGACCTCCGATCCCTCCTGAACTGCAGGCTCGGATCAAGGCGGCGTCCGGCAGCAATGCAAGGCAAGAAAGCAAGAAGAAACGTGGAGGAAATCCGATGGTCAATCCATCCGAGATTAAGGAGCACATGGAGGTCGTCGGGTCCGACGGCGACCACGTCGGTACCGTGGACCGCTGCGAGGGCGACAACCTCAAGCTGACAAAAAACGACCCGGCTGCGGGCGGCAAGCATCACTACATTCCGCTCGCGTGGGTAAACACGGTCGACCAACGGGTCCACTTGGCCCATCCGGGTAGCGAAGCGCGGGCCCAGTGGGGTTAACCCCCGCTCAATAGGAACGCACTTGAAACCGCGGCACCGAATAGGGCCGCGGTTCTTTCCGCGTGTTGGCTGACCATCAGCTATTGGGGTTGACGATCCTGATTGCCACCCGGCTCGCCCGGCGGCGGAATAACCGGCGTCTTGCCTTTGAAGTCCTCGGGCGGCGCTTTCTCGATCCCGGGATCGACGCCGCGCGGTGGCTCGAGCACACCCTCATTCTCCTTGAGCTCTTTCGTGAGCGGTGGCTTCTCCGCTCGACCGGCATTCGTCCCCGGGTCCGCCGGCGGCACCGGGTTTTCGTTCGGCGGCTCCATCACCTCAGGCGGCGCAGGCGGCAACGGCTTCGGCGTCGACTGCGCCGCGGCAGGTGAAACAAGCGAGGCCGACAGCAGAGCTGCATGCACGATTAACCAGCCTCGGGTGGGCATGACGAAAACCTCTTCTCCGAAGTTTCTCTATAGAGAAACGGCCCGCAGCCGCCTCCGTTCCGCTACCGAAGCATCTATTGAAACCTCAAACGCTCCATCGCGTTTCGTCCTCATCGGGAGGTTGGAGGCAAAAAAATGAGTCAACAAAACCCGATGCCGCGTGCAAAGCGCATTGCCGAGCAGGGACGACGCATTCAGTCCCACATCGATGAGATCGACAAGCGGAAACGGGACTCATCCAAGGACGATAAAGAGAAGCAGAAGCCCGTCCAGGTTGGCCAAAGGAAATACCCCGAGACGCTCGACGACACGCACCTCGAAAAGCCGGGGCTTGAGAAGGACCTCGAAACGGCTCCTATGTACGATGCGCCGGAGTACAAAGGCTCCGAAAAGCTCAAGGACATGGTAGCTCTGATCACCGGCGGCGATTCTGGCATCGGACGCGCGGTCGCCGTGCTGTTTGCACGCGAAGGCGCCGACGTTGCGATCGCCTATCTTGAAGAATCCGAGGACGCACGCGAGACGAAGAGCGCGATCGAAGCCGAAGGTCGCCGCTGTTTGCTCCTCCCTGGCGATGTGTCGGACCCTACCTACTGCAACGACGCAGTCCGCAAGACCATCGATGCGTTCGGAAGCCTCGACATTCTCGTCAACAACGCTGCCTTTCAGGAGCACGCCGGCGACATCACCGATATCACCGACGAGCACTTCGACCGCACGCTGAAAACGAACCTCTACGGCTACTTTTATCTTACGCGTGCAGCCGTCCCGCACATGAAGTCCGGTAGCTCCATCATCATGACCGGCTCCGTCACTGGCTTCCGGGGCAGCAAGAAGCTTCTCGATTATTCGATGACGAAGGGCGGCATCCACGCCTTTGCGCGCTCGTTGTCCGCGAACCTTTTGCCTCGAGGCATCCGCGTAAACGCCGTTGCACCCGGTCCGGTATGGACCCCGCTCAATCCTGCCGACCGCCCGGCAGAAGAAGTGCGAAAATTCGGCTCCAGCACGCCAATGAAGCGAGCCGCCCAACCCGAAGAGATAGCTCCCGCTTACGTGTTTCTCGCCGCGCCCTCATGCTCGAGCTACATCACTGGCGAGTTGCTGCCCATCATCGGCGGTTACGATTGACCGCACGCAGGAACCAACTCCAGATCGACGAATTGATCAGAGAACAAAGATATTTCACTGGAGGCCCTCGTGTACGAGCTCATCTTCACCGTTTGTTCATTGGTTGCAGGGGCCTCGTGCTACGAGGAGCATCCGATCCAGCTCGAGCAGCATGTCGGACTGACCGGATGTCTGATCGCCTCGCAGATTGAAGGCAGCAAATGGACGAACGCGCATCCCAATTTCTACGTAGCGCGCTACACGTGCCAACCCGCGAAGACATTCGCTAAGACGTAACCGCGCCCTCTGTCATCCGCGCTTCGTGTCCAGCACTTCGCGGATCTTGATTGAAAGTTCCTCGAGCGAAAACGGCTTCGCGAGGAAATGTACGCCCGGATCGAGCACCCCGTTGTGCACGACGGCATTCTTGGTGAAACCCGTCATGAACATGATCTTGAGATCGCGCCGAAGTTCTGACGCCGCATCTGCGAGCTTGCGCCCATTCATCTCCGGCATCACGATATCCGTGAGCAGGAGGTCTATATCTACGTCGCTCTTGAGGCGTTCGATGGCTTCCTTGGCGCTGGCCGCCTCGATCACCGTATAACCGAGTTCCCGCAATCCCGCAGCAGTGAGCTCCAGCACGCGTTCTTCGTCCTCGACCAGAAGCACGGTCTCCGTACCCGTGCTCTCGTGCACCTCGGTATCGATCTCGGGACGAACGGCATCGGCAGCGTAATGGCGAGGCAGGTAGATCTTCACAGTCGTGCCTTGCCCGACCTCCGAATAGACCTTCACGTGCCCACCGCTCTGCTTGACGAACCCGTAGACCTGCGACAGACCAAGCCCGGTGCCCTTGCTCTGCTCTTTTGTCGTAAAGAACGGATCGAACGCCTTGGCCAGCACCTCGGGCGTCATACCGGTGCCGGTGTCGGTCACAGCGATCAGCACATATTGCCCGGCCGGAACATCCGGATGCTGGCGTGAATAGCGATCGTCGAGATGGCAGTTCGCAGTCTCGATGGTGAGACGCCCGCCCTCCGCCATCGCATCCCGCGAGTTGACGCACAAATTGAGCAGTGAGCTTTCGAGCTGCACCGGATCGGCATGAGTGAGCCAGAGACCTCCCCCAAGTATGGTCTCGACGCTGATCGACTCGCCTATGGCCCGCGAGATCAGGTCCGATATTCCGGAAACGAACTTATTCGCATCGATGGGTTTCGGCGCCAGCGGCTGCTGCCGCGAGAACGCCAGCAGCCTTTTGACCAGCGTTGCCGCGCGGCTGGCGCCGTCGAGAGCCCCCGCAAGCATTTCCTCTGCGCCCTCCTGCCCGCGCGCCATGCGTTTCTGCGCCAGGCCGATGCCGCTCATGATCACCGCCAGCATGTTGTTGAAGTCGTGCGCGATGCCTCCGGTGAGCTGGCCGATCGCCTCGACCTTTTGCATCTGACGGATCTGCTTCTCGGCGTCCTCGCGCTCCGCGATGGACTCGGTCAGCAATCGGTGGGCCTTCGCAAGCTCCCGCGTGCTACGGCGCGCGTTTATGATCCACATCACGAGGGCCGCGAGCGTCGCAGAAAACGCGAGGAAAACAGCGACCGCAAGAACGGAGATCGTCTGCAACGCTGCAGTTTCGCGCGCCACGAGCAGGTTCCGCTCCGTCTTGCGCATGTCGGCAAACCGTGCCGCAAGATCGCTCATCAATCGTCGACCTTCGCCCTGCTGAACCTTCGCACGCGCCGCATCGAACCCCTGCGTCCGGCGCAACGAGATCGTCTCGGCGGCGAACGCAAGACGCTGCGCAATGATGGAGCTTGCATTCTCGACAGCCCTGGCTTGATCCGCGTCATCGGCGGTCAGCTGCTGCAGGGTCTCGATGGCTTTTGGCAACTTTTGAAGCGCGTTGGCGTAAGGTTCAAGAAATGCCTCGTCCCCTGTCAAGACGAAGCTGCGCTGACCGATCTCGGCATCTTGCAACAGCAACCACGTATCCGAAATCGCCGTGTCGACCTGGAGAGTATGGCGCACCCAATCCGCCTGGTTGATGTAGCGGGTGCCTATCCAGAGCGTCATAGCGAAAATAGTAAGCAGAGCCAGGCCGCCCATCTCCGGGACGCGGCTCCCAACCGCCTTCGACACCCTGTTCAGCATAGATAGCCTGACATCCAGACCGCCAACTCCGGTTCCGGATCATACACAAGCTCACGACCCGTGCCAGTTCGCCGAAAAGGACGGGGCTCAAGGGACGAACAGCTCACAGCAAAACTCCCTTCCGTATAGCGAAAGACCGGAACCGCCCAATCGGGAAAAACGTTTCAGGAAAAAGAAGCTCCAACCCAATGGAGACCTGCACAATGCTTAGCAAAAGAAACGTCCTGACCACGTGGCTCGCAGCCGCGATAGTCTCGCTTGGCCCGATCTCCGCCACGGCGGAGGACGATGCAGGTGAGGTCGCCTTCAACACCCACTGCCGCAATTGTCACTCGGTTAAGCCGGACGACAATCGCCTTGGACCGACCTTGCATGGGATTGTCGGCAAGCCCGCAGGACAGGCCAAAGGCTTCGCCAACTACTCGGGAGGCCTGACCGAGGACATCATCTGGGACGAGGCCACCCTCGACAAGTTCATCGAAAACCCGAAGGCGATCGCGTCAAACACCACCATGACACCGTTCGCGGGAATTCCGGATGCCGAGCAACGAAAGCTGATCATTGACTACTTGAAGTCTCAGGGCAAAGATTCCTGAGCGCTCGGAACAACAGCACAGAAACGCCCGAGGGAACCGCGCATCTTCCTCGGGCGTTTTTGTTCCTGCCGAGCGACCGAAAGCCTTAATGTTCAGGCATCCATCTACCTCGGCATTCCAGCGAGAGGGTCTCCATGGCGAAATGGGCTGCAGCGCTGAAGAGCGTGCTGCCCGGCCGACCGGGCAGCAATCAGTCGTCCCGTGCCGAAGGTGACCGGCAAAGCCGCGACACCGCATCGGACCTCTCCGACGAGCAGATCCACACATACGCTCCCGTCGTCTGGCTTCTCGGCAAGGTCCAAAGCGGCAAGACGTCGATCATCCGCGCCGTCACCGGCGCCACTGACGCCGAGATCGGCGACGGCTTCCGGCCCTGCACGCGCACGTCGCGCATCTACGCGTTCCCCTCGGAGATGCCGGTGCTGCGTTTTCTCGATACCCGTGGCCTCGGAGAAGCGGACTACGATCCCGCGGAGGATCTCGCCTTCGCGGAGGGCGCAGCCCACCTCGTGCTCGCGGTCGTGCGTGCCATGGATGCCGACCAGCGCGCCGTCTTCGAGGCCCTGCGCGCCGTCCGCCAGCGCCACCCCGATTGGCCCATCGTCGTCGCCCAGACCAGCCTTCACGACGGCTACCCACCCGGACAGGACCATATCATCCCTTATCCGTTCGAGCCGCATGCACCGCCGGAGGTCATCGCCCGTATTCCGACCGATCTGATGCGGGCGCTCGCCCACCAGCGCGCACTGTTCGACAAGCTGCCGGGCAAGGGCGCACTCCTCTTCGCCCCCGTTGACCTGACCAAACCGGACGATGGCCTGCCGCCCTCCGAGTACGGGCTTGAGGCGCTCACCGAGGCGCTGGCGACGGTCGCACCCGCGGGCATGCTGGCAGCGCTCGGCGCGCTACCGGGTTTCAAGGCCGATCCCAAGGCACGCGCTGCCGATCCCATCGTCATGGGCCACGCCATGGCCGCGGCCGGCGGCGACCTTGTGCCGATTCCGGTAGCCGGCGCCATCGCCGCCTCGACCGTCCAGGCGCGCATGCTGAGCCGCCTCGGCCGCCTTTATGGAATCGAATGGGACAAGCGCGCCTATGCCGAGCTGACCGCCGCCATCGGGGCAGGCACGGTCGCGAAGGTGGCAGCCGGCATCGGCTTGCGTCAGCTCGCCAAGATGCTGCCAGTCTACGGCCAGACCGCGGGCGCCGCGGCGTCAGCCGCGGCCAGCTTCGCCATTACCTATGCCCTCGGCAAAGCGGCCGTATACTACCTGCACGGCCGCCGCCTCGGCACCGCCGACCGTGGCGGCATCGCCAACGCCTACCAGGAGGCTCTACGAGAAGCCTTTCGCATGGCCCGGGAGCGTAAGTCCGGGCAACATCGGGAGGCGAGCCCATGAGCGACAAGATGAGCGACAACAAGAAACCGCCCGGCGCGCGGCGCGCAGCTTTCCTCATCCTGCTCGCTTTCGGCCTCCTGATCCCCGCATTGTCGCTGATCCCGCTCGGCAGCCTTTGGCTCTGGCAGAATGGGTATCTGCTGTACTGGACGGGCTTCGCGCTGGCCGCAGTCGCAGTCGTCTATTTTACTCAGCGCCAGCTCCTGCCGGACTCCGCGCCACCACCTGACGTACAGGACACACCGCCCCCCTCGACGGCCACCGAGGAGGCCCAGCGCCTCGGCTGGTCGCCGATCGAGGAGCAGGCCTGGGCGGATGTCGAAACGCTCGCACGTAAGACGGAGCCCGAGCGCATCTCAAGCACGGACGGCTTGCTCGCCCTCGGCCGCGAGACCATTGAGACCGTGGCGCGGCGTCTGCACGCCGAGCGCAAGGATCCGTTATGGCAATTCACGACGCCGGAAGCGCTCGCCATCATCGAGCGCGTAAGCCGCCGCCTGCGCCTCTTCGTTCTCGACAACGTGCCGTTCGGCGACCGCCTGACCGTCGCTCAGGCGCTGACACTCTACCGCTGGCGCGGCGCGATCGACTGGGCCGAGCGGGCCTACGACGTCTGGCGCGTCATCCGTCTTGCCAATCCGGCAACCGCCGCCGCCAACGAGGCACGCGAGCAGCTCTCCAAGGCGATGATGCAGTGGGGACGCGACGCCATCGCCCGCAAGCTCGTCGAGGCGTACGTGCTGGAGATCGGCCGCGCCGCCATCGATCTCTACGGCGGGCGATTGCGTGTTTCGTCCATGGCGTTGAGCGGATACGTGTCGGAGGAGTCGGCCGCCGACGAGGAAGTTATGCGCCAGTCCCGGGCCGAGCCGCTGCGCATCCTCGTCGCTGGCCAGACGGGCGTCGGCAAGTCGTCTCTGGTCAATGCACTCGCGAAGGAGGCTCGCGCCGCGACCGACGCACTGCCGGCCACCTCGAAGTTCACGCCCTACGTGCTGCAGCGCGAAGGCCTTCCCGCCGCGTTCGTCATCGATAGCCCCGGTCTCGACGCGGACGCGAAAGCGTTGGCGGAGCTTGTCGAGCGCGCGGCCGATAGCGACCTCGTGCTCTGGGTCGTAGCCGCCCACCGCGCCGACCGCGAGGTCGATCGTAACGCTCTGGAAGCCGTGCGCACCCACTTCGCCACGCGCCTCAACCGGCGCCGTCCGCCGCTCGTTCTGGTCGCCACGCACGTCGACCGGCTGCGCCCGTTCGGGGAATGGGCCCCACCCTATGACCTCGTCAGCGATCATCGCGAAAAGGCGCGCAACATCCGGGACGCCATAAAGGCCGCGGCTGCCGATCTCGGCTTCTCACCCGACGAGGTCGTGCCGGTGAGCCTCGCCGAAGCGCATGCCCCCTATAACGTCGAGCAGCTCTGGCAGCGCATCGCCGACGCACTGCCCGAAGCCACACGCGCTCAGCTTTTGCGCCTGCTTCACGATCTCAAAGGAACTTGGAACTGGAGATCGGTTTTCTCTCAAGCCGCAGGGGCCGGACGCACGATCGCCGGCGCCTTCGGCAAGAAGACATCGAAAGGCGGACGCGAACCCTGACGAATAACAAGAGCTGAACGTGTGGAGTTCAAGCCATGACCATAGCCGCAGACGCGACGTCCCAAGCCAGAGCGCGCAACGGCGACGAGGAGGCGCGCAACGGCGAGCAGGAAATGAAGTCTGCCGCCGAGACCTGGCAGATCGTCGGAGATGTCGCTGTAACAGGCTTGTTTGCGTTGGCGGTGCTAGCCGCGCTCTACCTCATGAAGGAGGTTGTGGTGCCGATCATCCTGGCGTGGGTGGTTGCCAACATCCTGCTTCCCGTCGTGAACGCGATGGAACGAAACGGAATGCCGCGCGTGGCCTCAGTCGGCGTCGTAACCCTCGCCCTGATGATCATTCTGTTGACGATCGTCATGCTTCTCTCGCTACCACTGACCTATTGGCTTAGCCGGGCCACGGAGCTCGGCGCGGTCCTGCGCGAGAAACTTCGATCGATGGCAGGTCCGTTCGATTTTTTGAACGAGCTGTCACGCTCAATCGGCCAGATCACGGGCTCTCCGGGCACCGGCCTCCACGTCGAGGAGAACACCAACATCGTGAGCGGCATCATCAGCATTTTGACGCCCGCCGTCACACAAGGCGTCCTGTTTCTCGGCGCCTTAATCTTCTATTTGATTTACCAAAAGAAGATCAAAAATCGGTCCGTGCTTGTGCTTCCGACGCGCGACGCGCGACTTACCTCGCTCCGCATCTACGCCGATATCGAACACAACACGACCGTCTATTTCGGCACCTTCACCATCGTCAACCTGGGCCTTGGTGTCGTGACGACCTTGCTCGCCTGGGCCGTAGGTCTGCCCAATCCCATGCTGTGGGGCGTACTCGCCGCCGTTCTGAATTACATCCCCTACATCGGCGCCGCGCTGATGATTGCCATCCTATTCCTGGTCGGACTCTTCACCTTCTCCGCAACGTCCGAGGCCCTCGTCGCCCCGCTGGTCTACATTGGCATCAGCACCGTCGAAGGCCACTTCATCACCCCCGCGCTGATGGGGCGGCGCATGACTATGAACCCCTTTGCGGTATTCCTGGCCATCGGCTTCTGGACCTGGATGTGGGGGCCGATCGGCGCGTTCGTCGCCGTCCCGATCCTGATGACGACCATCGTCACCTTCCGCCATCTGTTTCCACGGGATACGCCCGAGCTGCCAGACTGAGGCCATTTCCGCCCAGCGTGAAACCCGGCCCGCATTCAAGGCGTTTAGCTGTCTGACGGCGGAAAGCGCCGTCCCACCATAAAAAAGGAGCTGCGTTTTCCCAATGGCACAGACCACATCGAGCACTAACACGCGCAATGCGGCCGATGACCTGGCCGACAAGGCAGCGAACCTGGCAGAGCGAACCGGTGAGCAGATCGAGCGCACCGTTCAGAATTTCGCCGACCAGGGACGCCAAGCCACCGAGCACGTCCAGGTCGTGGCCGAGAATTTCAAAACCGCCGTCGACAAGTCGGTGAAGGATCAGCCATTGACCACGCTCGCCATAGCGGCCGGCATTGGCTTCGTCATCGGAGCATTGTGGAAATCATAGCCGCTGTCTTCGGTAAAGCCCGACCGGGTGCGGGTTCGGCACAGACGAGGAGAGGACTTTCCGGATGTTTCAAGGTCTCCTGAGACGCGCAGAGCGTTCGGTCAATCAGGTTATTGCTAGAGCCCTCGAGCGCGCCCTCGTGGCCGTCCCTCTCCTCGTTGCGGCGGGCTTCGCGACGGCGGCGCTCACCGTAAAGCTCGTCGAGCTGTATGGATCGGTGACCGCCTACGGAGTGATGGCCGCGATCTTTGCCGTAATCGGTTTGGTGACTATGGCTGTCGTGGGGGTCGGCACGAGTGAACCGGGTGCCGCGGAAGACCAATCTTCTGCAGAGAGCGAGCAGCCCTCTCCAGCGGAGGGCCTGATCGATGATGCCGCGGATTTCCTGACGCCGGAGGTGAGATCGGTTCTCGCCTCCCTAGCGCCAATGGCGCTTCCCGGTGTCATACGCAGCGTGGGCCGCAACCTGCCGCTCGTACTCATATTGGCGGTGGCGGCCTTCGTAATCTCGCGCTTTGGCGAAACCGGCGAGGAGGCAGCCCCGGTATCCAATCCCGACAACGGAGACGAAGCCGCTGTGCCACCCGAGAGACGCGCGGCAGCCTGACCAACAAGGTCTTGCGGATCTTACGGCAAATGTAAGGTCGGAGACATAAGCGGGTAAGATCGGGTGTCTAGTGTACCTTCTGGGCAGCCTCTGAGAGTGAGCGTCCCTAGTGACACTCACAGCCAGCTCCTGAACAATGGTCCCCCTCGAAGGCTGCCCTTCAGATACCCAACCCTTGCAGGGTATCAGAGCCCGAACGCCTTGCGCGTTCGGGCTCTTTGCTTTACCGGGCATCCGCAGGATTTGAGATGCAGCAAAGGGTGCGGTAAACCGGCACTGACGGCCGCTTTGGCCACAACGGAGCCCTCCACATGCGGCTGCTTCTGGTCGAGGACGATAAAGACACCGCACGCTACATTTCGAAAGGCCTCGTGCAGGCCGGCCATACGATCGACGTCGTGCACGATGGCAAGGACGGACTGGCGCTGGCCATCCGCGAAACCTACGACCTCATCATTCTCGACCGTATGCTGCCGGGCCTCGACGGCCTGTCGCTCGCCCGCATGATCAGGACCGCTGGTAGCCGGGTATCGATCTTGTTCCTCACATCCCTCGGAGGCGTGAACGATCGCGTCCAGGGCCTGGACGTCGGCGGCGACGACTACCTCGTAAAGCCGTTTGCCTTCGCAGAACTCTTGGCGCGCGTCAACGCCCTTGGCCGACGCCCGCCGATGCGCTCGGATAGCGATATCCTGCGTGCTGGCGATCTCGAGCTCGATGTGGCGAGCCGCAAGGTCACGCGCGGACAGGAGCGCATCGAGCTCCAGCCCAAGGAGTTCGTACTTCTCGAAACGCTGATGCGCAATAAGGGCCGTGTGGTCACCCGCACCATGCTGCTCGAACGCGTCTGGGGCTTCCACTTCGACCCACGCACGAGTGTCGTCGAAACACATATCTCGCGCTTGCGCGCCAAGATTGACAAGCCATTCGACAAACAGCTCCTTCATACCGTCCGTGGCAGTGGCTATTCCATCAATGACAGCGCGTGATCTGTTCAGGCGCACGCAGGTCCGCTCTGCCGTCGCGTTCACTTTGATCATAACTGTTGCCGTCACAGCGTTGTTCGCTGTGATGATCGCGCGCCTGACGGACGGCATTAAAGACGGCGTGCGCGCGCGCGTACTTAACACACGCGACGCGCTGCTGGCCATCGATCGTCGCTACGGCTTTGACGAGCTGGTCAAAGTCGTCGTTGATGAAGCAGAATCCGTGCGCGATGCCGACAGCATCTTCGCCTTGATCGACGCTAAGGGAGACATCGTCGCCGGTAACATCCGCACAGAGCAGCCGTTCGAGGGTTGGCGCGAGCTGGAACGCTCACGCTTGCCGGACATCGCAAATGGCGCTCCGATCCGCGATCGCTTCCTCGCTATTTGGTCCCCGGTTTCAACGGGTACGCTGCTGGTCGGCCGTTCGGATCGCGAAGTTTCCGAAGCGCGGCGTATCCTAACGCGCAGCCTCGGTTGGGGCTTGCTGTTCACGGTAATCCTGGGAGTCGGCTCCGGCATTTATCTGGCGCGGGGCGCGCAGAGAAGGATCGACGACATCTCGAGCACGCTCTCCGCAGTCACCGACGGAGCACTTCACCGTCGCATTCCGATAAGGCATCCGCGCCACGACCTCGACGAGGTCAGCGAGCGCATAAACTCCATGCTGACCCAGCTCGAGCGCCTCGTTCAAAGCGCCAATCAATCGTCGACCGACATCGCCCACGATCTGAAGCGCCCGATGACCCGCCTCCGCCAGCAGCTCGAAGGCGCAAGTGACGTCGCCGGCGCCAGCCCGGAGATGAAGCAAATCCTCGAGGACGCGATCGGAGAGGTGGACAGCATCGTCGCCACGTTCGAGGCGCTGCTCAACATCGGCCAGCTCGAGGCCGGAGACCGCCGCGCACGCTTTGTCGACATCGATCTCAAGCAGGTTTTGAACGATGCCGTGGAAGCCTATGCGCCTGTCATTGAGGACGACGGCTTCAAGCTCGTCTGGGCTGGAGCGCGCGGCACGGTTCCCGTGATCCGCGGCGATCAAGAGCTTCTACTGCAGCTATTCGCCAACCTGATCGAGAACGTGCTCCAGCATTGCCCCAAAGGAACGACGATCTCGATCGCGCTCTCGGGATCCGCACGCAGCGCGGCCGTATGCGTCGCAGACGACGGTCCTGGCATCCCGCCGGCCGAGCACGAAAACGTCTTCCGCCGCTTCTATCGCCTCGAACGCGAGCGTTCGACCCCCGGGCACGGCCTAGGCCTCAGCCTCGTGCGTGCAATCGCCGACCTGCACGGCGCCGTCGTAACGCTGTCCGATAACAAACCGGGCCTCAAGGTCGCAATTTCGTTTCCGACGCGTTCCTGACGACCAACGTTGCGCCCTCACCCCGCAAGATGCGATTCGTTACACTGATCGAGGAAACCAGCCTCGGCGGATGGTACGGTGCATGGCAGACATCGACGACATCCTGGTGCGCCTGTCGCAATCCCCTTTCCGACGGCGCTTTGTGCTGTCTGGCGCGGACCGCGCCTACCTCGCGCGCAAGGGGCTCGATGCCGTGCTCGATCACGCACGTAGCTTCATCGAGGGGCGGCTTGCACCGGCCAATCCCGTACACGATGGGAAGCAGACGCCGTTCCGCGGCCATCCGGTCTTTGTCGCCCAGCACGCCACCGCAACCTGCTGCCGCGGATGCCTCGCCAAATGGCACGACATCCCGCGCGGGCAACCGCTCGATGGCGCAGCGCAAGCCTACATCCTGGCCGTCATCGAGAAATGGCTAAGGCAGCAAGGAGGAGAGGACACCGGTCCGGCCGAGCCTCGTCTGCTTTGAGTGGACGCCTCATTTCAGCCCAAATCACCACCACGAGTGCAGAATTGCAACAGTGGACGGGACTAGGCTCTCTGTAGGGATTACCCCGAGCTTGCTTCGGAATCGTACGGAATGCACCCTGACGGCAAAGTGCGTCGCGGCCTGTCCCGCCACGCGCGGACAATGAACCACGGAGTTCCCCGCATGACGATCGAGCGTTCGAGGTTCGGCAACGCCCACCGAGCTGCGGCTCGCCGCTTCACCGTGCTGGCTGCATTCGCGATGTTGCTGTCCACTCTCTCCGCGCAGAAAGCATCCGCACAGGACTTCTTCTCGTTCCTTTGGGACGGCGGTTCACGATCCGTTGTGCCCTTCAGCTCGAACTATGCGCCGCGCCAGGTCATTGTCTCGTTCGGCGACAGAAAACTGTACTGGATCCACCGCAAGGGCGAAGCGATCAGCTATCCGATCGCTGTTCCGCGCGAGGAGAGCCGCTGGTCCGGCGCAACCACGGTCACGAGCAAACGCGTCAACCCATCTTGGACACCGACCCCGACCATGCTGCGCGAGAACCCGCGTCTTCCGAGCTGGGTACCGGGCGGCCATCCGATGAACCCGCTCGGCGTACGCGCGCTCTACCTCGGCTCGAGCCTCTATCGCATCCACGGCACCGATGCCCCCTGGACCATCGGCACTGCCGCCTCCAAGGGCTGCATCCGCATGTACAACGAGGACGTGCTGGATCTCTATCCGCGTGTGCCCGTGGGCACCAAAGTCACGGTCACCTGGCAGCGCTTCCGCTGACCTTCCGTCCCTGAAGCCCGGCGCTGTTGCCGCCGGGCCTTCAACCGCATCTTCCGAGTTGTAGCACACCTCGCGCCTCAAGCCTCGCTCAAGGCAAATCGGAGAAGTCTCAAACTTGGCTTCTGGCGCGCCGACAGCGCCGCTGTGTCCTTGCGTATTCACTGGCAGCGATTGAGCGGCTCGATGAGGGCCGGCGGGACGGCGTCTCCAACGATGGCACTTTGAGCGACGGATGACCCAGGCGCAGGCCGAGAGACGATCGACCAGAAGCGAGGACGCTTCGGAGCCGATGGAGCTGACCGGCCCGAAGAAAGTGGCTGCGCTGCTCTTGTCCATGGACAAGAAAGTCGCGTCCCGCATCCTGAAGCACTTCGACGAAGATGACATCAAGCTCATCGCCCAGACGGCGACGGATCTCGGCGCCGTCTCGAAGCAGACGCTCGACGCCCTGATCGAGGAGTTTGCCCAGCACCTGCGCACGGGCGGCGACCTGATAGCAACCGCGCACGAGGTCGAAGCCCTGCTGTCCGGCGTCGTGCCGCCCGAGCAGATCGCCGAGATCATGACGCAGGTGCGCTCGAAATCCCTGCAGTCGATCTGGATCAAGCTCGGCGAGGTTCCGGAGCTGTCGACCGCCCAGTATCTCGCCAAAGAGCACCCGCAGGTTTCCGCGCTCGTCCTGTCGCGCACGCCCCCTGCTTATGCCGCCGCGGCGCTCAAAATGCTGCCCGGCCCACTGCGCAACGAGATCATGCGCCGCATGCTGGCGCTCAAGATCGTGCTCGAAAAGCCGATCCAGATCCTGGAAGGCGCGGTCAAGGAAGAGCTCCTCTACAAGAGCGCCAAGAACACCGGCCCCACGATTCACGCCCGGCTTGCAGATATCATCAACAAGATGGAGCGCAAGCAGATGGACGAGATCCTGACCGATCTCGACCAGCATCGCCCGAAGGAAGCAGAGCTTGTCCGCAGCCTCCTGTTCACCTTCGACGATATCGCGCGCCTGTCGCAGCCGGCACTCGTCACGCTGTTCGACAGCGTCCCCGCCGACCGCACGATTGCCGCGTTGTTCGGCGCCGAGCCGAGGATGATTGACCTGATCCTCGAAGCGACGCCCGGCCGCGCCCGCCGCATGATCGAGCAGGAGCTGGCGACGGGCAAGAAGCCGTCTCCGAAAGAGATCCAGAAGGCCCGTCGCGCGATCGCCGACGCGGCCATGGAGATGATCGAGAAGGGCATCATCGAGGTCGGCAATCCCGAGGAGGATGAGGAGTGATGCGGGAGCAGTATGCGGACATCCGCGACTCCGGTGGTCAGCCCGGAACCGATAAGCTTCTCGAGCCGCCAAAGCTTGAGGTCGAGCGCCTGCACGTCCTGAAAGGGGTGCTTGAGCGCCTGGTCACGACACTCGCCGAGCGGTTCCGTGACTATTGCAACGTCCCCTCGTCGTTCTTCGTCAATCAGATAGAGAGTGGCAATTCGTGGGACGTCCTCGAATCCTACGAGGACAGCATCGCCGGCATCTTTTACTGCCGCCAGTGGGACTCGAAAATCGTCGTCGGCATCGACCGCCGCTTCGTCTTCTCTTTGATCGACGCTGCTTTCGGCGGCGACGGCAGCATGCCGCCGTTCGAATCCGATCGCCCCTTCACTTCTCTTGAAGCCCGCCTCGCCCGCAGCGTCTTCAACATCGTCATCGACGAGCTCGAGGAGCTGCTCAATCCCATCACGCCCGTGAACCTCGAACTGGAGAAGCTGGAAACCAAACTGGACTTCCAGATCCTCGGGCAGACCGACATTCCCGTCATCGCCGTTCAGATCCTGTTCCAGATCCTCGACAACGGCGGCCGCATGTTCATGATCATTCCACAAGCGGCCCTACATCCGATCCGCAAGCTGCTTGAGCGCACGCGTGCCCTGGACGGAACCTCCGTCGATCCCGAGTGGCAGAAGAAGATGCAGGACGGCCTGGCGTCGTCGCACATGCTGCTCGAAGGCGTGCTCGATGGCCCGGACATGACACTCGACCAGATTGCGAGCCTCGAGGCGGGCCAGATCCTGCGCCTCAACGTCGATACCAAGAGCCTGATCCCGCTCGAGTGTCAGGACGAGCGCATTTTCCTGTGCCGCCTGGCGCAGGCCAAAGGTCAGTTCGCGCTCGTCGTCGAGCAGCCGGTCGACCGCGAGAAGGAGCTGGTCGCCGATCTCATCTCGGGTTCCCAAACGCGCTGACGAGACCCGCCTTCGGGCGCGCTTCACCTCATATATCTTCTCTCTCGGCATGGAACCGAAAGCCAGGCCCTGCGTTGCATCTGCAGAGCCGGCGCTTCATTCCCTCCCCAGACAAAACAGCCGGCTTAATACCCCGCGCCCCCGGTTCCCCCCGCCGGGGGCGTTCTGTTCCAAGCCATGGAAGAAGTTGATGCCGCAACCGAAGAAAAAGAGCATCTCGGCCGCGGGAAGGCCAGCGCGAGCAATACGGAGAAGGCAACGCGTACCGCAAAGAAGATCTGACCAGGGGAGCCGACAAGGCCAACAACCTGGGAGGCTTCGCGGGTAGCAAGCATCCGAAGAAACCCTTACCGGACCCGCAGGAACCGGAAGGCGATTGCGCACATCAGAGAGAGTTCGGCTCAGATCTTTTCAAATTTCGCTACCGTGTATATCCGACCTTCACCATGAAGTCGGCCACAGCCTGACGCATATCGTCCCTTTGCAGATATTCGTAACCGATTTTTAGCTAACGCCATGGAGTATCGTCGGAATTATTCCACGATAGTCCAACGCGGGTGGCGAGAATGGGAATGGCTGAGAACGACGCCGTGGCAAACAACGGCGCGACCGACACGCTTGAAGAGCGCGCTGCAAACTTGGTCAACCCCGCATCGGGCATCGCCAACGATTACTTGAATCACTTCAACGAGGTTCTCCTTCTGATCGAGAACCTGCCGACGCTCCTTCCCGAGATGCTCGACGAGCTTCTGGAATGGCGCCCTGTCACCTACCGCGAGTACTTCGCCAAGTCGCTGCTGCCCGGCAGCGCGCGCGCGCTTGAAATCTATGACGGCCTCGACGAGAGCTTCCGCCGCGATTTCGAAAGCATCATCGACGGCGTCAACGCGATGGCGATGGCCTCGATCGACGTCATCCGCGCCCACAGGGGGCCGGACGGCGAGGTCGATCCTTCGAAAGTTTCCGATTTCTGCGAGAACGCCTCGTGCGCCATCCGGAGCGCCCTGAACCGCGCCTCCGATCTCGTGAACAATGGAAGAGAGCAAGCAGCCGAGACACCGCAAGGCATGGCGGACCGGCTGATTCCATGCGTGGCGTAGGGTAAGCGACCGCTGGATGCCGAGGGGGGACTTCCAATGGATGAACTGCTGAAAGACTTTTTGACGGAAACGACCGAGCACATCGAAGGTGCGGAGACGCAGCTCGTGATGTTCGAGCGCAATCCGTCCGACGCGTCGCTGATCACGAGCATTTTCCGGCTCGTTCACACCATCAAGGGCACGTCCAGCTTCCTCGGCCTCGAGCGCCTCGAGCGCGTCGGCCACGCTGCTGAATCGGTGATGGGCATGCTGCGCGACGGCGTGCCCCCAACACAGCATTCCGTCACCATCATTCTCGCCGCCATCGATCGCATCAAAACGATCATCGAGGAGATCGGCCAGTACGGCTCTGAACCTCCGGGCGACGACAGCGGGATCATCAACGCGCTTGAAGCCTATTACGCTGCAGGTTCCGAGGCCGCTGCTGCAGCCGCAGCCTCTGAGGCGAGCGCCAAAGCCGATGCACCGGTCGTGAGCGCCATCGCCGAGCCGGCGATCGTGGAGCACGAGCCTGTTGCTTCCAAAGCCGCCCCCGCCCCCGAGGTGATTGCGATCGCCGAAGCAACCCTCGAGCCGACCGCCGCAAAAGAGACTGCGAAAGCATCCGACGCGGCCCCTGCGCAAGGCAAGGCAGCCGGCGGGTCCACAGCAAACCAGGAATCGATCCGCGTCTCGGTCGAGACCATCGAGCGCATGATGCAGCTCGTCTCCGAACTCGTGCTCTCGCGCAACCAGCTGCTCGAAATCGCGCGCCACCGCGAGGACGACAGCATCAAGACGCCCCTTCAGCACCTCTCGACACTGACCAGCGACCTGCAGGACGCTGTCATGCGTGCACGCATGCAGCCCGTTGGCCGCCTCTACGCCAATCTTCCGCGCCTCGTGCGCGAGCTCTCGACGAGCCTCGGCAAGAGCATCGACCTCGTCACAGAAGGTGCAGACACCGAGCTCGATCGCCAGCTCATCGAGGTCATTCGTGATCCGCTGACTCACATCATCCGCAATTGCGCTGACCACGGCATCGAAAAGCCCGAGGACCGCGTTGTCAGGGGCAAGCCCGAGCGCGGCGAGATCCGCGTCTCTGCGGCACATGAAGCCGGTCAGATCACCATCGACATCGCCGACGATGGCAAGGGCCTCGACATCGAGCGCATCAAAGCCAAGATTCTCGCTCAAGGCCTCGCGACGGAGCAGGATCTCCGCGCCATGAGCAACGAGGAGATCTACCGCTTCATCTTCGAGCCGGGCTTCTCCACCGCCCAGGTCGTTTCCAACGTCTCCGGCCGCGGCGTCGGCATGGACGTCGTACGCACCAACATCGAGGCCATTGGTGGCTCGGTGTCGCTCTCGTCCGTCGAAGGCAAGGGCAGCCGCTTCTCGCTCCGCATCCCGCTGACGCTCGCCATCGCGCCGGCCCTGATCATCGAGGTCGCCGGCCAGCGCTTCGCCCTGCCGCAGACCTCCGTTGTCGAGGCTGTTAGCCTCGGCAAGAACTACAAGGATCTCATCCAGAACGTTCAGAACGCCCTGGTGCTGAAGCTGCGCGAGGAAGTGATCCCCGCCGTGGAGTTGCGCGACGTCGTTGCACTCTCCGACGTCGCGGAGAACGAAGCGAACGACAAGCTCGCGGTCGTCATGCGCGTCGGCACGGACTCGTTCTGCATCATCGTCGACGGCGTCGCCGATATCCAGGAGATCGTCGTCAAGCCGCTTTCCGCCTCGCTGGCCCATCTCAAGGTCTTCAGCGGCCATACCATCCTGGGCGACGGCTCGGTGGTGCTGATCCTCGACCCGGCCGGCCTCGCCGCCAGCCTTGGCATCGAGAAATCGACAGAGAAGAAGCGCGTCGAGACCCGCGACCAGAGCGCATACGAGCGCCGCCGCCTCGTCATGTTCAAGGCCGGCTCGGGAGCCCCCAAGGTTCTGCCGCTGTCGCTCGTCTCGCGCATCGAGATGGTCGAGACCGACCGCATCGAGCAGTCCGACGGCCGCCAGATGGTCCTGCTTCAAGGCCGCCTGATGCCGATCGTGCCGATCTCGCCCGAGATCGACATGTCGAAGCCGGCCTATCCGGTGCTTGTCGTCGCCACGGACCAGCGCGCCATCGGCCTCATGGCCGACGAGATCGTCGACATCCTCGAGGAGAAGCTCGAGATCCAGCTGACAAGCAACAACTCCGCGCTGGTGGGCTCCGCCGAGATCCGCGGCGAAGCGGTCGAGCTCATCGACGTCTCGCACTTCATCCGCATGGCCGACTCCGCCGGCAGCGCGGCGCCGACGCCGCAGCGTATCCTGTTCGCCTCCGACGACATGCTGGTGCGTGACATGCTCTGCCCCGCCCTTTCGGCGGCCGGCTACAGCGTGACCGCGACATCCGTCGGCAGCGACATCAACGAGCTGCTGGCACAGAGCGCAACGTTCGACGCCGTAATCATAGATACCGACACGCCGCTGCTGGCCAGCCCTGCCGCGCTACGAGCCTTGCAGGCGCGCAAGGACGCCGCCAGCATCCCGGCTTTCGGCGTCAGCAGGAATCCGACACCCCGCGCAGCCCGCATCGCGAGCGAGCACGGCTTGACCGCGCTGATCAGCAAGCACGAGCGCCACATGCTGCTTGATACGCTTGCCCACGCGCTCGATGCCGCCGCCGACGCCAAGGCTACGTCCATGGAGCTTGCCGCATGAGCACAGCCGTCGCCATCCCTTCCGCCTCGGACGTTCCGACAGCCGGGGAAGAAAGCTACTTCACCGTCTTCGCCGGCGGCGAGGCCTTCGGCCTTTCCGTCCTGCAGACACAGACCATTTTCCGCATCCAGAGCGTGACCCCGATCCCGCTCGGCCCCGCCGACATCGTGGGCCTCGTCAACCTACGCGGCAAGATCGTCACCGCCGTCAGCTTGCGCCGTCGCCTCTGCATCCCCGTCGACGAGGTACACAACTCGCTGGCCATCGGCATCGAGCACAAGGGCGAGAACTTCGCGCTAATCGTTGACGAGGTCGGCGACGTGCTGACGCTCGACGCCTCGATGAAGGTTCCGATCCCGGCCCACTTCGACCCGACCCGCTCGCGCCTGATGTCCGGACTCTACAAAGTCGGCAATCTTCTCGTTCCGGCGCTCAACATCGAAGCGCTCTTCGATTTCACGAACTAAGCCGACCGCTGCGGGCACGCCCCGCAGCGCAAGCCTTCGACGACCAAGGGTGTTTGCCAGTAAGAGTAAAGGTGAGTGACATGAAGACAGCGCTCGTCGTGGATGACTCCTCCTTCATCCGCAAGATCGCAAGGCAGATCCTCGACAACATGGGCTTCGAGGTATCGGAAGCCGCGGACGGCTCCGATGCGCTCGCGCAATGCCAAAAGGGATTTCCCGATCTCATCCTGCTCGACTGGAACATGCCGGTGATGAGCGGGCTCGAGTTCTTGACCAAGCTGCGCAAGATGCCGGGCGGCGACGCACCCCAGGTCGTCTTCTGCACGACCGAGAACACGCGCGACAAAATCCTGACAGCGCTCGAAGCTGGCGCCACCGAGTACATCATGAAGCCCTTCGACCAGGAAATCATCCGCACGAAGCTCGAGCAGATCGGAATGGTCTGAGAGCGACGGCGTAAGGCGAGGCTCCGCGAGCACCAGAGCAACGCAAACGGCTCAACCCCAAAAAGAGCAGCGATACTTGCCATGTCCCAAGCGTTTGATGCCCTTTGCGACTATCTGCGCCGCCAATCCGGCCTCGTGATGGATCAGAGCAAGAAGTATCTCGTCGATAGCCGCGTCATGCCGATCGTACGGCGTGAGCGCCTGTCCGGCCTCGAAGAGCTCGTGGCGCTGCTGCAAAAAGGACAATCGCCGAAGCTCGCCAAGGACGTCATCGAGGCGATGACCGTCAACGAAACCTACTTCTTCCGCGACAAGGCCCCCTTCGACCAGTTCCGCTCCGTCATGCTGCCGGCCCTCCTGACGGCACGGCAGAACGAGAAGCGCCTGCGCATCTGGTCCGCCGCCGCGTCGACGGGGCAAGAAGCCTACTCGCTGGCCATGATCCTCGAAGAGTTCGCCGCAAAGCTCGCCGGGTGGAAGATCGACATCGTCGCCACCGACCTTTCGGAGCAGGTGCTCGAGAAGGCAAAGAAGGGCATCTACTCGCAGTTCGAGGTCCAGCGCGGCCTGCCGACGCCGATGCTACTGCGTCATTTCAATCAGATCGGCGAAAGCTGGCAATTGTCTGACCACATTCGCTCGAAGGTGACCTTCCGGCAGCTGAACCTGCTCTCGGACTTTACGGTGCTCGGCCGCTTCGACGTCATTCTCTGCCGCAACGTGCTGATCTACTTCGACGCCGCGCGAAAGACGGACATCCTGGCCCGCATGACCCGCGTGCTGGCACCCGACGGCTTCCTGACGCTCGGAGCCTCCGAGAGCCTCATCGGCCTCAAGACGGACCTTGTCGCCCATCCCGAGCACCGTGGCATCTTCGCGCGCGCCGCTGCGGCTGCGGCCTCGACACCCCGCTTCACGCCGCGCACTGATCAGCCCAGCGCGACACTGCCGCCGGGCTTCGGCGCTACCGCGTTGTCCGCAGCGGCTCGCCTGCGCACCACCGGCTGATCGCCAGTCAATGATCTGGGATTATTACGCGGCGGCGAACCTCAAACCCGCTGCGTTTCGTTGTCCGCCCGCTCCTGGCCGGAACGCGCGAGCTCGCTGCCCCGGTCAAGCTGGGCAAGGCGCGCAATGTCCGCCACGCGATCAGGCGCGAGAGCGTCCGTTCCGATCAAGGCGATCAGGGCGTCGCTCGATACATTGCCCATGGCTCCGGCGAGCGCCGCGCGCTCGACCCGAGGCCCGCGCTGGACAAGTGACTCGGGCGCTGGCGTAGCCTCAGCCGGCCGTGAGCGGATCAGGTCGGCCACCTGGCGCGCACTCTGGTCGCGCTCGGCCACGACAGGAGGCAGCCCAGTTGCCGCCCCCGCGTCCACGCGCGATGCAGACGCGATCATGTCCGGATTACCGATCCACTCGGCTTCCTGCGTCCGGCGGCTGACGAGCCCCTGCAGAACCTCCCCGCCAGCCTTGTTGTATTGAACGAAGATATCGCGCACGGCATCAAGATCACCGCGACGCACGGCATCGCCGAGCCCGCTGCCGATCCATGCCGTGCCAGCGTTGTAGGTGAGAGACGTGAGCGCAGCCTTGGTGCCCTCGTCCGTATGTCCCGCCGCCTTTTCGACGATGGCGCGTGCCGACGAGACCTCGGCATGGAAGCGCCGCTCCGCCTCGGCGCGGTCGATCACCTCACCGGCGAACTGGGCGCGCGTGCCATATCCGTTCGAGAACTGAGCATAGTCCCAGCTCGCTTGAGGCGTATAGCCCTCGAAGTTGCGGATCGCGTCCAGATAAAAGCTGTGCATGGCAGGGATCGAAGGCCTCCGGCCAGTCTTGTTAACGCGACGCCCTTGCGCAAACCTTGCCGCTCGCCGGCCCTCTCAGAGCTGGCACGTCAGTTGCGTAATCGGGATAGTGTCCTCGTTTGGTGCAACCATGCAGCTTTCGGCAAGGCTTCGCGCTCGAATCTCCGCTCTCGGCGAGCTCTCCCGACCTCTGGGAGAGCCCCGTGCGGCTGCCCTTGCTCGCAGCCTAGCCAATGCCGTTGCCGCCGACGTCGCCCGTGGCTACGACCCCGACGCCACCATCGACGACTGGATTCGCCGCATCGCCGAGGAGATCGTAAAGCACTCCCGCGCGAGCTCGACCGCGCCCGGCAAGGCTGCCCGCATGCGCCGCATCGGAGACGTCCTTCCCGAGGTCTACTGAGCCGATTTGTTGACAGGCTCTCAAAGGCTGTCCCATTCCGACACAAAAAATTCGATAAAATTTGAGCCAAGTTTTCGTCTGCGGCCTAAGCCACCTGCAACAGCCCTCGGGTTACAAAGTACCAGACTGCCGCAGCACAAAAAGCGGCAGACCGAAAAGCAGGGGTCGAGGGTCAGTTAAACATGTCGGATTCATCCAAGGTAGGTTTGCTCCGCCAGCGTCGCGACAACATTCGCGAGTGGCTTGACGAGGAAGCCCCCTACACCGAAGTCGACCAGCGTCATCTCGATGCGCACACGCCGGAGCGGGCCTACTGGCACCACGGCTATCAGGCTGCACTAACGGACGTAATGGCTATGCTCGCCCTTGAAGGCGAAAAAACCGACACCTCGGGCATTCCCACTTAGTGCCCGGCGACCGATCGGGGTGCATACGGTTCCCCGGCGGCTGGAAGTCGTGGAACAGCTCGCACTCGGCGTGGAACGCCGCCTCGCCTGTCGTCACGCACCGGTACTTGAAAAGATTGCCGGACCCGATGCGCTCCAAAAGCGTGTCCCGGAGATTGTCGTCGGCACGGCCCACATAATGAACATAAAAGCGGCCATCCGGACCTTTGTGCCCAAGGACGAAGGCACCCGGCACAATGCGCGGAATGGCGTTCGTGATCTCGTCGTAAGCGAGCCTGAAAGGCCCGAGAAGTCCACTGCTAGACATCGCTCTTGCTGCTCGTCTGATCGCCGATAGATAGATAACGCTCATCACTCGCTCGCACGCACGACACGCTTCTTAACAGCGCCTTAAACATAGATCCCGCCGGCCTCCCTGCGAATGCCGGCGCCGCCGTTATCCTTATCGCCGGACGGCGCCTGGTAAGCGCCTGCCCCAGCATCGCTCTGACGGCCCTGACCGCCCGATGAGCTGCCAAGCCCCTGGCCCTGCCCGGACTGTCCCTGCGGCCCGCCTTGCGAAGCCGACGCACCCGCATCACCCTGCGCAACGAGCGAGACCGCCTGTCGGTTCACGTCGCTCTGCGGCGCGGCCGTGATCCCGTCGACCGAATAGCCCGCCGATGCGAGCGCTCCCGCCAACGCCTCACGCTCGCGCTCGATGACAGCCAGCGTATCGAGCCGCTGCGCTTCGATGTGAATCGAGATCACGTTGTCCTTGAGCGCGAGACGCACCGTCACGGCCCCAAGGTTGGCCGGCTTGAGCTCGAGTTCCAGCACCTTGACGGCGCCATCGGACGCCCCATCCGCAATGCCATCCGCCTTGAGTTCGGCGTGCACGTGATCCGCAATCTGATCGCTGACGGGATCTGGACCGAAGCCCATATCATGCGCTTCGCCCACGGCGCCGACAGCCTGCGTCATGCTACCCGCGACCATTGCAACGAAGGCGCCCGATCCTTGTTGCTGGGCACCGGCCCCCGACGAACCACGTCCCTCGGACTGGCGTCCGTCCTGTCCACCGATACCCGGCTCGGCGAACGCAGCACCGCGGCTCCAATCCTCCGCGATCGAGCTGCCTCGCGACGCCCCGGCAGCGCCCGTTTGCGTCTCCGGCGTAGCGCGCCGCGGCAAGCTCGCGTCCTCCGCGGCTTGAGCTGCGACAGACGCGAGGCCGACCGCATCGCCATCGGAGAACGCAGCATCCACCGCAGTCGACGAAGCACGCCCGAGCGCGAGATGCGTCTCCTGTCGCGTGACCTTTGCCTTGAGCGCGATCGGATCCTCTTCGGCGGCAGGCAATCCTGCTGCCCCGGATTTCAGAAGCGCGCGCAACTGCTCGGCATCGAGCGATCCATTTTCATCCTGAACCGCACCCGGCAACAACGGCGCAGCTTCGACCATCGCGCTACCCGTCGTGTCAGATCCCAAGCTCCTCCGCTGACCCGCCGCCGCAGCAGCCTCCGCACCACTCGCAAAAGGCGTGACGCCGAGCTCGGCGAGCATGTGTGCCAGTTCAGCCGCGCCTAAAACATCCTGCCGGACGGCATCCGGTGGGGCGGCTGCAGCTTGATCCCGATCCGACCCACCGCGCTCGCTGCCAGCCTTGTGTTCCCGCGCAGACTCATCTCCGATGCGATCGCCCGTGTGCCCATCACCCGAACGCGACGCCGTCTCCAGAGTTTCGCGAAACGACGTGTCGCCGCGATCGACAGAACCGCTGTTTGCCGCCCGCGCACCTGCGGACGGCGATGACACGCCCGATGTGACAGCCTGTGCCGTACTCACTGCTTGTCCCCTTTGAGAAGCGAATCGACCTTGCTCAGCAACGCCTGCGCACGCCCGACCGACTGGGGCTCCGCCGTCTCTTCGAGCGTTTCGGGCGCCTCGGGCCACCGCCCGACAGCCGCCGCCACCGAGAGGGCAGCGTCGCGAACCTTGAGATCGGACTCGGCAACCTTTTCCGGGTCGATCTCGTCGAGCAGCGACACGCCCTCCGCGAAATCGCTCGTCACAGCCAGCGCAGCGCCTTCGAAGAGCTTCGCGCGCTGCAACGACCGGCTGTCGGCACGGGACAGCTCGCGTGCCTTACCCGCTGCATGGCGGGCGATATCGATGTTGCCACCCTTCGTCGCCTCTTCCGCGATCGCAAGATAGAGGCCGACGCGCTCCGTCGGCGGCACCTTCTGAAGCTCGGTCTCAGTGCGCGAGATCCACTCCGAAGCACGCTTGTAGTTCTGCCGGGCAACACCGGCAAAGAACTGGCGCCGGAAGCTGCGCGCGAAAAGCGAGTTCGGAAAGCGACGCGAATATTGCTCGGCGAGCAGATCGAAGCGCTCGAGCTCGCCTTCCCGCGCCAGCAACAGGATCTGCTGCCGCAACGCCGCTTCCTCGACCAGCGTCCCCGGAGAGAGCAGACGGGCCTCGTCGAGAAATGCAATCGCTTTCTTCGGATCCTTTTTTGTGACCAGCGTGCCTTGAATCAGCGCGACAATGCCGCCGAGCAATGAATCGAGCTTGCGCGCTTCCAGCTTCTGCAGCATGCCGAGCGCATCGAGCGAGCGCCCTTCTCCGTAGGCCAGAGCCCCGCGCAAGGCACGCCGTTCGACATAAGGCGTCCGCGGACGTGTCACGATGGCTTTGAGCACAGCCGGATCGCCACCCGACAGAACGAAGAAAATGGCCGCGCGCACGTTGCGCACATCGTCCCACACGGCGACCGGCAAGGCCGTCATCTGCGCCCCGAGATCGCGCATGATCTGCCGCTGACGATCGTGAGCTTCCGCGCTCCCGGCCGCGATCTCGTCCTGCACTTTGCGGAGCGAGCGGATCAGAACATAGGGCTGCTGATCAGTCTCGACCGCGGCCGCCTCAGGCCAAAGCGCCGTCGGCAATGAGGCACCCTCATCGGCAGCCGGAGCCGTTTCCTCGGCCTCAAGCGCATCGCCATGCTGCGCCTCTGCGGCAGCCATGTTGATCAAGGCGGTGCCGCCCCCGAACGTCTTTTCCGCCCGGGCATCAGCACCGGAAAGCGCCAACCCGGCGAATGCGGCGAGCACCCATTGAAGGACACGCGAGGTCATGTGCTTGGCCTCAGCATGATCTCGATGCGCCTGTTCTCGGCCGCGTTGGGATCCTGCGGGACCTTGAGGTCCCGATCGGCACGACCTTCGATGCTCTCAAAGCGCTTTTCAGGAATGCCGCCGCGCACGAGCATGTAGTAGGCCATCTGCGCGCGGTCCATCGACAGGCGCCAATTGTTGTTGCGCTCGGTGCGGAACGGCCTCGCATCCGTGTGCCCGCGCACGATGACATTGCCATGTTGTGCGGCGAGCACCTTCGCTACCTTCTCCATCACCACGACCATCTCGGGCCGCGGCTCCGCAGACGCGCTGGCGAACATGCCAAAGCGGAAGTCGTCCGTCAGGCTGATCAGCACGCCCTCGTCGACGCGCTTCACCTCCAGGTTGGGCTTCTTGTCGGGCGCGACGCCGGCGAGCGCCTCCGCGAGCGCGCTTTCGAGAGCGCGCATCTGCTGGTCGACCTTATTAGACGCATCATCACCCACACCGGACTCCGACACCGGTTTTTTGGCCACGGCGTCCGGCGGCGCAACCTCGGCACGCTCCTCCTCGACCTCGAGTGGCCTCTCAAGCCCCGGAGCCAAGGGATGCGCGCCCGGCTCGTCTAGCGTCATCTGCTCGTGCTGGTTCTGCGCCGCCCGAGGTTGCAGCTGGCTTTGACCGGCGAAGGGTTCGAATGGATTCGTAAAGGCTTCGCCGCTAGGCAGTGCGCTGCTGCTCTGCGAAGCGTTGGCATCTTCGGACTGGCCATCAGCTTTGGCCGCAAGGCGCGCCAGAACGCCATAGGGATCGTTGAAAAGCTCTTCTTCAGCGATACGCTCCGCGCCTTCCGGAAGTTCGCCATCGCCGCCCGGCTTCGACGACTCCTTGCGCGTAATCTTGTCATCAATCTTGCTGTCCGACGGCACTCCATCGGACGTGGCCTCATCGGACGGAGCCGACTTCGGCGTTTCCTGTTCCTCCACGCCCTTCGTGGTCGGCCGCTTGGCATTGAGCTTCAGCGGATTGAAATAGGTGGCGATCTGCTGGATCTTCTCCTTGTCGGAGACATTGAGCAGCCACATCACGAGGAAGAAGGCCATCATCGCCGTCATCAAGTCGGCAAAGGCAATCTTCCAGGCGCCACCATGGTGCCCATCGTCACCCTCGCTGCCGCGACGGCGAACAATGACGACCTCGTGCGGCGCCGAGATATCTCCGTCGGCGCTCACTGATCACCCTCCGAGATGGCCGCGGCCCAGGCGCCGATCTGCGTCGCGAGGATCGTCTCATTCGCGGTGACGGTGACGTCGGGCGCATCCGTAGCGGCGAACGACAGTCCAGCATGACCGTTCGCAAGGCGCGCTTCAAGCACCGCAAGAAGGTCGGCCGGTCCCGAGATCGCGATCTTGGCGTACTCACCCTTCGAGAGCAGATCTTTGATCACGCGCGACAGCTCGTCCGTCGCGCGCACACGTGCGCGCTCGACAAGAATCGGGCCAAGGATCCCGCTGACGCTGTCGGCGATCCGCTGCTCAATAGTCTCGAAGGCGGACGCGACTAGCGCGCCCAGCTGGGCTCCGTGCTCATCGGCCCAGCGCGTCCGCTCGGCCGCAAGCCGCTGCTCGAAGGCCTCCGCAACTGCCACCGCCCGCGCATCGTGCTCCGCATCCGCCGCTGCGCGCCCTTCCACAACGCCGCGCGCGTGCGCCTCGCTGATCCGCAGCTCCACATCGGCGCCGTCCTGAGCGCCGAGCGAAGCAAACCCGCGACCGCGCCGCTGCGCCTCGCCGGAGAGATCCGTCAGATAATAGGAAACCGGGAGAGCCGTCATGCCGCGCGCTCCCGCATCCATTGCTTGAGAACGTTGGCGGCCTGCTCTTCATCGAGAGCCACCATCTGCTCGAGGCGACGCTGCGACAGGCGCATGACGTCGTTGGTGATATCCTCGATGAGATTGGGTTCGCGCTTGATGCCGAGGAGTTCGGCGGTCGCTGCGGAATCGAGCGCCAACGGGTCGGCCTCGTCGCTGGAGGCGAGCAGCGAACCCTCTTCGGCAAGAGCCGACTCGTCGGTCGCGAGAGCACCACCGGACACCTGGTCCTGCCGCTGCTCGATCAGCATGCGCGTCACCGGCCGCAATCCGAACATCACTACGATGAGCACGAGACCGAGCACGGTCAGCGCCTTGACGAGCCCGGTGACGAGCCCGATCAGCGGCCCCATCAGGCTCGCTGTATCGAAGCCGTCGCCCGGTCGCATGGACTCGGCGAACTCCACGGCCTCGACGCTGATCTGGTCGCCGCGCTTGACATCGAAACCGACGGCCGTGCTGGCCAGGCGCTCGATTTCCTTCACCTTGGCCTGGATCGCTTCCGGCGTCGCAGATTCGCCGAGCGTCTCGAGCAGACGCTTGCGATTGATCACCACCGCGATGGTGAGCCCCTCGATGCGATAGCCCTCGCTCGTCGTCGAGACGACCTTGGTGTTGAGCTCGTAGTTCGAAAGATCCTCGCGCTTCTCGTTGGTGCGCCGCGATTGATCGCCACCGGCCCCCTCCGCTTCCTGGTCCGGCACATTCTGTTCGACGCCGACAGGCGAGCGGCTGGCCGTATTCTCGTGCTTGCCGCTTTCCTTGACTACCCGCAGAGACCGCTCGACCTTGGAATCGGGATCGAACGTCGTCTCGTTGGTCTGCCGCTTGTCGATGTTGAGGTTCGCCGCGACATTGACCTCGAAGTTGTCGAGCCCGAGATAGGGCGACAGCGTCTTGCGCACATTCTCGCTGAGATCTTTGCTAACGGTCCGCTCGAGATCGAGCTTGCGGCTCGACGCCGTCGAGCTGGCGTCGCCCGCCGACGCCAGCACGGTGCCGTCGGCATTGAGAACGCTGATATCGTCGATCGTCAGTCCAGGGACAGCAGCGGAAACCAGGTGCCGGATAGCCTGTGCCATGGAGGCATCGGCGGCCATCTCGGTCCGGATGAACACCGATGCAGAGGCGGGCTGACGGCCGCGCCGGAATGAGCCGGTCTCGGGAAGCACGATATGCACCCGCGCCGCCTTCACCCCTTTCATTGCCTGGATGGTGCGCGCCAGCTCACCCTCGATCGCACGCACCCGGGTCACCTCCTGCATGAACGAGGTGAGGCCGATCGGTCCGAGCTTGTCGAACAGCTCGTATCCGGCGTTGGAACTGGACGGCAGCCCCTTCTCAGCGAGCAACATGCGCGCCTGCGCTGTCTCCTCGCGCCGCACCAGCACGCGCGTGCCATCCGCGTTGACGTCGAACACAATGCCGGCGTCCTTGAGCACGGCACCGATGCGGCTGACGTCCTGCGGGTTGAGGCCGGCATAGAGCGTGTCGTAGTCGGAGCGGCTCAGGTAATAGCTGCCGAAACCGACCGAGGCGAACACCGCCAATCCGACGAGACCGAGCGCGGCCAGCCGCTTCGTCCCAAGGGCGAGCAGATTGCTCCAGAGTTTCTCCAGTTGTTCGAGCCCGAGCATTCCCGCCCCAATTGCCTGCACGCATTTTCGGAATGATGCCGGGAGGATTCTGGTCTTTTAAGCTTGCGTGGGAATTGCGCGGCTCCGAGTAGCCAACCTTCGGCACCAAAAAGAAAAAGACCGCGCCTCGGCGCGGTCTCGAATGTCGTGGCCTCCGCCCCGTCGAGGGGCTGTCAGGCTAGCCCTGGAACAGCCTCAGGATCTGCTGCGCGGACTGGTTGGCGATACCCAGCGCCTGAACGCCGAGCTGCTGGCGGACCTGCAGCGCCTGAAGCCGCGTCGACTCCTCGTTCATATCCGCGTCGACAAGCTGGCCGATACCGACATCGATCGAATCCATGAGCTTGTTGACGAAGTCCTTTTGCAAGCTGATTCGCGACTTGGCCGCGCCAAGCAGCGTCGCCGCATCGGTCATTGTATTGAGCGCGGCATCGACGCCGTCCACCATGGCTTCGAGGCCTAGAAGATCGGTCGGATCGTCCGTAAGCGAGCTGATATCGATGCCTGTCGAGACACCGGCAATGGAGTAGGAAACAGTGCCACTTGCGATCGTATAAGTGTCCACCGTGTCCAGAATGCCGGACGCACTGCCGGAGGTGTCGAACAACATCGAGCCCGACGGCCCGATGTCGACCTCGATGGTCCCGATCGAAATGCTGCCGCTGCTGTCACGCGAGAACGAGGCGACGATGGTTTTGACAGTAGGACCGGTCGAATCACCCTGCAGCCAGTTCTCGCCCGAGAACACCGCCGAGCCCGCTGTGTTGCGCAGCTCGGCCTGAAGCTCAGCGATCTCGCTCTGGATCTTGCCGCGATCGAGACCCGGCGCGCGCGCCGCGACCAGCTTGGCCTTGATCTTGGTAATGGTCTCGATCGCGCTGTTCAGAGCGGTGACGGCAACCTCGACCGTTGCCGCACCAAGCCCGAGCGCATCCTCGACCGTAGAAACCGCCGCACGGTCGCTGCGCATCGTCGTGGCGATCGACCAGTAGGCGGCGTTGTCGGATGCGTCCCTGACCTTGAGACCCGTCGAAACACGGTTCTGCGTGACCAGCATTTCCTTGTTGGTCTGGGCCAGGGTCTGCAGCGCGGTCATGGCCGCGACATTGGTGTTCAAGCTGCTCATGACAGCGCCCCTCTACCGATTCGTGAACCATTGTTCATGCCGAACCTTGTGCGGGGATTGCCGGAGGGGAAGCGCAGCCGGATGCCTGAACGAGCTGGCCCATGCCGAAAAAAGAAGAAGCCGCGAACCCGGCTGGGCCCGCGGCTTCCTCGGAAGCTGAATGTGGGGTCGGCTTACTGGAACAACCGCATGATCATCTGAGCCGACTGGTTGGCGATACCCAGCGCCTGGATGCCGAGCTGCTGACGGACCTGCAGCGCCTGAAGCCGCGTCGACTCCTCGTTCATGTCCGCGTCCACGAGTTGGCCCACACCGGTATCGATGGCGTCGATCAGACTCTTCGCGAAGTCCTTCTGGATGTCGATGCGGGTCTTGACGGCGCCGAGCGCAGTGGCAGCGTCCGTCATGCTGCCGATCGCCGAATCAACCGTCTTCATCATGTCCTCGATGATAGAGAGGTCCGTGCTTTCGTCGGTCAGCGAGGAAATGTCGAGCGACAGAATGGTATACGAGGTCGAGCCGCTCGAGGCTTCGGTATTGAGGATGCCGGTAGCCGACGAACCGTTCGTATCGATCAGACGCGTTTCATCGAGGTCGACCGTGATCGTTCCGATCTCGATCGAACCGTCCGAAGCGCGAGAGAAGGACGAGACAAGCGTGCGCGTGGTCGTGGTGTCTGCACTATCGCCGGTGAGCCAGTTCTGGCCGTTGAAGGTTGCGCCATCAACGATGCTCTGCAACGAGGACTGAAGCTCTTTGATCTCGCTCTGGATCTTTGAGCGGTCGACGCCAGGCGTGCGGGCTGCAAGAAGCTTGTCCTTGAGCTTGCCAGCGACTTCGATGGCGCTCTCGATGCCCTTCGCAGCGATCTCGGCCGTGGCCGAGCCGAGGCCGAGCGCGTCGAGCACCGTCGAGAGTGAGGAGCGATCACTGCGCATCGTGGTCGCGATCGACCAATAGGCGGCGTTGTCGGATGCATCCGAAACACGGTAGCCTGTGGAAACGCGGTTCTGAGTGACAAGCAACTCTTTGTTGGTTTGATTCAGGCTCTGCAACGCGGTCATTGCCGCGATGTTCGTGTTGATGCTGCTGCCCATTGTAAGGATTTCCCTATCCGACTCTGTCCCGCTCCAAGTCGGGCTTTCATGGCCGAGAATAGGGTGTGTTGCTTACCGAACAGTTAACCTGTGTTCCAAAATCATCAGATCAGCCCTGAGACGGGCTGGCGGAACCTACTTGCAAGGCTCGCAAAAGCCCCACGCAAGCTTCAAGCACGCATGGAAAACAAGAACGGCCGCGCCCGGATGGGGCGCGGCCTCTCGAAATTGGCGTCGAAGAAAGTCCGCTCGAAACTTAGCGGAACAGCGACAGGATCGACTGAGCGCCCTGGTTGGCGATGCTGAGAGCCTGGATGCCAAGCTGCTGCTTCACCTGCAACGCCTGCAGTCGCGTCGATTCTTCGTTCATGTCCGCATCGACCAGCTGACCGACACCCTTGTCGATGGCAGACTTCATGCTGTCGGCGAAGTCTTTCTGAATGTCGATGCGGGTCTTGATAGCGCCAAGCGAGGTTGCAGCGTCCGTCATGCTGCCGATCGCCGTATCGACCGTCTTCATCATGTCCTCGATGACCGCGAGATCGTCGGTCGAGTCGGTGAGCGCCGAGATGTCGAGGCTGAGAACCGTGTACGACGTCGAACCACTGCTGGCCTCCGTGTTGAGGATACCGGTGGCCGCCGAGCCGTTGGTATCGACCAGGCGTGTATCGTCGAGATCGATCGTGATCGTGCCAATCGAGATCGAGCCGTCGGAACCACGCGTGAACGACGAGACGATAGAGCGAGTAGTCGTCGTATCGGCGCTATCGCCCGTCAGCCAATTCTGGCCGTTGAAGCTTGCGCCATCAACGATGCTCTGCAGCGAATCCTGAAGCTCTTTGATCTCGCTCTGAATCTTGGCGCGATCGATGCCCGGCGTGCGGGCGGCCAGTAGCTTGTCCTTGAGCTGGCCGGCAACCTCGATGGCGCTCTCGATGCCCTTCGTGGCGATCTCGGCCGTGGCCGAGCCGAGGCCGAGAGCGTCCGAAACCGTCGAAATCGAGGAACGATCGGAGCGCATCGTGGTCGCAATCGACCAGTAGGCGGCATTGTCGGAGGCGCTGGCAACGCGCAGACCGGTAGAAATGCGGTTCTGCGTCTGAAGCATTTCCGCGTTGGTGGACCGCAACGTCTGGAGCGCGGTCATGGACGCGACGTTCGTGTTGATGCTACTCATTTGTACTACCCTTACGCTACGCGATATGGCCGTACAGTCGGCCCCGCTACACCGCGGCAGCGCGTTCGGGCATACTCCCCCCGAAACTCAATCTGCCACTGGAGCGGACTTTAGCCGGGATATATTGATCCCGAGTTAAACGGACCTTGCTGGCCTCCATAAAATAGTCAGATCCGTGACAAAGTGCTGGAGCGACCTCGGGAAGTAGCTACATCCAGCTTCCGACGTGGTCGTTCTTATGTCGGGAACGATCGCACAAGCCCGCCGATGAGCAGGTTCCAGCCATCGATCAACACAAAGAAGAGCACCTTGAACGGCAAGCTCATGACCGTTGGCGGCAACATCATCATGCCCATCGACATGGTCAGCGTTGCCACGATGAGGTCAATGACGAGAAACGGCAGCACGACGAGGAAGCCCATCTCGAAGCCGCGCCTGAGCTCGGAGATCATGAAGGCCGGAATGAGCACCCGCAACTCGACCTCCGCATCCGGCGCCCTCGCGCCGAAGCGCTCCTCGGCGAGGTCCTGGAATAGCTCGAGATCCTTCGGCCGCACGTTGGCGCTCATGAACTCCCGCAACGGCTGCGTGATCTGAGCGTAAGCCTCCTCCTCGCTGATCTTGTTCTCGGCGAACGGCTTGAGACCGTTCTGCCAGATCCGATCGAAGGTCGGAGCCATGACATAAAAGGTCATGAACAGCGCCAGACTGACCAGGATCATGTTCGCGGGCGTCGTCTGCAGGCCGAGGCCGGCGCGCAGCATCGCCAGCACGATCACGAACCGAGTGAAGCACGTGACCATCATCAAAAGCCCAGGCGCGATCGAGAGCATGGTGATCAGCACGATGAGCTGCACCATGCGGCCGGTCACCGTCTGCTCGCCGGTCGGCAGCAGGCCCTCGAGGCTGAGGCCCTGCGTTTGCGCCAACGCCGTGCCAGGGATCACCACCAGAAAAAGAAGCAAGGACAGGAGCGCGAGCCGCCTCATTCGACAACGACCCCGTGGATGATGACGTCCTTGATATGCTCGCGATCGCGGATGACGGCCCGATCCACGAGATCCTCGCGCAAGTTCTGAAAGCCGCTCGGGCCTTCGAATTGCGAAAGCGACGCCGTGCGCAGATAAGCCACGAAATCTTGAGCAAGCTGGGCTGCGAGAATGTCGCTGCCTTGCGCCAACCCGTCGACGAGCAGCGATGCCTCAATGCGGATCCACGCATCGCGCGGCTCGGCCAGATTGACCACCACGGGCGTCATCGCGACCAGCATTGCCGTCGAAGACATCGTCGCTTCTTGCTTTTTGACGGCCTTGCTCTCGTTCTCCGCCTGCTCGGATTTTGCATCCGCATCCGGCTCGCTGGCGAGAAAGAGGCCGAATCCGGCACCGAACCCGAGCGCGACGAGCGTCACGACGACGAGACCGATCAGGCCGCCGCCTTTACCCCCATTCTTGTTCTCGATAGCCGCCACCGGTCGCTCCTCAGAACGGAGTCAACAGGTCGAACAACTGCTGACCGATGGCCGGTTGCTGCACTTCGCTTATCCGGCCCCTGCCGCCGTAGGAGATGCGCGCTTCGGCGACCTTGTCGTAATCGATGGTGTTCTCGGTCGAGATGTCGCGCGGACGCACGATGCCGGCCACGCTGAGTTCGCGCACCTCGTAATTGACGCGCACTTCCTGGCTACCGCTGACGATCAGATTGCCGTTTGGCAGCACACCCGTGACCACGGCTGCGATGAGAAGATCGATCTTCTCGGAGCGCGTGATCCCTCCCTTGCTGTCGGTTGAGGTCTCGCCCTCGACTTCCGCGTCGATCGAAAGGTCGCCCGTATGCGCGAGCCCGCCCGTGGTCTGGAAATCGTAGCCAAGCTTGGGATTGAGCTTCGACTTGGAATCGCGCGAACGCTTGGAGTTGTTGTCCAGCGTCGCCTTGTCCTTGATCGAGATCTTGACCGTAACCACATCGCCGATCTTGCGGGCGCGCGGATCGCGAAAGAGATCGGCGCTTGCATCCTGCCAGATCGAATTGCCCGCGTGATAGGCCGGCTGTGGTGCAGGCTCGGCCGGCAGCGGAACGCGGTCAGCCAGCAGTCCTGACCCGACCGCCGTCAGCGCCGGCGGCCGGTTGATGTCACCCGGATCCACGGCACACCCAGCCACAAGCGCGACCAGCGCCACCGAAACGGCCAAAGCCGGTGCCTCGAACAGCACCGGCGTCCATTTGCGCGCCCGCTCGATCATGATCCGGATCCTTCCACGGGCGTAAGCTGATCCCCAGGTTCGGCAGCCGCCGGCTTGGCAGCGGCTTCCTCAGCCGCCCCGCGACGCTTGTCACGCGGCACCTTGCCGGCGCCCGAGATGATCAACGCGATCTTGGCCGCACGCTCCGGATCCATTTCACCCATGATCTGGCTGGCCACTTTGGTCTCGAGCTTCATCACCACCGCCGCCGCCACCTCTTCGTCGAGCGTCGCGATCTGGACGGCCGCCGCGTCAGGCCGCATACGTGAATAAAACCCCACCAGCTTTTCGTGAGCCTTGCGTGAGAACTCGTCGCGCCGGGCAAGCCAGCGCTTGTACTCGTTCGTCTTCGCCTCGAGTTGCTGGGCCCTCTTGTCGAGCTCGTCCCCCATCTCGCGGATCTTCTTGGCCTGCCAGGCAAAGCGGGCATCTGCAGCGGTGTCCGCAGTATTGAAGCAGTATTGCTGCGCTGCGCTTGCGTCCGGCGGCAGAGCATCGAGCGGACCTGGCTTCTTGAACAGCGGCTCCACCGTCCCTGCAGCGTCCTGAGGACCTTGCGCCAGAATGGCCGGCGCGTCGGGATCGCTCGCGGCGTTTACCGGCGCCGCTCGCTTGCCCGCCGCGATCGCCGGAAGCGGCATCGGACGGATGGGCGAGAGATCAATCGGCGGAACCGGAGCCGGCTCCGCCTGCCGGGCCGCACCTCTAGCCGGCACGCGCGGCTCGGATTGCGGAATGGCCCCGGTCTCGATCGGCGAGATCACCTTGGGTGGCGTAGCGCGCTTGACCGGCGCCTGATCCGCGGGCGCGGGAAAATACTTGGGATCGATCCGCGTCGGCTCACGATTGAGCGCGCCGGGCAAAGGCTCCTGCAGCGTTCCCCCTGGCGCTGTCGCCACCGTCGGCGTCCAGTCCTGCGCGACCGCAGCCGAAGCAGCAAAGAGCGCGCTCAGAAGAAGCGCGAGACCCGTAACCTTCAAGTGCTCGCCAGATTGCATCATTGCACGACAAGCTCCGCCTGCAGCGCGCCTGACGTCTTGATAGCCTGCAGAATGGCGATGACGCCGATCGGCTTGAGCCCCATCATGTTGAGACCGCGCACCAGCGTCTCGAGATTGGTGCCACCCATGATGGCAAGATTGGCCCCTTCCTGGTTGACCGACACGAAGGTCTCGGGAACGACGACCGTCTCACCGTCGGAGAACGGCTCCGGCTGCGAAACTTGGGCACCTTCCGTGATGCGCACGGTCAGGCTGCCGTGCGAAACGGCCACAGTCGCGATCCGCACCTCGCGGCCGATAACGACGGTTCCCGTGCGCTCGTCGATGACGACGCGCGCCGGGCTGTCGGCCTCGGTGTAGAGCTGTCCGACCTCGCCAAGAAAACGCGCCGCCGTGATGTTGTGCGGTCGCTCGAGCATCACCGTCCTCAGATCGCGCTCACGCGCCACACGGCGGCCATAACGCTCCTTCGCAAAGGCATTGATGGTGTCGGTGATATGCACCGCCGTCGCGAAATCCGGATTGCGCAGCTCGAGCACCAGCGTCCGCTCGTCGTCGAGTGCCCCCGCCACCTCGCGCTCGACCAGCGCGCCGTTCGGAATGCGGCCCGTCGTAGGAACGTTCTGACTGACGGATTCCGCCCGCCCCTGCGCCTGGAAGCCGCTGACAGCAATCGGCCCTTGGGCCACGGCATAGATAACTTGATCTGGCCCGGAGAGCGGCGTCATCACGAGCGAACCACCCGCGAGCGATGTTGCGTCACCGAGCGACGACACCGTGACATCCATACGTGATCCCGCGCCGGCGAATGGCGGCAGGTCCGCAGTCACCAAAACGGCGGCGATGTTGCGTGTTCGCGAGTTGGCGTCGCGGATATTGACGCCCATCTGATCGAGCATCGACTGGAACGACCGCTCGGTGAACGGGGAGTTGCGCAGGCTGTCGCCGGTGCCATTGAGGCCCACGACGAGACCGTAGCCGACGAGCTGGTTGGCGCGCACGCCCTGTATGGACGTGATGTCCTTGATGCGAACGGCATCACCACCGCCCGCCGCCGCAGGCAACGCGTGTAGAATAACAAGAACAATTGCGAGAAGGCTTCTCATGGCCCCACCCGCACGGTGCCGTCGGCTTGCACAACACCCCGGATCGTTGTGCCGCTGTCCGTGTTGCGCAGGCTGATGACATCGCCGGCAGAGCCGGCTTGAAGCGAGACAGCCGTCGCCGAGATGAGCAATCCACCGGCCTGGAAGATGACGACCGCAGGCTGACCTTGCTGCACGGCATGCGCCTCGCGCACGCCACCCGCTGGAACCGGCGCGTTCGGCAGCAGCGTTCCGCGCGCGACCTTCCCAACCAGCATCTCGCGCGTCGTCGCGATCCCCTGCACGCTCGACGCATTGCCACGGAAGGCCTTGTCGACCAGCATCTCCTCGGTGATGACGTTCCCAGGATAGATGGTGACACGCGGCACGGGCAGCACGATATCGCGCGCCAGAGCCGGCATCACCGAAGCGGCGAGCGCCATGCCAAACAGCGCAAGGCAGAGTCCGACGTGCGTCGAGAACGCGCGTCGGCCCGGCAGTCTCGTCCGTGCGGGCTTCAGACCACGCGCCATCAGCCTTGCGCCCCCTCGTTACCGCATGTTGTTGGCAACCGTGCCGTACATGGAATCGACCGTCTGGATGACCTTCGAGTTCATCTCATAGGCGCGCTGCGCCGAGATGAGCTGCGTGATCTCCTTCACGGCATCGACGTTCGAGTTTTCGAGATAGCCCTGATGGATGCGCGCGAAGCCGGGGTCTCCCGGAACACCCGTCACCGGATCTCCCGAGGCCTCGGTCTGCTTGTAGAGATTGCCGCCCATGGGCTCGAGACCGGCATCGTTTACGAACGTCGCAAGCGCAATCTGGCCGAGAAGCTGCGGATCGACCTGGTTCGGGATCGTGACGTAGACTTCGCCCGTCTCGTTGACGATGATGTCGGTCGCATCCTGCGGAACCGTCATCGCCGGCTGCACCTCGTAGCCGTCGAGCGTCACGATCACGCCCTGGTCGTTTTTGTTGAAAGCACCATCGCGCGTGTAAAAGGTCTCGCCGTCCGCGCCCGTGATCTGAAACCATCCGCGGCCATTGAGCGCGAGGTCGAGCTTGTTCGTCGTCTGCGCGAGCGAACCCTGCTGATGCAGGTTGCGGATCGCAGCCGTACGTACACCGAGGCCCACGTAGGCGCCTTCCGGCGCGGCCGCCTGACCGCCGCGCGTCGGCGCGCCAAGCGCGCGCTCCGCCTGATAAAGCAGATCCGTGAACTCCGCCCTCGCCCGCTTGAAGCCGGTTGTGTTGATGTTCGCGATGTTGTTCGCGATCACCTCGAGGTTGGTCTGCTGCGCGTTCATGCCCGTCGCAGCAATCGAAAGCGCTCTCATGGAACTGTCCTGGCTTACCCGCTAGATGGTCATGCGGCTGATTTCGAGATAGGCGGAAACAACCTTGTCGCGTATGGCGATGCCGGCCTGGAGTGTCTGCTCGGAGGCCATCACGGCTTCCACCACTTGCTGCGTCGAAGCCTGTCCGCGCACGCCCGCGACCGCCATCTCTTCGCCCTGCTTGAGCGTGCTGATCGCTTCCAGCGTCATGCGTCCGAGAACGGTTCCGAAGTCCGTCGGCAACGGCTCTGTCGCAACCGGATTCGGCGTCGAGACCACCGGCGCCGGCTGCGCCAGCCCCTGCGCGCCACCAACCCCCAACGGTGAAACCTTGCCGATACCGTCCAGCATCACGAATTCCTGAGCAGATCGATGGTCATCGAAGACAGCGCCCGCGCCTGCTTCACGACCTGAAGGTTGGCTTCATACGAGCGGTTGGATTCGCGCATGTCCGCGAGTTCGACCAGCATGTCGACATTGGGCATCTTGACGTTGCCGTCGGCATCGGCCGCCGGATGCCCGGGATCGTACTCGGTGCGATAGGGCCGCTTGTCGGTGTCGACGCGATCAACCTTCACGAGACTCGCCCCAGAGACATCATCGAGCACGGATTCGAAGCTCACCGTTTTGCGCGTGTAGGGCTGCGCGCCGGGCGTACTGCCAGTCGTCGTGGCGTTGGCCAAGTTTTCTGACACGACGAGCATGCGCCGCGACTGGGCCTCGAGCCCCGAGGACGCCACCTGGATCGCAACTCGGATCGGATCAATCATCGGTTATCCCCGCGACGAGGCCAGCAGCATGCGATGGAAGGTCTTCATGACGCCGGTGTTGCGCGCATAAGCGCCCGCCACCTCGCTCGACTTAAGCATCTGCTCTTCGAGGCCGACGCTGTTGCCGGAATGCACGAGCTGCCACTTGCCGTTCTCTTCCGTCTGCTCATCGCTTCCGGCACCGCTGACGGGGCTCAAGTGGCGCGTCTGCGTCTTGCGCATCTCGACGCCCGTCGCATTGAGAACGGCCTCGAACGGCTCCACATCGAGCGCCTTGTAGCCGGGGGTGTTCACGTTGGCGACGTTCTGCGCCACCACGGACTGGCGCACCGAGAGCCAGCGGTTCTGCTGCGACGCCAGCGAGAAGAAGTTGATGGGGTCCATGGAAGCGCGGGTCCCGCCTGGGCCATGACCGCGCGGGTCTCAAAGACCCGACACTGAATCATAGACCTCGCCAAAAGCTCGCTTTGGTTCTAGAGCGCTTATCTTGTCCGAAGCTTGTGGTCGGCCTCCCGAAGGGGAAGTGCTGAAGCGAGAAAGACACGGCGGCAGAAAGTGTTAACGGGCGACGGCAAGCATCGTCTCACCCCAGCAGTCCGCTACCCCGAATGCCGTCGAACACGGCCTGCACCGCGATGGCCGCGAGCAGGATGCCAAACACGCGCATCAAGACGCGTTGTGCCGTCACCCCGAGGAATCGGGTCAGATCGTTGGCGGCAAGCAGAAGGCCGAACGTGAGCACCATCACCGCGGCCAGCGCCGCGACTGTCGCGACAAGTTCGAGCGGATTGGCGTCCGCGTTGGCGGCCATGAGAATACCTGCGCTCATGGCACCCGGACCGGCAAGCAGCGGCGTCGCCAATGGAAACACCGCGAGATCGTCCTTGTGTTGTGCCTCCGCCCCTTCCGACGGCGTGAGCTTGAAGGCGCTCGTCGGCCTGGCGAACACCATGTCGAGCGCGATGGCGAGCAGGATGATCCCGCCCGCAGTCTGCAGCGCCGCGATGGAAACGCCGAGTTGCTTCAGCAGTGGCCCGCCGGCCAGCGTTGACGCAACGAGGATCGAGCTCGCGATGACCGTGGCGCGGAAGGCGATTCGCCGGCGCTCGAGGCCCGACACCCCAGGCGTCAGCGTCGCGAAGATCACGGCCGCCTCCACAGGGCCGATCGTGGCGAAGAACGTCGTGAAGCTCGTAAGCGCAGCACCCAGCATCGAACCCGATTCCGATCACCGACTGGGCAATCTAGAGAGATGCCGCGCCGCTTTGCTAGCCGCCCTGTTAGCAGCCACCTGAAAGTGCTGCTAAGCATATGATATCAATGAATAATATTTGAAATCCCGCGCGGCTCGCCTTAACCTGTTCTAGTTAACATTGCAAGACCGGAGGCGACATTTGAGCACTGCCGACGCCGATTTCGTCCGCATGCTTGCGGGCTACAGCCTAACCACCGCCGAGATCATCTACCGCCTGCCCGACCACCCGCATCTGATGCAGAGCTACATCTGGCAGGAGTACGATCTTCACCCGCGCTTTCCCAAGCTGCAGAGCTTTCTCGATTTCTGGTCACGCAATCTGGAAGGCAAGCTGCATCAGGTGCTCGTCGCACACGCCAGCCTGATCAAGCCATGCGAGATGCGCCTCATCGGCGCGGAATACCGGCTGAACTGAGCGGGCAGCGTCTTCGCGCTAGCCGGCGTCCGCGCCCGCTTCGTGCGGACGCCGCTTGCGCGAAACCGGAACGAGGCGCGCATCCTCGATCGCCTCGATCAGCCGCGCTGTGTTCTTGTCCGGATCGTCCGAGCCACCATCGAACGAGACGTAGGTAATCTCGATGCCGGCCTGCAGCGATCGCAACACCAAGCGGAAGTAGGCCGAAACGTTGAGATGATGGAATTCCATGTCGAGCGAGATGCAGGGCGCGCTGCCCCACGGCGCATCGATCTCGCCCGAAAGCCCAAAGGTGATCGTGCCGGGCTTGAAGAACATTTCCGTCGACGAGTTGACGAGATTGCGCAGGTTTCCGAATTGCTCGGTGCGGATATAGGCGATGTAATCGGCCGGATCGATGAGCCTCAGCTCCGAAGCAACGTCCCTCAAGCCCTCCGCCAAAGCCTTTTCCCGCTCGCGAGAATAATCTCTGCCTTGCTTCAGCATATCTCGATCCTCACATGGCCCGCCGCGCCTGCTTGCCCCTCTGGGAGAGGAACAAGATGACGCCGGCGACGGCCTTGTAGAACTCCGGTGGAATCATCTTATCCACCTCGACGCTTGCGTAGAGCGATCTAGCTAGAGAACGGTCCTCGTAGACAGGTATTCCATTCTGCTCGGCAATGAAGCGTATTTTAAGCGCGATCAGGTCTTTACCCTTAGCCACAACTACGGGGGCGCCACCTTCCTCGCGCACGTAACGCAGCGCCACGGAGTAGTGCGTCGGGTTGGCGATAACGAGCGTCGCCTTCGGCACCGAGGCGATCATGCGGCGCCGCGAACGGTCCCTCTGCAGCGATCTCAAGCGCATCTTGATCAGCGGATCGCCTTCCGCTTGCTTATGCTCATCCTTGACCTCCTGCTTGGTCATACGCAGGTCGCGCCGCCAGGAGAAACGGCTCCATGCAAGGTCCGCCCCGACAAGAACCGCCATCGCCGCCACCACCGCCGACAGGAAGCGCACGCCCAGATTCTGCATCAACTGAGGCGTCGCAGTGGGTTCCATGAAGAGAGCGTTGAAGATGTCGGTGTAGGAGCTCTTCATCGCCACGTAGCCCGCCCCCGCCACGATCGAGAGCTTGAACACGCTCTTCAGGAATTCGACCTGCCCCTTGATGCCGAAGATGCGGCTGAAGCCCTTGGCGATCGAGATCCGATCGAGCTTCGGTTCGATGCGATCAAAAACCACACTCGGTTGGTGCTGGAACACCGCGCCGGCAATACCGGCGACAGCAAGAATGACGATGAAGGGAGCCAGGAACTTTCCGGTTTCCGCCGCGATCGCGTACATCAGCGCTGTCGCATCGGCACCGTTGGAAATCAGAAAGCTTTCCGGCCGGTCGATGAAGCTCTCGAGCATCGCGCGCATTTGCACGACGTTGTCCGAGAACATGAACACGGCTGCGATCAGAATGGCCGTCATCGACGCCAGCACGGTGGCGTCGCGCGAGTGCGGGACTTGCCCCTTGTTGAGCGAGTCCCGGATTTTTTTCTCGGTGGCCTCTTCTGTTCTACTCTCTTTGTCTGGCTGCTCTGCCATCGAGATGAGACCTGATCAGAAGGGCGGACCGAGGAGCTGGCTGAAAAGATGCAATGCCGTTGAGCTCCGCGCCGACTCAGGCCACGCGCGTCGGAGCGGCAGCGCCCAGAACTTCTGTCAGGGAGACGCCGAAGCGCGAGTTGTCCTCGTCGAGAACGACCACCTCTCCGCGCGCGATGACGCGCCCGTTCACCACCACATCGACCGGCTCGCCGACCTTGCGGTCGAGCGGCACAACGGCGCCGCGGCCAAGCTTCAGCACGCTGGCAACCGGCATCGTCGCCGACCCCAGCACGACTTTCACCGATACCGGGATCTGCAGCACCGTCTCCAGATGCCGAGGCTTTTGCCCGGGAGCCGCAGCAGCTTTGCCCGCGGCCTCGACCAATGCGTCCTCCTGCACGCCATCACCGATGGTCTGCAGCCCGGCTGCAGCGGAGCGGATGTCGGAACCTTCTTGGCTCATCGCGGTAACCCTGCGTTGGATGGTCGTTGAGGCGCTCGGCCCTACTTTTACGCTGCGATCGAAACGCGTGTGCTACGCGGCCTTCTTGGCTTCACCTCCGCCGCCCAGCGTCTCGGCCTCGACTTCATCGATGGTCGGACGCTCATAGGCGGAGATCGTCTTGCGGCCATACTCGACCGCAACTTGCGGCATGGCACCGTTCATGAACGCGAGCAGCGTCTGCTTGGTCACGATGTAAAGGCGCATCTGCTTTTCGCGCCCCGACTTCACCTTGGTCGCAAGCGGCGCGAACACGCCGTAGGAAAAGAAGATGCCCGCGAAGGTACCGACGAGAGCCGCGCCGATCAGATGCCCCAGCACCTCCGGCGGCTCGGTGATGGCACCCATGGCTTTGATGACGCCGAGCACGGCCGCGATGATGCCGATCGCCGGCAGGCCGTCCGCGATGTTGGTAATGGCGTGATAGGCCTTGAGCTTGTCGTTGCGCAGCGTCTGGATCTCTTCGTCCATCAGCGCCTCGACTTCGTGCGTCCGCGCATTGCCGATAATGATCAGCCGGCAATAGTCGCAGATGAACGTTGTCAGGTCCTTGTTGGCGAGCACCGTGCCGAACTTCTGGAAGATCGACGACTCCTCCGGTAGATCGATGTGCTTCTCGACCTCGTTGCGCGGCTTGCTCCTGAGCTCACGCATCAGCGAGTAAAGCAGCCCCATGACATCGAGATAATGCCGGCCAGACGGCGCCGCCTTGCCGAACGCTTCGCCGAACCCCTTGCCCGTGTCCTTGATCACCTTCATCGGATTGGCGACGATGAACGTGCCGAGCGATGTTCCGAGAATGATCACGAATTCCCAGGGCTGCCAAAGCACGTCGACGTGCCCGCCCATGGCCATATAGCCACCGAGCATGCAGCCGAGCATCACGACAAGGCCGAGGATGATCGTCACGAGGGACCTCGCGCATTAATGGTTGTCACCGCATTACTAGCCGCGCCCTCCTTGTGCGAGCCTGACGATACGCTGCCGATTGGGGGGATCGAGCGGAGTCAGCCTGAGGCAAGGCCTTCGCGCCAGACTGGCCGCCTTCGATCGCCCAAGGAGCCTTCCTGCGGGCCTATTGATTCGACACCGTCTGAAGCCGCAGTGCCCGCGGCGCGGAGAGCCCAATGCAGCCAAGCCTCTACGTCTCGCTGTCTGGCCAGATGGCGACGATGCGCCGCTTGGAGACGCTGGCCAACAACGTCGCCAACGTGAATACCGCGGGCTTCCGCGCCGAGGAGATCAAGTTCGACGAGCTTCTGTCCGATCGGACGGAGCAGCCGACGGCGTTCGTCTCCGGTGGTAGCACCTACATTTCGCGCGAGCCGGGCCCGACGGTCCGCACCGAGAACCCTCTCGACGTTGCCGTATCGGGCGATGCCTGGCTTGCCTTCCAAAGCCCGAACGGCCCCGTCTATACGCGTGACGGGCGCATGACCATGACGCCGGATGGCGAGCTTCGGACGCTCGAAGGCCATCCCGTGCTCGACGTCGGCGGCGCACCGATCCAGCTCAATCCCAACGGCGGTGCCCCGCAGATCGCCCGCGACGGCACCATCACGCAAGGTGGGCAGCAGCTAGGCGCTTTGGGCCTGTTCACGATCCCCGAGCAAGCACACCTCACGCGTTACTCGAACTCCGGCGTAATTCCTGACATTGCCGCCCAGCCCGCCCTCGACTTCAATCGTGTCGGCGTCATGCAGGGCTTCATGGAGCAGGCAAACGTCAATCCTGTCTCCGAGATCTCGCGTCTGGTTCAGATCCAGCGCGCGTTCGACTCGATCAGCAACGCCATGACGCGTACCGAGGAGACGCTGTCGGGAGCGGTCCGCTCGCTGGGTGAGACGAGCTGAAACTGATCCACGCCTGTCGCACTCGCAGGCTGAGCAGGAACGTCACGCCAAGGACACGCGATGAGCGAGGCATCCCCCGAGCTGGAACCAGAAGCCCCGGCGCCGGCGCCCGCTCGGCGCCCGACGGCGCTCGATCTCCTAGCTCAGCGCGTCGCGCATGCATCCCCCATGCCCCTCGTGCGCATCGGGGGCGCCGTAACCCACGTCACGCCCGCCTACGTTCAGGTCTCGGGGCTCTCACATCGCCTGAAGCTCGGCGACTGCATCGCCTTTGGCAACGCGGAGAAGCCGCCCCTCGGTGAGGTCGTGCGCATCGACGAGGGCGGCGCCACCATCAAGCCGTTCGACGCCAGCCTCAAGATCGGCCCCGGCGAGGCAGCGTGGCTACATGGCGATCAAAGCCTGCGACCCGATCTCTCCTGGAAAGGCCGCGTGTTGAACGCGCTCGGCATCGCGATCGACGGCCAGGGCACGTTGCGTGAAGGCGCCCGCACATATGCCTTCGACGCCGAGCCTCCCTCCGCCATGAGCCGCCAGCGCGTGCGCGCCCCGCTCAAGACGGGTGTCCGCATGATGGATCTGTTCACACCCCTCTGTGCCGGTCAGCGCATCGGCATCTTCGCCGGCTCCGGTGTCGGCAAATCGACGCTGCTTTCCATGATGGCCCGTTCGCACGGCTTCGACACCGTTGTGCTGGCGCTCGTCGGAGAGCGCGGCCGCGAGGTGCGCGAGTTCCTGGAGGATGCCCTGGCGCAGAACCGCGCCCGCGCCGTGACGGTCGTCTCGACCGGCGACGAGAGTCCGATGATGCGCCGCTTGGCGCCTAAAACGGCCCTCGCCATCGCCGAGTTCTTCCGCGATCAGGGCGACAGCGTTCTCTTGATCGTCGATTCGGTCACCCGTTTCGCCCACGCGACGCGCGAGGTCGCCCTCGCCGCCGGAGAAGCACCCGTCGCGCGCGGCTACACGCCGTCGGTCTTCAGCGAGTTGCCGAAGCTCCTCGAGCGTGCCGGCCCCGGCGCAGAGGGCACAGGCTCGATCACCGGGGTCTTCTCCGTGCTCGTCGACGGTGACGACCACAACGATCCCATTGCCGACAGCATCCGCGGCACGCTCGATGGCCACGTCGTGCTCGATCGCAAAATCGCCGACCAGGGTCGCTATCCGGCCGTCAATGTGCTGACATCCGTCTCGCGCCTCGCCAACACCGTGTGGTCGGCAGAGCAGCGCAAGCTCGTGATGATGCTGCGCGCCATGATCTCCCACTTCGAGGACACGCGCGACCTTCGGCTAATGGGCGGTTATCAGAAAGGCGCCGACGCGGAGCTCGACAGGGCGATCGAGATCGTGCCCAAGCTCTACGAGGTCATGAAGCAGACGCTGAGCGACCCGCCGAGCGCCGACCCCTTCCAGGAGATCGCCCGCGCGCTGACCGAGACCAAGGACGACGCACAGAAGCCAGGCCAGCAGCGATAAGCTGCAGGCACCCGCTACGACCGCTCGCCGCCTCGCATGTCTTTCTTGGGGATGTACGAAAGCTGATCGATCAGCACGTCGCGCACGACCTCTACGCCGAGCCGCTTATTGACGTTCTCGCCCAGACGCTTGGCGAGAACCGGCAGATCCTGCTTCTTCATGTTCTGGAAGTTGACCTGCTCGCCGGCGTAGATTGTCTTGAACGCCTCGTCGAGCACATAGACCTCGGGATTGACCGGCACCTTTGCGAGCGCCGTGGCATCGACGGTGAATACGAACTGCGCGACGATATAACCCTGGATCGTGCCCGCTCCGATGATCGGCACGTTGATGGCCTTGGTCCGATACTCCTCGACTTTCGCCTCGCCATCACCCGCCCTCGGCCCGCCACTGCCCTTTTGCCAGTGCAGCATGCCGAACGCCGCGCCAAGCGTCACGATCGAGGCCCAGACGCCGACAAGCAGAAGCTTCATAATGGGCGTCGCACGGCAGACGATATGGCCTGCGTATAGGTGCCGTCGGATTCGGCCTGCCGAATGGCGTCGGCAATCGAGGTCGAAACCTCGCGCACGGCCTCAAGATGCACCTTAAGCGCGGCCTGATTGACGGCCAGCTTGACCTTGAGCGCGCCGACACGCGCCGTCAGCGCCGGATCGGAGCCCACGCCCTGGATATGACGCAGCGAGCGCGTCAGCTCGAGCAGCGCCTGGCTCTTGCGATCGTTGAACTCCTTGAGATTTATCGCCTTACGCGTCCTGAGCGCATGCGTTTCCTGGTCGACGATCTCCTCGAGCCGCTGCAGCGAAATCTCGAGCGTCGGAACCACCGCGCCCCGTGGCGCCTGTGGAGCCGCCGTAAAAGGCGCGGCTTCAGGGCGTGAGGGCTGCATCGTGGGTGCTGACGGCTGATACATGACTTACTCTCCAAGCACGGGTTTGGTGTCAAGCTGGCTGGCAACGCCACCCGATAGAACATCGCTGCGCATGACATCGAGCGGATTGAAGCCTTGCGGCTTCACAGGGGCCAGATGGCCGGCGCGGATCATGTCGGCGATGCCGAGATTGCCGCGCTCGGCGACCTGCTCGGCAATCTTCTCCGCCATCATGGACTTCCAGAAGTCGCCCGAAACTCCAGAGCCGAACACGCTCTCCTGAGTTTCAGGCATCATTTCTTGAATGAAGCTCTGCAAAACGAAGGCTTCGAACTTCTGCGCGGCATCGGCCGTCTTGCGCACGTGCGGCGCACGCTCTCCAAGCTCATTCGCTTGCAACGCGGGCTCCGCGGACACGGAACGAATGGCAAGATCTGCAGTCAAAACCGATCTCCGCAGAGGATCTATCGCGGCCGAGAATGACTCACTGGTCTTGCTCGGGGCTTGCGGCGCGGAATGCAAAACCGGCTTCCAGAAGCCGCTCGAGCTCGCGTCGCTCATCCTCGCGCCGGATCTCCGCCGCAAGCTCCTCGGCAAGCCGCATCGAGTTGCGCATGCGCCCGCCGTGCTCGACCAACACACGCGCCTGCGCATCGAGTTGCGGCGCGAGCTTCGCTTCTTGCTGCTGAAGCGACTGAACGCGCCGCGCCGTCACGTCCATGAACATGCTGTGCAGCGCGCCATCCTCGGCGAGCGCATCCGTGAGCGCGCGCTGCTCGTCCTGGCAATGCGTCATCTGCTGCTTGAGACGCGCATACTTCACCTCCTCCACGTTGTGGAGGTGCCGCTGGACCTCGAGGATGCGTTTGAGACTGCGGGCGCGGTTACGCATGTGTCGTCATCCGTTTGCGAGAAACATCTGAAAAGCCGAGAGGAACAGCGTCAATACCTCCTTGAACGTGAAGTAGAGCAGCAAGAGCCCACCCGCCATCACGAACGGCGCCGAGATGAAGTAGACGGGAATGATCGGCGTCAGCTTGTTCAGGATTCCGAACAGAAAATTGATGATCAGAGAATAAGCGAGAAACGGCGCCATGAGCTGCGCCACCAGAATGAAGGAATCCGAGGCCGAGTCCGTCACCTTCGAAAGCGCGAACTGCGGATTGAAGAGATCCGTCACCGACAGCACCGAATAGGATGCGACGAGCGCTCTCATGATTTCAATGTGCAGCCCCAGTGAGAACAGGAGCACCGTGGCCGTAAGCGTAAACAGCGTCGCCACGGCGGGTGCGGGCTCGCTCTCGTCGATCGGCGCGTCCGCCTGCCCGCCGAAGCCGGCGAGCATGGTCACGGCCGTTCCCATGAACTGCAAGGCCAAAAAGAACATCCGCGCCATGATACCGATCATGGCCCCAATCAACGTTTCCGACGCGATGAGCTGCACGACGGTCGGAACCGTCGCCTTGGCGATGTCCCCTTCGAGCGCGGGCACGAGCAGGGGCGCCAGCGCCAACGTCACGGCCACCGCCAGAAAAACGCGCACCTGCACAGGGATACGTGCACTGCCGAACCCCGGCATCAACATCAGGCACGCGCCGATCCGGCAAAACACCAGGAAGGTGACCAGCACCATTCCTGGCGTGATCACCGTCACGAGATTGCACCCAGAGCCTTGACCTGGATGCCCCGCGCGATTTCGAGATGCGAGAGCACCGGCAGCGTCGGGAACAAGCGCTCGGTGACCATGCGCACGTAGGGCCGCGCGTCGGGAGCCGAGACCAGCACGAATTGATGGCCCTGATCCAAAAAGCCGCGAATGACCTTGGATGCCTCGGCACCGAACTGCTCGATCAAGCGCGGATCAATTTCGAACTCGATAACCTCACCTTTCGCATCACGCTTGAGGCTCTGATGGAACGCGAGATCCCAGCGGTTGCCGAGACGCAGCACCTTGAGCACGCCTGCATCCGCGAGATCACCGCAGATCTGCTGCGCCATGCGCACACGCACATGCTCCGCGAGCTGCTCAGCGCGGCGAACGTGGGGCGCGATCTCGGCGATGCTTTCGAGGATGAGGTGCAGATTTCGGATCGAGATGCGCTCGGCCAGAAGCAGCTTGAGCACCGCCTGCAGGCCCGAATAGGAGAGCTGCGACGGAATGATCTCCTCGACGAGGCGCTTGTATTCGGGCTCGAGCCGATCCACGAGCGCGCGCATGTCCTTGTAGGAGAGCAGTTGCGACAGGTTCCCGCGGATCACCTCGCGCAGGTGCGTCAGCATCACCGACATCGGGTCGACGGGGCTGAAGCCCTCGCGCTTCACCGTATTGGCGAACATCTCCGGAATCCAGAGAGCCTTCATGCCGAACGCCGGCTCGCGCGCCTCATCGCCCGGAACGTCTGGCACCGGACCGTCGCCCGTGATGACGAGGACGTCGCCGATGCGGAGCTCTTCAGACGTCACCACCGTGCCGTGGATCTTGATCTGATAGGTCTTGGCCGGGATGGCGAGATCGTCGCTGATACGGATATCCGGCACTACGAAGCCGTACTGCTTGGCGAAGGCACGGCGCATGCGGCTAACGCGGTGCGCAAGCTCGCCTTGCGACGCAAGCAACGACGTCGAGAGCTGCTTGCCGAGCGAGATCTCGATCTCCGCCGTCTTAAGCTGCTCCTTGACCGACTGTTTGGCTTCCTCGGCCGAGAGGCGTGCCGCCTCCTGCTTGACGGCCTCCTCCGCGGCCTTGGCCTCGGCGAGCTTCTTCGGGATGGAGACAGAGACGAAGATCAGTCCGCCCGCGAGAACAGCGAACGGTAAGAACGGAAGCCCCGGTGCAACCGCCAGCGCCAGCAACACGGTACCCGCAACGGCAAGCGCACGCGGATAGTTTCCAAGCTGCGAGATGACCGTCATCTCGGCCGAGCCGCGCGTGCCACCCTTCGACACCAGAAGGCCAGCGGCGAGCGAAATGATCAGCGCCGGGATTTGCGTCACCAAGCCGTCACCGACCGAAAGCCGAACAAACACGTCGGCGGCGTTCGCAAGATCCAACTCGTGACGCGTCACACCAATGATGATTCCGCCGAAAATATTGACAGCCGTAATAATGAGACCGGCGATCGCATCGCCGCGCACGAACTTCGAAGCACCGTCCATGGAGCCGAAGAACGAACTCTCCTCTTCGAGTTCCCGCCGCCGCCGCATGGCTTCCTGCTCGTCGATGTTGCCGGCCGAGAGGTCCGCGTCGATGGCCATCTGCTTGCCAGGAATGGCATCAAGGGTGAACCTGGCCCCGACCTCCGCGATGCGCGTCGCGCCCTTGGTGATGACAAGGAAATTGACGGTGATCAGGATGAGAAACACGACGACACCGATCACGAAGTCGCCGCCCATCACGAAGTTAGCGAAGCCGGCGATGACATGTCCGGCCGCGTGTGGGCCCTCTGCGCCCTCCGACAGGATAATGCGCGTCGTCGCCACGTTGAGCGAGAGCCGGAGCATGGTCGCGATGAGCAGAACGGTCGGAAACGCCGAAAACTCGAGCGGTCGGTGAATCCACAGCGACACCATTAGGATCAGCACGGCGAAAGCAATCGAAAACGCCAACCCCATATCGATCATGATCGCGGGCAGCGGCAGGAACAGCACCGTCAGAATAACGACGATGCCGGCCGCAAATCCGATATCGCGCAGACTGCGCTTCGGCGCGATACCCTGCACGGCGACGCTCGTGGCCATTGAACCTCCCGGCACGAAAACCCGCCGAGAGTGTCAGTGATCAACCTTGCGCGAAGGTCGCGGCCCTGCAGCCTGGCGCGGAAAAAGTAAGCGTCGTGATATGCTTACCAGCCTGCGGCGCCCCGCAGCCGATCAAGGGTCGCCTTAGAAACCGTTCGGGATGCGAGAATACGTCTGCTCGGCAAACGAGAAGATCACCGCTCCAACGAACGGCGCCGTTAAGGCCGTCACCACCAGGATGACAACGATCTTGGGCACGAAGGTGAGCGTCATTTCCTGCACCTGTGTCAGCGCCTGCAAGAGCGCAATCGCGACGCCCACCAGCATTGCCGCAATGACTCCTGGCGAGGAGGCGATCAAAACGGTCCAGATGGCCGCCTGCCCAAGATCCAGCGCGTCGGCGGGGTTCATGCAGTCTCGTCTTCGCTGCCCGCGGGTGGGGTTTCCGAGATCTTGACGCCGGAGTCGAGCAGCAACTCCTTGCCGTTGTCGAGCGCCACCACGGTGCCGTTCGAGTAGATGTGGACCTCCTTGACGACACCCGAGATCGTCTCGTCCATCGACGTCACCGTTTTTCCGATCAACCCGTCGACCTGTATCAGCGCCTGCGAGATCAAAAGGGCGTCGAGCTTGTTGTTGGTCTGGATCGCCTGCTCGACGTTCGAGAACGAAGCAAGCTGCGCCACATACTGCGTCGCATCCATGGGATTGGTCGGATCCTGGTACTGCATCTGCGCCGTCAGCAGCTTTAGGAAGGAGTCGTAGTTGAGAGACGCAGCGGCCGATGCGTTTGAGGTCGGCTGACGGCCGGTTGCCGAAGTCACTACCTCGACGGTCATGCGCCTGCTCCCACGACTTTGAGGTCTGCCATTCTGTCCCTACCAAGGATCTGATCCTCGATCGGGATCAGCGCCCGCAGTGTCTTCATGGCCGCGAAGGGCGAGCCCTGCGTCACCTGATCCCGGATCGTTGCCAGGCCGGCCAAAACGACCTCGTTCGCAAACGCCTCAGGGAGAATACGCATGGTGTCCTCGTAGACTTCGCGCGTCATCTCCATGCCCGTGGGCTCCATCACCATCGTCTGAAGGATGTAATAGAGCTGACGCAGCGGCGTCGTCGTTTGCTGCGCGTGCAGGATCTCGTTCTCGACCAGATACGGCACGTCGTTGAGGATCTCGAACGACATGCGGCCCTCCGCCTTGAGAACCGCACCGTTGATAAACATGCGCTCGCCGGGGCGAAGCGTAATGCGCGTTGTCGTGCTCATCTCAGTCCCTCTGAAATTGTTCGTGACACATCGATCAACGCGGAAAAATTCGAGGAGCGGCCCTGCCGGATCTCCTCCGTCTCACGCATCACCCACAGACCAACGGAGACAAGGTCGGCCCTAAGCTTCTGCGGCAGCCCGTTTTCAGGCTTTGCGAGATCCTCGATGAAAATTCCCCACAGGCGGCGCACGAAGAAGATCGCCTCGATCGCCTCCCGCGACTGTGTCCCCTTCCGCTCCGCTTCCTGCAGAAGCGAGATCGAGCGATCGAGCGCCGTGCGCTCATTCTCGCGCGCTTCCTTGGGCGATTCGTCGAGAACCTCGTCGTAGTAGAACTTGTACATGGAGTTTCCCGTGTCTCCCGGCGCACCAAGCGCCTCAGATGTGGTTGAGCAGGCTGAGATTCTGCAAACGCGCGGTCAATGCGTACGCGGTCTCTATCTGTGTCAGCAGCGAGTTGACCCTGACTGTCGCCTCATAGGTATCGACGCCTTCGAGCTGGAGAATATGCTCGTTGAGCAAGGACCTCTGAATGTCGATGCGCTCGTTGGCAGCCGCGATGCGCTCCTCGGACGTGCCGAGCCCCGCGCGCAGCTGGGTGAGATCCGCTACCGCCTGGCCGACGACCTCGATCGCCGTGTTGACGACGGCGAGATAAGCCTCGGGACTGAGCTCATCGAGGCCGATGTCCGCAATCATCGTATAGGCCTGCGCCAGCGCCCGGAACGGACCTTCATTGGCGTTGGTCGAGGTCTGGATGCGTTCGTTGGTCGAGATGCGGCTCGTGATGTTCTGGTCCGAGGCGGCCGACCATGTCGTCGTCCAATTGGCGTGATCAAAGAGATCCGCAAAGGCACCGTCGAGGAACGCCTGCATATCGGCACCCGAGATGTTTTCGACGCCAGCCGCGCCTTGTGCGACACCAAATTCGGTGACGAACGCCGTCGCAACCGCGGACTGCGCCGCCGAAGGTGGCGTTCCGAAATAGGCCGTAATCGGCTTCACGTCGGTGTTGACGCCCGCAAAGATATGCGTGCCGTTGACGGTCGTGTTGAGCGCGGCCTCGAACGATGTCAGCTTGTTCTTGGCATCTGTGATCGCTACGCTGGCGCTCGATGGCGCCGCGCGCGCCGCCATCAGCGTGCTCAGAAACTCCTCTGCGGCAGACGCGACACCGTCGAGCGTAGTCTGCGTCAGTTCGAGCCGGGAGGCCGCGACGATATTCGTATCTTTGAAGGTCTGCAGCCGTGCGTAGTCCTGCCGGAGCGAAATTGTTCGCTGCGTAAGATAGCCAATCGTTACGCCGACGTCGGCGTAACGGCCAGTATTTGCTTCCTTCTGCGCTTCGACGAGCTTTGATTGCAGATTGACGCGTGTCTCCCGCGTCGCATGTATGATGGCCAGGGTCGAGACGTTGCTTGTCTTCATGGTGCGTTACCTGATGGCCCCCAGCAACGCGTTGTACATGTTGTCGATAACGGAGAGCAGCTTTGACGACGTCGCGAACGAGCGCTCAATCTCGAGCATCAGCGACAGCTCCTCGTCGAGGTTGACGCCAGTGACACGCGTGAAGGCTTCGAACGAGCGCTCAAACAACGTACTCTGATAAGTAAAGCTGTCCTCGGCGACTTTCCTCTGTTCCTGCAGCCAGCCAACCGAGACCGCCGAGAAATCGGCGAGCGTCCCACCCGCGAGCTTGGTCGCAGGATCGAACGCGTTCGTCAGCCCCATATTCCCGATCAATTCGTCGATGCGATCGGTGAAGCTCGCGGATCCACTCGAGTTGTAGGTATAGTCGGCCAATCCCGAGATGCCACCGTCGCGCAACAGATTGGCGTTTCCGCCCTGATCGGGATCGACGCTAGGATTGACGCGCAACGATGCGGCAAGACCGCTGATGAGCACACCGTCGGGCGGGATTCCGGTCGCCCCAACGTAGGTGAAGAGGCCCGGCACATCGGGACCGGTCCCCACCTGATCCTGCTCCGCAAACGTCTTGACGAGAACACGCGCGATCTCGTCCAGCTGCGCCTCGTAGGCGAGCGAGATGTCGTCACGTGCCTGCACCAGGCCGACGATGCGTCCCGACTGCAGCGGCATGGTCGCGCCAGCCCCTGTCACCTGCACGCCATCAATGTAGACGGCATTGCCCGGAACACCTGGCGTGGCGTTGAGCGTTCTGTTGAATACGATCGTGCGCGGCGAACGGTCGAACAGCGTCACGCCGCTGTCCGTGTAGATCGCCATGTCGTTGTTCTCTCGCTGGACAGTCCGGATGCCCATTTCGTTCGAGAGGCTGGCGAGGACCTCGTCGCGCTGATCCATGTAGTCGGTGACGTCGCGGCCTTGCACCGTTCCCTTGACGATCTCGTCGTTCAGCGACTGGAACTGCGCGAGAAGGGAGTTCACGCGATCGACCGAGGCTTGGATTCCGGTATCCGCCTCGTTGCGCACCGATTGCACGGTCTGAGCCGCGGCATTGAGCCCTGTCGCCAGGTCCCGCGCCGAGCGGACGGCCGCTTCCGCCGCAAGCTGGCTATGCGGCTGCGCCGAAAAACTCTGCAGCGCGCTCAAGAGCTTGTTGATCAGCGCCGCGGGCGAGCTGTCAAGCTCGACGTCGTTGATCGTCCCGTTGAGCAGATCGAGCGAGTCGAGCACCGCTCCATGCATGGCGGTCTGCGACGACGATGACAGGATCTTGCGAAAGAGGACCGGGTCCTCGGCACGCACGACCGCCGAGGTGCGCACGCCCGAGCCCGGCAACGTCACGACCTCGACGGATTTCCGCGAGTAGTAGGCCTTGTCGGCGTTGGCAATGTTGCGCGAGACGAGGCTCGTCCGCTCGCTGGACACGAACAGGGAGGAGTTTGCCGTGGACAAACTTGCCGAAAGGCTCATTGCGCGTCATCCCCCCTGGGCCTCTAAGCGCGCTAGCGCTTGAGGTTGACGAGGACCTCCATGAGCTCGCCGCCGGTCTGGAAAACCTTCGAGTTGGCCGTGAACGCGAACTGGGATTCGATCATCGTCGTAAGCTCGGTCGCGGTGTCGACCGTGGACTTCTCGAGAGCCGACGAACGCACGAGTCCGAAGCTCGACGTTCCAGGCATACCGATCTGCAGGTTTCCGGACGTGGCGCTGATCGAATAGACGTTGCCGGCTTCCGGCGTCAGGTTGTCGGGGCTCGGCACGGTGGCAAGCGGGATCTGGAAGATCGGAACGCGCGCGCTGTTGCCGTAAACAGCATAGAGCATACCGTCAGAAGCAAACTCCACGCTCTCGACCGAGCTCGGCTTGTTGCCGTTGGCCGTCGGCGCCATGACCTGGAAGTTCTCAGCCAGCTCGCTCGACTTGGAGATGTCGAGCGTAAGAGTCTGACCGTTTGGCACCGGAACCGATATGACAAGGCCGGCCGGGTTGGCAGGCGCAACCGACGCCAACTGCCCTGTTCCACCATCAAACGTCAGAGTCGTCGTTGAAAGCGCCGGAGAGGTATAGGGGAACGGAGCACTCGACGACGCGGCGGTCGAAGCATCGAAGACCGACACTTCCCAGGTGTTAGTGCCTGTCTTCGTATAGTAGATGTCCAGCGTCACCTCGCGCCCGACGTTGTCGATGGCAGTAATCGACGACTTGGCTGTATACGCGGAGGTGGCAATGTTGTCGGAAGGCCTGTTGCCCGCCGCGACGTCGGTTGCGTCGATCGGCACGTTGGCATGAAACGTTCCGAGCGTCGAAGGCGTCGCCTCAAGCGACATGGTCGCGATATTGACCTCGGCAAGACCAGCAGTGCTGTTCGAAGCTGACGCTGCCGAACCGTTGACGATCGGATAGCCAAGCAGCTTGAACCCCGCAGCGTTGACCAGATACCCCTCGCTGTCCTTCACGAACGAACCCGCTCGCGTGAGATACGTGGACTCGCTGCCGTCGGAGACAAGGAAAAACCCCTGGCCGCTGACAGCGAGATCCGTCGGCGAGGTCGTGTAGTCGAATGCGCCCTGCTCGGAGATGCCGTACCGGATCGTCGTATCGACGCTGCCCGGCACGTAGCTGCCCTTTCCGGATTCGAGCACCACCGTCGAGAAGGCCGTAAAGGCGCGCTTGTAGCCGTGCGTGCTGGCGTTGGCGATGTTGTCCGAGACAGTACCAAGGCGGCTCGACTGTGCTGCCATGCCGGACGTGCTCGTCCGCATCATGCCGGAAATGCTCATACGACGGGGTCCTTTGCGAAATGCTCCACCCCCGCGAGTAGACCATTTGCATCTTGCGTGAGGCTGGAGGGCGCCTCGTCGTCCAGCGCCCTCTCGGGCGCCGCATCGACCACCAGCCGGTAGCCGAGATAGCGCTTGGAATCGATCGGATCGTAGCCGAGTCGATGCCGCAGCCGCTTCCTGAGCTTGCTGATGTGGCTCTCGACGACGTTCTCGTCGATGTCCTCGCTGAACAGCCCGTAAACCGAGTTGAAGATCTGCGTCTTGTTGATCCGGCAACCGCGATTGGCGACGAGATACTCGAGGATGCGCCGCTCGCGCCTCGGCAGTTGCAGCACCTCGCCTTTGACTTCCGGATCCCGCCCGTCGAAGAACACGCGCATCTCGCCGACGTCGGTATAGTCCGGCTGACCGCTCGCCCGCCGCCGGATGGCTTTGACCCGGGCGATGATCTCGCGCACGTGAATAGGCTTGCGAACCACGTCGTCGACGCCCGCCGCGAAGAGCTCGAGCGTCTCCTCAAGCGACCGGTGCTCGTTCATGACGATGATGGCCGCAACCGCCGACCGGCGGCGTATGATTTTCGCGAGTCCAGCGCGATTGCCGCAGTCCCCGAGCAGGACTGCCTCCACGGACCTCATGTCCGCATCCGAAACCGCACTGACCCAGCTTTCGAACTCACCCGGCGCCAGTCCGCACGCGGACACACCTTCCCTATCGAACCAGGACGCATACCCCTCCGTCACGGTCGCGCGCTCGTCCACGACGACGATCATGTGATGTTCCCCCGCCCACAGGCACCCCCCGAATCACACAAACGCAACCCCACATGCCGTGGATGCAGTGCGTCGCCCTTTCGATCAACGATTTGTTGAGGATTTCTCGCGCGCTGCCCCGATTCGCTATTGTGGTGTTGCTCAAAATGATCACTCCCGACAACCGCCTATGGGCGGCTACGTATCGTATGCGGAAGATTTTTCAGCAGCCGTCGCTTCAGCCTGGCGCAAGCATCATCGGCCTTACTCGGCCAACGAGCTTCAGGTGGAGCGGCAACGAGATGTGGATTCGCATAGCGGCATCGGCGCGCGGCTTCGCCCTCGGGCTGAGTCTCGCTGCCGCCTTGAGCTTCATCTCGGGCGACACCCGCGCGCAGGATTTCGCGATCGAGCTTGTCGCGCCCGGCATGAACCAGACTGAGCTGCAATCCGTGCTCGGGCCCCCAAGCTACATCCAGGTCAAAGGATTGCGGCAGGCATGGCAGTATTGCCCCGGACGCAGCTTCCGTCGCTTCGTCGAAGACTTGTTTCATCAGGAGCGGGATCCGGACCTCTACGTCACCGTCTGGTTCGAGAACGGCCGCGTCCGCCACATGCGCGCCTATCCGAGCCGCGTCATGGGACGCTGCGAGGACTTCTTGGCCGCCTTCAGTTGGGAAGACGACATCAGTGGCGGCGCTATTGTTGGCGGAGGATACGGGGGCTACGCGATCAAGTAGGCGGGCCGCCTCGCTCTGCCGGGCGACGCACAAGCACGCACACGAGCTCTAACCCTTTGCCTGCTTCAACGCCCGGTCGATCTCGGCATTGATCTCAGCCATCGCCGTCACCGCTTCCTGCCGCAAATGCTCGGGCACCCGGTCCGGATGGTTCAGCGAAGCAAAACGCCGTCTCATCCGCTGCAGGTCGGTCGCGGCATAGGTCCCAACGGCGAGAGTGTCCTTGAGCTTGGCCGCCGCCTCCCGCGGGCGCACCGGAGCAGTCGGTTCGTCCAAGTCTCTCTCACCGTCATAGGCCTGCGCCAGCGAGGCCGGCGCCACGTAGCCCGACGCAACCGCGATATCGCCGAGACTCCCGACCGCAGGCCCAAGCGGACCCGCCTCGTCGTCCCAAAGCGGCCCATCGCCGTCCGGGTCGAGACGTGCCTCCTCGAGGGCCTCCTCGAAAGCATGCTTGTTGGATCGAGGGCGTCGGCCCCCTATCGGCCAAACCACGGGTCGGATCTCCCTGGCGTTCATTGCCGCCGAGGGTGCACAGTATGTTGCCGATACCTTGTTCCGACCTTGCGCGTCGTTATCGGCCCGCGTCCGTCTCCGCACGCGCCGTGTCTTGGGGTGTAACCGGCTCGCGCACCTGCTGCGGCACCATGCGGACCGCGATCACCGTCGCATTGTCCTGATGCGGATCCTTGAGCGCTTCGACCGCGCGGATCAATGCATTGGCCACGGCCACGGCCCCGTCATTGGCATAGGCCGTGACGATGCGTTCGATTTCTGCCGGCTCGAGCGTCTGCAACCCATCGCTGGCCAGGATGACGTAGTCACCGGGCTCGATCTTGAGCGGCCGCCGCGACACGTCGACGAGATCGATGTCGTCGCCCGTCACCGCAGACCGCAGCATATGCCGGCGTGGATCGCGTTTGGCATCGTCCGCGGTGATGGCGCCCGTCGCCGCCAACCGATCAAGCTCCGGCGCAAGCGAATGATCCTCGTTGAGCATCGCGATCTCGCCGCGCCGGTAGAGCAGCAGCGGACTGTCGCCGACGCTGATCCATTCGATCCCGTCCACCGCGAACGTTACGCCGACCAGCGTCGATCCCATGCCGCTGAGCATCGGATTGGTATCGACCGTATCGGCGATCGCCTGATTGGCGGCCGTCAAGCCTTCAACGAGGCGCTCGCGGTTCGATCCGTTCTGGCTTCCGAATGCTTTGACGAAGGTTTCGCAGGCCATGCGGCTCGCAATTGCCCCGCCGGCATGACCACCCATGCCGTCTGCCAGCACCGCGACTGCAGACCGCCCGTTGGCGACAGTGACGGACGTGGCCTCAGGAGTGGACGCATCGTCCCCGCTCCAGAAGAGGGCCATGTCCTCCTGGTAGTTGCGCGCACCCTTTGTGGCGCGACTGGCATGCTCGAACGCTAGCATTCGCACGTACGTCTCAATTCTGTTCTTGCAGCGCCGCCCAATCGAAATCCGGTCCGCAGAAGGGCACGAACACGAGCTGGGTGCGCCCCATGGTGATCACGTCCATCTGCGCAAGCTCGACCGCGCCCGTCGGCCGCTTCTCGTTTACGGAAACAACGTTGGTCTTTGCAAGGTTCGGCACGAACAGGAACGAGCGCTCCGCCGAATCGTAACGGATATAGGCCTGCTCATCGGCCGAGATGGCATCGTCTCCGAAATCGATGGCAATACGATTGCCGGTGGCACGCCCGATCGAGTTGTTACCCTCGAAGATTGGCCGGAACTGCCCGATGCCAGGCCCGCCTACGACCACCAGCCAGCCGACGACAGGATCCTGCTCGAACGCCCCGCGCGTCACTTGCATCTTCCCGCGCACGAGCGTCGTGCGCGAACCGGCATCCTCGGGCGGTGGCGCTGGCCTGTTGGCGGCGCGCACGACCCGCGTTGTCGGCGGTGCATCGGCCTCCACATGCCGATCGTCCGTCACCCGCGGCGTGCGCGCTTCACGCGCGGCTTCGGCAGCGGACGGCGTTGCGCCTTCAGCACGTGGTGCCGGAAGCTGGGCGGAGGTCCCTTCGGGTGGCGGCACGGCGATCACGCTATCGCTCGCCGGCGTAGTCGCGGCCGCCACGCGTTGCGCGACGATGGCCTGCTGCCGCCCGGTGTCCTCGCGGCTCGCCGCAACGAGCGCATCCTTGAGCGAGCCGAGAAACCCCGACCGTTGGCCTTGCCCTTGAGAATCGCCCGCTGCCATGATGCCGTCCTCCTCGTTTGCTGCCGCCTAGGCCCGGTGCCCCTGCGCGGCGCACCACGGCCGCCTCTGTTCCTCAAGCCATGCCAGCAGGCCCGGCCGAAAACTTGAGCCGCGCGTTGCCGAGCTCGATCAGGTCTCCGCTCGTCAGGCGCGCTTCTGATACCGCCCGGCCATTCACGACCACGCCGTTACCGCCCGAGCTCGACAGATCGGTGATCACGAACTCCGCATCCTCCGTCCGATGGATGGCCGCATGATAGCGATGCACGGTCTTATCCTCGAGGCAGATATCGTTGTCCGTCTCCCGCCCGATCCTAAGCAATGGCTGGGCGAGACCATAGCGCTTATCCGGCGCCGCGGGTGCAACCTCGCTGCGATTGACGACCTCGACCCACGCTGAGAGCGGCCGCAGCGGGATATGTCCGGTCCTGATACCGTCACGCGGCTCGGCCGTCGCCTCGCGACGCACCCGCCGGACTTGCGTCCGCGCTTCGGACACGGAAACGGACGCCGCGTCGCGCCGGGCGACCCACAGACCGATCAGCGCCAGCGGCGGCACCGCGACCAGTGCTGCCAGCCCGAGCACCAACGCTGGCGCCTGTGCATAGCTGGCTGCCACCCACTCCGCGAATCCTGTCCAATACGGCACGGTTGTCGCCAGAACAAATTCGCCATCGTCTGACGACTTCGCCGATACCGGCCCCGTGAAACATGCAAACAGCGGCGCTCCGGCCGCGATGCGGAGTGTAAGGCCCCAAACGAAATGCTGCCGGCTCATCCCCGGCGCTCGAGAGTACATGGATATGCTCAGGCTCGAATCTGTCTTACTGTTCGCCGCGTTCTGCGGCAGCAACATGGCCGCTCGCTGATTCCCTCTGCGGATTACAGCAACTTTGACCACAACGCGCACGCGTCCGCCACATTCCTGCTTCACAAGAGGCAGTGGAGGTGATTTGCACTGTTTGTGCATGACATGGAAGTCGCGCGCCCGGACTTGGCCCGACACTTGGCCCGAAAGAACCGAGAGCCCAAGAGCTGATGACGAACCTGATTGCGCTGAAAAATGGCACGGAGCTCGTCGGTGATTACCGCATCGAGCGTGTGCTCGGCGCTGGAGGTTTCGGCATCACCTATCTGGCTGACGAGAATGCGCTCGACCGCAAAGTCACCATAAAGGAATACTTCCCGTCCGATTTTGCAGCGCGCACTTCGACGGCCGACGCGGCGCCCCGTTCGCAGGACTGCGCCAGCGACTACCGTTGGGGCCTCGACCGCTTCATCGAGGAAGCGCAGACCCTCGCTCGTTTCTCGCATCCGAACATCGTCCGCGTTTATCGCTACTTCAAGGCGAACAACACGGCCTACATGGTGCTCCACTTCGAGGAGGGCCAGAGCCTCAAGTCGTGGCTCAAGGGCCTCGGCCGCGCCCCGCGCCAGAAGGAGCTGGATGCCATCGTGGCACCGCTCCTCGATGCCCTCGAGCTCATTCACAAGCAGGATTTCCTGCATCGCGACATCGCACCCGACAACATCATCATCCGCAAGGACGGCTCGCCGGTCCTGATCGACTTTGGCTCGGCCCGCGGCGAGATCCTGGCCCACTCGAAGACCGTCTCCGCGCTCGTGAAGCCCGGCTATTCCCCTTATGAGCAATACGCCGAAACGAGCCGCCAGCAGGGCCCTTGGACCGACATCTATGCCCTTGCCGCGACCCTCTATCATGCCGTCACCGGCAAGCGCCCGGCCGATAGCCCCTCGCGCATGGTGAAAGAGGAACTGGTGCCGGCCCGCGACGCGGCGCTGTCGTCCTACCGCGTCGGATTTCTCAAAGCCATCGACGACGCGCTCACGTTGCAGATCGAGGCACGCCCGCAGTCGATAGCCGCGTGGCGTGGCGCGCTTCTGGCGCCCGACCCGGCCAAGAGCGGCTGGTTCGCCAAGACCCCGGCACGCGCTGGAGACGAGGAAAAGGCCGCCGGTGCCGCCCCGGCAGGTGCTGCTGCCAAGAAACCCGCGTCCCCCGCGTCTGCTGTGCCCCCGCCGCCGGATGCACCCGGCCCGAAGGGCGGCATGCTCGATTTCCTGGAAGGGTTGAAGAAGAAGCCCTCCGCACCTGCGGCCGGGAAGGAAAAGGGCGCCAAGGAAAAGAAAGAGCCAGCGGCCAAATCAGCCGAAGCTCCCGCCGCAAAAGCGGCGCCCGCTGCCGCGGGAACGCAGAAGCTGAACAAGCCGCCCGAGCCGATCAAGCTACCCCGCGTATTGCGCAAGAAGGAGCCCGGCCGCGAGCTGGTCGTCAAGGAACCGAGAAAGACCGAAGTAAAAGAGAAGCCTAAGCCCGCGAGCCGCCCACGGCCCATCCGCCGCCGCAACGTAAGCTGGCGGCCCGTCCTGTTCAAATTGCTGGTCGGCGTCGGTGTCGCGAGCGCGGCCGTCGCCATGCAGGAGCGCTTCCCGCAGTTCGAGAGCCGCGGCAGCGGCGAGACATCCGCCGCCATCAAGACCGCGTCTCTGCAGGAGGTGCCGGTTATCCGGCCGCTCGCCGAGCTCGCCGGACACATCGGCGCCGTCACAGCGGTCGCCTACGCAAACGACGGCGTCTCGCTGGCAACCGCCGGCGCGGACGGACGCCTCAAGATCTGGAACGGGCAATCCGCAACACTGACCCGCACCATCGAGCTCGACAACGGCCCGGCCTCGGCGCTGGCCCTGTTCGGCAACAACGCGCTGACCGGACACGCCACCGGCGAAGTCGTCCTGTGGGATTGGCAGCGCGCCGAGAAGCTCGGCACCTTCAAGCGCAACGACGCTGAGGTTTGGTCCGTAACCTTCGTCGGCCGCGCCGATCGTTTCGCAGCCTCCAGCCATGACTGGAAAGTCACGCTTTGGGATGCCGCAACGCCGTCAGCTCCGGTGCAGGTGCTGGATGCCCATCAAAGCGCGGCACAGGCCGTCGCTTACGTCACCACGGATCGCGGCCCGCGCCTTGCATCGGGCGGCGCCGACAAGGTGGTCAAGCTTTGGAATCTTGACACGCTCGACCGCATGCGCACCTACCGCGGCCACAAGGATTACATTTCCGCACTTGCCTTCTCACCCGACGGAAAAGTCCTGGCCTCCGCGAGCCTCGACGGCAACATTCGCGTCTGGTCGACCAGCTCGGGCCGCGCGCTGCGCCGCCTCTACGGTCATCGCGGCCGCGTCGGCGGTCTCTCGTTCGCTCCCGATGGCAAGACACTGGCCTCGGCCGCCGCCGACGGACAGCTCCGCATCTGGGACGTTGCCCGCGGCCGCACGCTGCGCACATTGACCGGACACGCCGGCGCCGTGAATGCGGTGAGCTTCGCACCCGACGGCACGCGTATCGCGTCCGCAGGCGCAGACGGCGTCGTGCGCATTTGGGCGAACCCGATCAGCGCCCAGGCATCAACCCAATAAAGCGAAGACCGACCTACTTGCGCCCGAACAGGCGCTCGATGTCGGACAGCTTGAGCTCGACGTAGGTCGGCCGGCCGTGATTGCACTGGCCGGAGAACGGTGTCGCCTCCATCTCGCGCAACAGCGCGTTCATCTCGGGCGCCGTGAGCCGCCGTCCGGCTCGGACGCTGCCATGGCAGGCCATGCGCGAGGCGACGGCCTCCAGCCGCTCGCGCAGCGGCGTCGCCGTTCCGTCCGCCAGGAGATCGGCGGCGAGATCTTTGACGAGCCCGTCGACGGACGAAGTACCGAGCAGAGCCGGCGCCTCGCGCACGGCAACGGCAGCCGGCCCGAAGCGCTCGAGCACAAGCCCCAGCTCGGCGAGTTCGGCGGCCTTCTCGTCGAGCACCAGCGCCTCGTCGTCTCCGACCTCGACCACAGCGGGAATGAGCAAGGCCTGGCGCGCAACACCACCGTTTGCGAGCGCACGCTTCAGTCGCTCGTACACGAGCCGCTCATGCGCCGCGTGCTGATCGACAATGACGACGGACGTCTCCGTCTGCGCCACGATGTAAGTCTCGTGCAACTGCGCGCGCGCAGCGCCGAGCGGTCGCTGCATGGCGTCCGGAGCAGCGGGCGCCTCGTCATGCGCATTGCTGTCGGCAGTCGGCATAGCGAAGGCATCGAATGGAACCTGCCGGTCCTCGGCAAACCCTCGCGCACGGTCAGGAGAGAGCGGAAGAGGCGGAGGCGGCGCATCGGCACGCGCGGGTTGAGCAGCAACAGCCACGGTCTGGGCCAACGTCTCGAGCGTGCGCGCCCCACCTTGCGCGCTTGCGCGAAACCCTGCGGTCTCGAGCGCATGCCGCAACGCTCCGATCAGAAGACCGCGCACCGCGCCGCTATCGCGAAACCTCACCTCCACCTTGGCGGGATGCACGTTGACGTCGACCTCCTCGGGCGGCAGCTCGACGAACAGCGCCAACAGGGGATGCCGCCCCTTCGGAACGAGATCTCCGTACGCCGCGCGCACCGCACCGATGACGAGCTTGTCGCGCACCGGGCGCCCGTTGACGAACAAGAACTGCAACGCCGCATCCGGCCTGTGCAGCGTCGGAAGACCGGCGAAGCCGCGAACGGAGACGCCGTCGCGTCCGCCCGATATCGGCACCGCGTCCGTCATGAACTCGCGGCCCATGATCCGGCCCAGCCGTTCGAGCATGCCATCTGGATTCGACGCACAGCGCGGCAGCCGGAGCCCCGTGCGCTCGCCCATCGTCAGCGAGAAGCCCACATGCGGATGCGCCATCGCAAGCCGCTTCACGGCTTCCGACACGGCCATGTTTTCCGCCCGCTCGGACTTGAGAAACTTGAGACGCGCCGGCGTCGCGGAGAAAAGATCGCGCACCTCGACCCGCGTACCGGGGTTGAGCGCCGCGGGTCTGAGATCATGCCGGCTCCCACGATCCACCATGATCTCGAAAGCGTCGCGCCCCCCGCGTGGACGCGAGGCGATCGTCAGTTGCGCGATCGCGCCGATCGATGGCAAAGCCTCGCCGCGAAACCCCAGCGTGTGGATCTGAAGCAGGTCGTCGCTCGCCAGCTTCGAGGTGGCATGGCGTTCGACCGAGAACGCCAGATCGGACTTGTCCATGCCTATGCCGTCGTCGGTCACGCGGATCAGCGACAAGCCGCCCGCCGCCGTCACGACCTCGATTTCACTGGCGCCCGCATCGAGCGCATTCTCGACCAGCTCCTTGACCACACTCGCCGGCCGCTCGACGACCTCGCCGGCAGCAATGCGATTGACCATCTCAGGGCTGAGCTGACGGATCGCCATCGAAAAGCGGAGACCTATGGGATTGGACGCGCACCATGCGTGCCGGGACCGACTCGGCTGCACGCTGCGAAGGTATCCGCGAGAGGGGAAACGGCAAAGGCAACCGACCGGCTTGCTAACGGTTGCGGTCTTGAGGCCGAAGGCGATGACAGAGCGCTTCGCCAGCCACCGGCTTTTCAACCGCGGCGTGGGGGCCAAGCAGGCCCCTAATTAGACTTTAGTACAGGAAAGTAATGCATCGTTCACTATCTAGCCTTTAGATAACGAAGTCAGAGCTCAAGCCTACAGTTCTTCATATTTGCGAGCATAAATCTTAAGCAACACGCCCAATTCCACACCCTAGCGTCTTGCAATGCATAGTTGTTTGAGCTTCACTGTAATTGCGAACGTGGCGCCGTCCCACCTATCCCCCCTAGGGGCGTCATAGTTCTTCAGCCCGCGACCCGCCCCCCCCGGTCGCGGGCTTTCTCGTTTCTAGGCTGACGAGCAAATCAGGATGACGAGCTCCGGCTCCAACCGGCCGACTGAGCTTCGCTCTCGCTGCAGAACCACCGCTCGCCGCGGGACGTCCGGAGTCCGATGCTGTCGTAGCGCTCAGCCCACGGCAGAATGTATTGACGCGCACCGGAGCGGATCGAGCCCTTGATCGGACAACCTTCAGGCGCCGCCTTCTTGGCCTCTTCCCAACGCCTGTCGCGATAATCCTGCGGCCGCTCGGCCTCTCCGGCCCAAAGCCCGGCCTTCTGCGTCTGGGCCTCGTTCTCCACACTCGCGTAAGCGCTCCAAAACCCGCCCGAAGCAAATGCATGTCCGCCGCGCACCAGTGCCTCGGCAATATCGGTCTCGCCCGCATAGCAACGGACACGCTTCACGGCACCCTCCTCCCCGAGGATATCGCACGAAACCCGCCGACCACGGACAAGCCCGGAGAGAGCATCCTTTGCCGCGGCCCCGCAGCGCCATGTTCCGCTTTTGCGACGGCAGATCTGCGTGGCCTCCGGCGCCTCGATGCCATCGAGCACGACACGCGTGCGGCCGATCCGAAGCATATCGCCGGTGAGAGCCGTGGCGCGCCCCTCGACGGTAGCTGCGTCCGCATCGTCGGGAAGCGCACCTGTCACGACGGGCTGGGGCGCGAGGCTCGCAACCGTAACGGACGGGCTGTAATGGTAGAGGGCGCTGCCGATCGCAAAAATGGCGACAACACCGGCGAGCGCCAGCACGGCAGGAAGACGCCGCTCGCCGGGAAGCACAAGCTCATAGGCGCGCAAGCGGCCAAGCAGGCCTTCGCCGGCGTGGGAGGGTCCCCGATAGGGATCCGTCAAAGCGGCCAGGACGACGATGGCTCCGGTGATCAAGGAGACCAGCGCCGCGACAATCGCATCGCCGTCAAAGCCGAACATGAACGTGCGATAGATCGCGCCGAGACCGGTCAGGACCGCAACGGCTTTCAGGATAAGATTGGGACGCGGCTCACGCGCCCAGGAGAGAAGCGGCTCCAGCACGGGCCCGAGCGGTGCACCAAGGCGCTGCCCTCCGGCCGACAGCGCCGCCATGATCGCACTGCCAGCGACCAGAAAACCCGAGCCTGCCGCCCGCGCGACCCGCAGCGATCCGGCGCCCGCAGCGGCGGACCCGCGCTTGAAGGCCGACCACGCTCCGCGGGCCCCGCTTTCGAGCCCAGAGCCGGCGCTGCGCGCTCCCGCAAGTCCAGCGTCGAGACCGCGCCGGCCGGCGTCCTTCACATGCGCCGCGGCCGCAGCCTGAACATCCTTGATCCGCTGCCGGCGCTGCTCGCGACGCACCAGGATTGTCGTACGCACATAATCGCGCCACTCGAAACCTTCATTGCGTTTTCGCCACCAGAGCACGTTCGTCCCCGCGCAGTGTCACCATAGGATTGTCTCGGAAGAGGCGCCGTCGCCGCGACCAGGAGGCCGCAGCGCGCCTTAAGGAGCCTTGTGCTCCAATCATGGCAGAGCTTTGGCCGAGCGAGACCATTGCCGCGCAATCCCCAGCCCTGCGCCACCCGATGGACTTACCCTCCGCCGAAGACTAGATTGCGACGCGGTGATGCCCATAGCGCTCCGTAGGGAGGGTTTCATGACACACACCGGGTCTCGCAGAATTCCGGGCCTAGTGCTGGCTCTGGGTGTCGCGGCGCTGCTCATAACCGCTGCCACGCCACCGGCCGTCGCCGACGACGACAGCCCGCGCCAGCCGCGTATCGACTGCACGAAGCCGAAAAACAAGACCAAGGAAGCCTGCAAGCCCCACCACAGCGCTTCCGACGACGAGATTATCAATGGCGCCTACTGGCTCGCCAACACCGGCGACAATACCGAGGCTCTGGGCCCTGCTCGCGGCGGTGAAGGACGACAATAATCCGCGGGCGCTCAATGCCATGGGCTTTGCGACACGAAGGCTCGGCGACGTCGATGGCGCCCTGCCCTACTACAGGCGTGCGCTCGCGCTCGAACCCGACTATGTTCAGGCCCGCGAGTACCTGGGCGAGGCGTTCCTGGTCAAGGGCGATGTCACCAACGCACGCCAGCAGCTGAGCGAAATCGCCACCCGGTGCGGCACAGGCTGCGCCTCGTTTCTGAATCTCGATCGCGAGATCACGGCATTCGAGACGCGGCAACAGGCGCGCGGCTGATAGGCCGCCCGACGAGGAATACACTGGCTGAAAGAATGGGGCGGCAAACTGGCCGCTTCGGAAGGGGAGCATGGATGATCAACGTCGTATCGAAGGCTGCAGCATTTCTTGTGATGGCGGGTATGACCGCGAGTCTGGCAGCCGGCCCGAGCGCAGCCAACGAGCGGATCTCTAAGGATACAGGCCCCGCAAGCACGGCCTGCGACGTGCATGGCAAAGGCACGGCGGCGTGGTCGTCCTGCGTCGGTACCGCGAGTGCGCGCATGTCCGACCAGGAGCTTTTCTACGCCGGCTACTGGCTGGCCAAGAGCGGCCAGTATCAGGAGGCGCTGCGCTACCTTACGCTCGCCGAGAAGAAGGATGAGCGCGTGCTGACCTACATCGGCTTCGCGACCCGCAAGCTCGGCCGCGTGGACGAAGCCCTTCCGCTTTACCGCGAGGCGATTGCACTCAATCCGGATTACGTTGTCGCCCGTGCCTACATGGGCGAGGCCTTCCTGACCAAAGGCGAGTCGGCGAAAGCCCGCGGCGAGCTTGCGGAGATTGCCGATCGCTGCGGCACAAGCTGCCCGGCGTACGTCGATCTCAAGGGACACATCGCCGAATACGAGGCGGGCGCCTCGAAGGGCTGACCTGGCCTCCGATTAGGCGCCGGCCCGGCCGAACACAACCTGCGTATCGCCCCAGGTCCTGCGGTCGATCTCCGTGAAGCCGTCCGGCAGCGACACCTCCGCGTTCGCGCGCTCCTCGAACACGACGACGGCGCCTGGCAGCAGCCAGCCGCCGTCACGCAAAGCAATGAGCGCCCGTTCGCCCAGGCCTTTGCCGTACGGCGGATCGAGAAACGCGATCGCATACGGCGTCATGTTGCCGGCCGGACCGATATCCGTCGCGTCGCGGCGAAAGATGCGCGTCACGCCCGTGAGCCCCATCGCCTCGACGTTGGTGCGGATCAAAGCGCGCGCTTCAGGAGCCTCCTCGACGAACAGGCAATAGCCGGCGCCACGCGAGAGGGCTTCGATGCCGAGCGCCCCCGTCCCCGCAAAAAGGTCGATGACACGCGCGCCCGCGAGTTCGAAATCGGGGATGCCGTGCGCGATGATGTTGAAAACGGATTCTCGCACGCGATCGGACGTCGGGCGCAGGCCCTCGTGCTGCGGCGCCGCCAATGCGCGCCCGCGGAACTTGCCGCCAACCACGCGCATCAATCGCCCTCGCGCTTGGGCTTACGCTTCGGCAGACGGCGCACCGGCTTCTTCTCGGATGCCTCGACAAGCCCGAACCGCATCGCGAGCTCTGGCCCGAGCTGATCCGCAAGCATGCGCCGCCGCACCGGCTCGGCCTCTCCGGGCTTGAGCTCGAGCAGCTCGAACGGACCAAACGAAACGCGGATCAGACGGTTCACCTCGAGCCCGAGATGCGCGAGCAGCTTGCGCACCTCGCGGTTCTTGCCCTCACGAATACCAATTCGGAGCCACATGTTGGCACCCTGCATGCTGTCGACATCCGCTTCCACAGGCCCATAGCGAACACCCTCGATCTCGACACCTTCGCTGAGGCGATCGAGATCCGCCTGTGTTACGCGGCCCTTGGCACGCACGCGGTAACGGCGCATCCACCCCGTCGCCGGCAGCTCGAGATGACGCGCGAGCTCGCCGTCGTTGGTGAGCAGGATCAGACCTTCGGTACTGAAGTCGAGCCGGCCGACCGAGATCACACGCGGCAGCCCCGGCGGTAGGTTGTCGAACACCGTCGGACGGCCTTCGGGATCATTGTGCGTCGTGACGAGCCCTTTGGGCTTGTTGTAGCGCCAGAGCTGCGCCGGCTCCGCCACCGGCAGCGGCTGCCCATCGACGAGCACGTGGTCGCGCGGCTTGACCTCGACCGCAGGCGTCTTCAGCACGCGGCCGTTAACGCTGACGCGTCCATCCGCGATCCAGCGCTCGGCGTCGCGCCGCGAGCAAAGCCCGGCCCGCGCCATCGCCTTGGCGATGCGCATCGGCTCGGAGACCGACGCCACTCTTTCCGTCTGCTGCGGCCCACGCTTGCCGGCCGGCCGCTTGCGGAAAGGACCGCGCGGAGGCGACGATGCGGCACCGCCCCGATCTTCGCGCTTGGCGCGCGCAGGCCCCGATGGGCCCGATCTTTGTGGCTTGCCCCGCGGCGGGCGATGACCGAATGATGACTTGCGCATGATGGCTGTGGCCTAAAGGAGCGCGTCCCGAAAAGCATGTCCCCAGACTTGGCCCGGGGATGGAGCCGGTTTTCGGAAGCACGAGAAACATGGAAGACGACCTTATGACACCGCCGGCCCGCCTCGGCCATATGGAACGCGCACTTGACGAAGCACGCGCAGCCGCAGCCCGTGGTGAGGTCCCTGTCGGCGCGGTGCTCGTCGATCCAACCGGCGCGCTCGTCGCCGCAGCCGGAAACCGCACGCGCGAGCTGGCGGATCCGTCCGCCCATGCCGAGATGCTGGTGATCCGCGAGGCGACCGCCCGGCTTGGCAGCGAGCGCCTGCCCGATCACGACCTCTATGTCACGCTCGAGCCCTGCCCCATGTGCGCCGCCGTGATCTCGTTCGCGCGCATCCGTCGTCTGTATTACGGCGCGCCTGACCCGAAGGGCGGCGGCGTGGAACACGGGCCCCGCATCTTCAGTCACGCGACGTGTCACCATCGTCCCGAGTTGTATCCAGGTCTCCGCGAGGACGAGGCCAGCGCGCTTCTCAAGACATTCTTCTCGTCCCGCCGCACGGACTGAGCCTCACTCCACGTCACCGCGTCGGGCGGAGATTTTATTGGGTCGAGAGGCGCGGCCGCGCGAGATCGCCAGCACGTCTTCGAGCTTCTCACGGAGCGCAACCTTTGAAGGCTCGGCCTCAGCGAGAATCTCGCGCACCTTGAGAAAGTCGAGCGCCTGAAAGCGCCCGGTGCCCGCATCGATATAGATGTCGGGGCGATGCGCCTTGAGCTTTTCGCGCACGATCGAGCGCTCGAACAGAAACGACGACGCGAACAACGCTTCGATCGCGGTCGGGCGCGGCCGCGACGGCGATGGCACCGTCGTGCCCGAAACATCGATGGCCACCAGGATATCGGCTTCGCCCGCGATGAGATCGAACGGCAACGGATTGGTGAGCCCGCCATCGATATGGCTGCTGCCGTCGATCAGAACCGGCTCGAAGATCACCGGCAGCGCGATGCTCGCGGCGACCGCCGGCCGGAGTGGGCCCGAAGCGAACACTGCGGGCTCGAGCGCATAGAAATCGCTGGCCACCACGCGGAGCGGGATCGAAAGCTCCTCGAACGTCTCCGGAACGCTCTTTGGCAGAACGAAATCGAGCAACGCGCTTGGCGCCAGCAACGCCGACCGCGCAGCGAAGAGATTGCGAAAGCCCGTCTGCACGCGCGACGCGAACACGTCTCGCAGAAGGCCGAAGCGCTTGGTGAGCGTGTCCTCGGTATGGGTCCGAATGTCGCGGGCCGAAAGTCCGGCAGCGTAAGCCGCGCCGAACAGGGCTCCGATCGAGGTTCCGGCAATGATCTTCGGCCTGAGCCCCAGTTCGTCAAAGACCTCGAGCATCAGGATATGCGCGAGCCCCCGCGCCCCGCCGCCCCCGAGAACAAGGCCGATTGAAGGCGCTTCTGCGCCGTCTGAAGGAGCGGTCCGGCCGCGTTTTGCCGCAATGCGCGGGGGTGCCGCGTCTGCCATGATCAGGCCTCAGAGATAGCTTCTCTGCGCATCATAGAGAGGTCGGGTATCACGGCAAATCCGTGTCGTATCCGGCGAGGCACGATCAAGGCGTCGATGTCCGCCCGGCAGGCTGGAGCCGCACCGGGGGAGCGAGGGGCAACATAGCAGAGCCCTTGGCTACAACGGTCATCTCACGACGGAGAAGTATATGCGTACCGTACGCGTCGCCGGGGTCCCGGCATTGGCTACACTGCTTGCGCTAGCGTCTATGTCCGCCGTCCATGCGGCGCCTACAGAGCGCGCACCGGGCTCGGTCGCCGCAATCGGCGACGCCATCGCGGCTCGCATTATCGCGGTGAAATGCAACAGACCGACGTCGCCGAGCGCATTGACCCAGGCTGAGATCGCCGAGCTCGACTCTTACATCGATGAGCGTCAGACCGCCTTCATGCTGGAGAGTAAGGCCAACCAGCGCCTCGGCGAAATGGTGTTTCCGGTGATGGCCCGCGATTACAATCAGCTCTACAGCAATCCCGACGCCTGCGACGCTGCCTCCCGCGACCAGGCGAAGGCAATGCTTGAGCGCGTGCGCGAAGCCCAGAGCGAACTGAAGAAGCGCGCCGAGGTCAAGCACTAGCCTACGCCGCAGCGTCTCAAATATTTAAAGGGGCATGCCGCGTATGCGACCTGCCCCTTTTTCGTTCTAAAATCGAAGCCGCTTACGCCAGCTTGAACGGCATCTCCTTGCCGGCGAAGAACGCGTCGATGTTATCGAGCGCCTCGAAGCCCATCTGGTTACGCGCTTCCACAGCGGCCGAGCCGAGATGCGGGAACAGGAACGTGTTCGGCAGATCGTAGTAACCCTCGTTGATCTTGGGCTCGCCCAAGAAAACGTCGAGGCCGGCATAAGCGAGACGGCCCGACTTCAACGCCGCGATCATGTCCTCGTCGTTAACGAGATCGCCGCGCGCCGTGTTCACGACGATCGCGCCCTGCGGCAGCTTCTCGATGGTGGCCTTGTTGAAGAAGCCGCGCGTCTGCGGCGTCGACGGCGCGTTGATCGAGAAGAACTGCGAGACGGAGAGCAGGCTGTCGAGGCTGTCGTGATAAATCGCGTCGAACTCTTTCTCCTTCTCCGCCGGCTGGCGGTAAATGTCGTAGTAATGGATCTCCATGTCGAAGCCGCGTGCGCGCTTGGCGAGCGCCTGGCCGATCTTGCCGAAGCCGTAGATGCCGAGCTTCTTGCCATCGAGACGCTGACCGACGAGTTGCAGCGGCTGCCAGCCGGGCCAGGAGCGCGTGCGGATCATGCGTTCACCCTCGGACGCGCGGCGCGCCGATCCGAGCAGCAGCAGCATGGCGATCTCAGCCGTGGCGACCGTGACACCGTGCGGCGCGTTGCCGACCTTAATGCCACGCGCCTTGCAGGCCTCGAGATCGATGTGCTCGAAACCGATCGAGAAAGTCGAAATGCACTTGATGTTCTCGGGGACGCGATCGATGACCTCCTTCGGGCACTTCTCATTGAGCGTGAGAAGGATGGCATCGACGGACTTCGCCGTTTCCAGCATCTCCTCGATGGTGATCTTCGGATCATCTCCGTGCGCGATGACGTCGTAGCTCTCGCGCGCCCGCGCCATGACGGCCTCCGGCAGCGGCCAGGTGATCAGGATCTTTTTCTTAGCCATGGGTCGCGTGTCCTTCCCCGTATGCGAATTTGGTCCGGGCCATGATCGCTTTGGACCTGCCAGCCCGAGCGTGATCACCGGCCTACTAAAAAACTAGAGCGCGTTGCCCACGCTCCAGGACTGGCCGCGATCCATGCCGCATGCCGCGCGCCCTGACAAGCCTTTCGGAGTGAGATTTCGCCGCGCCCGCACCTCCTACCGCAGTGCAAAAAGTCGCGAGGGAAGAAGGCGCCGCTCCGCACGGCTTACGAGCGATCCACGCGATCCCGTTATTAACCCGTTTCTTGTCATCAGCCCAAGCGAACGCGGCGCCCCTTTCGGAGCGCCGCGCCCAACTGTCGTAAGGTAGATGAGAGAAGAAGCTTCAGAACTTGTACTTGAAGCCCGTCCAGATCGTGCGGCCCAGCCCAGGCTTCATGCCGTCTTCGCGGTCGGTGATATAGAGTTCGTCGAGCAGGTTGTCTCCGGCGATGAACACGCTGGCTCCGGTATTGCCCAGATCCAGATTGAAGCGAGCCGACAACAGCCACACGTCCGGCACCCCACCCGACTCGCCGGCCTCCTCGATCTCGAACTCGCCTGGATCTTCTTCCCCTACCTCCATACCGAAACCGTAGGGTGTGTTGGCCGCGTCGGTATAGAAGGACCCTCGATAAGTCCAGGTCACGCTCGCATCCCAGCGCCATCCGTTCCCGGTCCGGTTCTCAACGCCGAGCGTGAGTGCCGCCACGTGGAACGGCACCTCCGGGATGTGGTTGCCGCTGTAGTCGGCTTCGATGTTGCCGTCCTCGTCGAAAGCAAACGCCTTCTCCAAGATACTGCGGGCATAAGTATAAGTGCTCTCGGCGAAGAAGTTTAGATTGCCCCCGGTGAACGGTTGGGAGTTCAGTCGACCATAGAGCTCGACACCCGTGATTTCCGCCCGCTCGGCACGTCCGAACTCACGATCGCCTGTGATCGCCGAGAACGACTCGCCATACTGGAAGTCCTTGAAGCGGTGGTGGAAGCCGACGACCTCAAAGTCGAAGCCGCGGATAGCCGAGCTGCGCACGCCGATATTGAAATTGTCGCCGATCTCATCCGGAGCCGGGAAGTCCTCGTTTCTGAGAACCGTCGTCGTCAACCCGCGGTGATAGCCGCCGAAGATAGTCGTCCGCTTGAAGCCGGAGTAGGCAAAGGAGAGACCGGGCAGCGCATTGAAGCTCGAGAAGCTCTCGCGCGCAGGATCTGGAGAAAAGTCGATATTCTCGATCTCAAGGTCATCGCCCTCGAATTCCGCTTCGCCTTCTTCCGCAGCGACGACACGGTTGCGGCGGCCGACCTCGAACCACTCGAAGCGGATGCCGGGCACGACGTTAAAGTCGCGAGCGGCGTAGATATTGGTTTGCAGAAACGCGGACACGGTGTTTGCATCGAGCGAGCGATCGAAGAACGTCAACGAGCCCTTGTCCCCGTCTCGCAGGATCTCATTTTCGCGGCCAATGACGTTCTTGTTCGTCATGTCCTGGTATTCGTACCGGATGCCAGCCTGTAAATCCTGTCTAAAGCCAAGAACATTGCGGTTAGCCCACTCGCCGCGCAGCTCTCCGCCAATGTGGCGGAACGTGCGCAGACGTCCGAACATGCTATCGATCCCGAGCTCAATGTTGCTCAGGCCGTCATCGCCGTCCTCGACTTCCGGTGGATCACCGGGAATGCCGTTCGGATCCGAAGCGAAGTTAAAGAGCTGGTACCTGTCTCGGCGATGATGCTGAGCGTAGATCCGCGACGTGATCGTCGTGTCTTCATCCAGATACGCATTGTGCACGATCTGTCCGCGCCAAATCTCGCCGGTGTAGGTGTTAAGTCCGGCTGCCGGAGCGAAACACGTCTTGCAGTGCCCCACCTGCCTGAACTGCTGCTCCGCAAGACCGGCGGCAATAGCGGCGGCCTCGTCCTCGCTGCCTGCACCCTCGATCTCGAAACCACCGAGGAAGTTCTGCTCGTCATAGTTGTCGCGCTGACGCGCATAGATGGACGAGACAACGAGGTCGGAGCTTCTGCCTTTCCAACCGATAGCGCCATAGAAATCATTGAAGCGGAGGCGCTCCGTATCCCAGCCACCCTGCACGTCCGCACCCGTGTAGGACGCTACGATGCCGACGTTCTCCAAACTCTGCCGGGTGTGCACATGCCAGCGTCCCGAAACGTCTGTCGAGGATTTGCGCGAGACGGGGTCGCCGTACTCGATCTCGACATCGTCTCCATCGACCTCGACCTCTTCGATCGGTCGGAACGTGCCTCTCTTCGACCGCGTGAATCCGATCGCCGAGCTAATCACGGTCTCGTCCGGTCCGAAGGGCGACAGGTTGCGCGAGTTGATCACGCCGAAGTTGTTGTTGGGACCGTGGGTGACCACCGTCCCGCGTATCACCTCAATGCCTTCCGTGCGCTCGATCGGAGCCCAATAGTGCACGGACGGATCCAGCCAGAGCGCCAAGTTGACGGTATGGCCATCTTCCATGACCAGCATCTTGCGCGAGCGGCGTGCCGGCGAACCACGCACAGCGATGCCGCCGTGCTGTGCACTGGCATCGTCGTTGATCACAATAACGCCAGGCACACGTGTCAGCGCTTCGTTCAAATTGCGCGGCTGACGCTCTGTCAGCACCTCGGGGGTAAGGTTCGTCGCGGCGGACGAGAATCCATCGAGGTTCTGCGGAATGAGCTGTGTCGGATTGATGGGCGTCTGCGCCGACTGCTCGGCACGCGCCTGCGCGCCACCGCTGTTCATCGCCCCGTAAGGCGAGTTGGCCAGCTCGGGCACATCCTCGGTGAAGGCTTCCTGCGGAGGCTGGGGTGCCGGTGATGGCGCCGGAACCGGAGCCGCCTTCTTGGCAACAGGGGCGGCCTTTTTGGCAGGAGTTTTCTTTTGAATAACTTGGACTTCCGGCAATCCTTCATCGGCAGGCTGAGCGCCCTGCTGCGCCAGGGCTGCACTAGAGGCGACGCTTGCAACACTCGCCATGAGTACAAGTTTTATTCTTTGATTTCTTGCAGTTGGCATTAATCCCACTCCCTAGTGCAAACCCCCGTAGGACAATTCCGGGTGCAAAATGCCTTGGGTTTGCCTCCGGATTGCCAAAATCAGCTATCCGCGGAGAGCAGGGGACGGACAATGGCTCTATTTCCCGATTTTCACCGGGAACTATAGGCAAGCCACGTCGGATGTTGCGCGTACGCACCAATATCTCGTGGTTTGTACGGTAGTGAACACCGATAACCGTAGGATATGCTTCCGTATTATTACGGAAGACATGAGCCATGGTCGGGTCCGGAGAGCTCGCGCCCGGCCAAAGCGGGCACGAGCTCAGAATCAGCCGTCTAGAATTTGACTTTCACACCGCCGTACGCCGCAAAGGGCATCGAGGGCGAAATCGTGCGCGGATCGTTGAAACCGGGGCCTCCCAGTTCCTCGTCCACCTCGCTCACCTCGTCGGCTTCGAAATACGTGCCGTAGAGGCCGTACTTCTGGTTGAAGAGGTTTTTGACAAGACCGTAAATCTGGATGTTGTCGGTGATGTCGTAAGACGTGTGCAGATCGACGCGCGTGTAGCCGGCAAGCATCGCGCTGAGATCTTCTTCGTCCGAGACCTCGTTGGGGAAGAAGGGTGACTTGCTGGCTGCAACCATGTCGGCACCGAACTTCCACTTGGACGTGAGCCAGTACTCGAAACCAGCCTTGAAGCGGTGACGCGGAATACCCGGCAGGCGATCGCCCGAGTTGAGGAATGCGCACGTACCCTCTTCACCCGGGTTGGTGCACTTATCCAGCGTCGCGTCTACGAACGCATAAGTCGCGTAGATATTCCATTTGCGAGTTTCGTAGGTCGCAGACAGCTCAACGCCCTGACGAAGCGTATCGCCCGCGTTGACGAAATAGATGCGGCCCGTGTCGTTGGTGATCGGCAGGATGTCATCCGACGCCAGCGTGCGGAACAAACCTGCACCCCAGGTATAGCGGCCGCCATTATAGAAGCCCTGCCCCCTAAGACCGATTTCAGACGTGCGCCCGACCACCTGATCCAGCGGCGGGTCATCCGTAAGGAAGCTCTCGATCAAGCACGGGTTTTCGGGTTCCGCACAGCCGAGCTCGGCCGGCGTCGGCGCGCGGTTCGACTCCGAGTAGCCGCCGTAGAGTGAGATGCCAGGCAGTAGCTTGTAGTTGGCGCCCGCCATCGGATTGAACCGAGAGTACTTGTTGGTGGTGTTGAGCTCTTCGAAGTTCCCCGTCCGATCCTCCATCTTGATGGTGGCGTGATTGTATCGGCCGCCGACCGTCACGGTCAGACGATCGGTGACATCGAGCGCATTCGAGAAATAGAGACCCCAATAGGTGTTCTCGGTAAGCAGGTTGCGCGGCGCAAGATCGTCAGGTTCCGCGACGATGATCCCTGAGCCGTCGACGACATACTTGGGTCCGATCGTACCGAGTTCGCTCGACGTGCGATATTTGGAGCGGCCCTGATCATAGGAAACACCGGCGATGAACTGGTTCGGGCGTCCGAACAGCGGGGTTTTCTCTTGAGCCTCCAGTCCGCCGCCCCAGCTCCAGCTATCGGTATTCAGCCGCTCGATCGAGCCCAGCGGATCATCCACAGCACCGGCCGGAACGGGATTGCCGTTCTGATCCTCCACGACCTCCAACGCCCCATCGTCCTCAAGACACAGGAACCCGCCGCACTCCTCGATCTCCGTCACGTTGCCGTCCACCACACGGTTCTTGTAGCGCCGGTAGTAGCCGACACCCGAGAACGTCAGCGAATCTGTCGCCTTCACCGAGCCCGAGAGGGTCGGCATCAGAACTTCGAGATCGGTGGTCTGCGGCGAGGTGAACGTGTTGCTCCAACTGCGCTCGAGCAGTTCTACCGGCGCAGCAGCCGTGGCCCCGAAATGATTGTCCGCCGCAGTCAGGCTGAGGTGGAACTCAGCCACGCTGCCCTTGAGGCCTACATCACCGTAGAAGCGCCGGATCTCGCTATCCGAGAAGTCGCGGAATCCGTCCTCCTTAGCCCATTCGCCGGCAACATAGACGCCAGCGTTGCCGCTCGATTGGCCGGCCTGGACGCCTACTTGGCGTCGCCCGAACGAGCCGCCCATGACGTCGACCTCTGCGCCCTGGTAGCTAAAGCCATCCTTCATGAGGATGCTCATCGCACCGCCCAGCGCGTTCAAACCAAACGAGGGGTTGTTGCTGACCACCGACACGGAGGCGATGGCGTTGCTCGGGATCACGTCCCAATTCACCGTATCGCCAAAGGCTTCGTTGATGCGCACGCCGTTCTGATAGACAGCAATACCTTGTGAACGCCCGCTGACAGGCGAAGCGTCAAAGCCGCGGTAGGAGATTTCGGCGCGCATCGGGTTGCCCGCGGCATCAGAGATGATGATGCCGGGCACGTTTTGCTGCAGCGCCTGCTGGATCGACCCGGTGCCCTCCCGCTCGATCTCAGTGTCTGAAACCGTGGTGACAGCGCTCGGTACCTTCGGCAGCGGAGTCTCGGCAACCGTAGACCCTGCCGCAGCGCCGGGCTCTGCCGAAGCACTTGCCGCTACCGGAGGGCTTGGCTCGGCCGACACGCTAGTGAGCGGCGAAACGGCGACGGCCTTTTTCTTTGCACGAGCGGCCTTTTTGACCGGAGTGTCCTGGATGACGTCGACGGCGGGGAGTTCTTCTGCCGCCGGCTCGGCGGCTTGCGGCTGAGCGCCGCCACCTTCCTGGGCGCTTGCCGTATGGAGTCCAAATGCGAGCGCGCCCGATACCACGGCTAGGCGCGCAAACCCGATCTTCATCCCCCACTCCCCTTTTCTTCTACCGACGGCGTGCATAAATGAAGCAACGCAGCTCAGTGAAATTACTGAGGTGAACAGTACGAGGAACGCTTGTAGAGGATCAACGATTCGGCGGCTTGTTTTCGAAGTGAAAGGACGATTTACGGGAGATTGTGGCCATATCGCACCGGGAATTATTCCCGGTTTTACTCGGGACATATTCCCGATCCCAGCCGATCAAACAACTGGCCAAAGTATTGGTCGCGCCAAGTCATGGTCCAGGGTCGGGAAGTAAGTGTCGCCGATTTCCCTAACAAGGCCAGCGATCTGTTAGCGTAGTGCCGTTCAGATCCACACTCCATTTCCTATGGAGCCCCGAACGCATCTCCAAATGTTCCCGCGCATTCTGTTGATTCTGGTCTTCGTTTCGCGATATTGACCAGACAAACGCTGCGACAGAATGGACACCAGCGCGGCCGGCCGGACCGAAAAATGCAAGCCGGTCTAGCCGGGAAGCGGCACTTACGGACGGCGGTTGCGCGTCAGGTTATAATAGAACGAGCCAGCGGACCGCCCGACCGTCCCCCGCGGACCAAGAAGGCGTGTCACGCCAGCCAGAAATTCTGAAGTCTAGGAGGACGTTCTTGAACCGCCATATCCGCGCCCGAGGTTTCAACCTCGGCATCACTGCCTTTGCCTGTTTGACGCTCGGCACCGTCGCGGCCGTGGCAGAGCCGAAGGCTCTGACCGTTGAGCTCAACAAACTGGACACTCAAGGCACCGGTTGTCGGGCCTATGTCGTCGTGCAGAACGACGACGACGCTAGCTACAAGACCTTCAAGCTCGACCTCGTCCTCTTTCAGAGCGACGGGATCATTGGCCGGCGCTTCGCCATGGATCTCGGCCCCTTGAAGGCCAAGAAGCGCACCGTGAAGCTGTTCGATCTCGACAACATCCCGTGTGACAACATCGGCAGCTTCCTGATCAACGACGTGGTCGAGTGCGCGAGCGAGACAGGCCCCGTAGAGAACTGCCTTGCAGGCGTGACGGTCAAATCGCTCGCCAAAGCACAACTCCAGAAGTAATCGGGACGAGTAAAGGGTATCCGTCGTGGAAGAAATCGCCGTTACCGCAGGTCACGACTTTTCGATCTGGGGCCTGGTCATGCAGGCCGACCCAATCGTCAAGGCAGTGATGCTGCTGCTGGTCCTGGCGTCTGTCGCCTGCTGGGCCATCATCCTCGAAAAGATGATCCGTCTCACAAAGCTCAGCCGCGATCTGCGCCGCCTCGAGCGTACTGTTGCTCAGGACGGAATGGCGGATGCCCCGCGCGGCCTCGTGCGCGCGCTGCTGACGGCAGCACATCATGAGGCCGACGACGGCGGACGCAACGAGGCTCGAGGCGAGCTGCGCGCCCGCCTCGAGCGGGCCATGCGTCTCTCTCTCAAAGGAGAGTTGCAGCGGCTCGAGGTCGGTTTGCCGTTCCTGGCGACCATCGGCTCGGCGGCGCCCTTCATCGGCCTGTTCGGCACAGTCTGGGGCATCATGAACAGCTTCACGGCCATCGCCAACCAGAAGGACACGTCGCTGGCCGTCGTCGCGCCGGGCATTGCGGAGGCCCTGTTCGCGACCGCCCTCGGCCTCGCGGCAGCCATCCCGGCCGTCATGGCCTACAACATGATCGCGGTTTCGCTCGGACGCGGTGCCAGTCGCGCCAGTACGACGATCGCAGAGCTGGCAAAGCGCATGTCACGGCCCGCAGCTGAAGGCTTCCCGCGCGTAGCCGAGCCATTGCGGGCCGGAAAGGCATCCTGATGGGAATGGCCGTCGGACATGACGCGCCACAGGGCGATGAGGATGATGGCGGCTATCGCCCGATGGCCGAGATCAACATCACGCCCATGGTCGACGTGATGCTGGTGCTGCTGATCATCTTCATGGTCGCCGCACCGCTGATGGTGGCTGGCGTGCCGCTCGAGTTGCCGAATACCTCGGCCGCTCGCGTCAGCCAGTCGAAGAAAGCCATGGTGGTTTCGCTGGCCGCCGACGGCAACCTTTATGTCCGCGAGGAGCAGGTCACACAGGACGGCCTAGCGCCGCGACTGCGAGAGCTGCGGGCTGCCGAGGGCGATACCGTCGTCTACGTCCGCGCCGACAAGAGCCGCAACTACGGCGACGTAATGGATGTCCTGGGCCGCGTCGGAGAAAGCGGCTATGGCCGCGTCTCGCTGCTCTCGCAACCCAAACCCAAGGGCGCGCAATGAACCGCGCCACAAGCGGGGCAACAGCCGCGTTTTCGGAGATCCGCGTCGCAAAATGAACCTGCGGGCTTTGACATGGCTGGTCTCTTTGATCGCGCACGGCGCATTCGCCGGGGTTTTCATGCTGTCCCCTGGCGGCGCGTCGCTCGACGAGGGCTCGGGCGAGGACACCTTCGTCGTCGAGCAGGGTATCGCGCTTGAAGGCTTCGCGCGGCTCGGAGAGGCCGAGGTGAGCATCGACGCCGTCGAGGCGCCGCCCCCCGTGCTGCAGTCCACGCCGCCCGTCGAGGAGGTGAAGCCGCTCGAGGAGGACGTACAGCACGTCATCGGCTCCGAGACCGGCCCCGAGCAGGACCGCGTGGTACGCGAGCCGAAGCCCGAGGAAGTCCAGGAGGCCAAACCCGAGCAGATCGCGGCCATTGAGCAGACCGAGGTCCCCGTCGAGGAGCAGCGCGCCTCCGGCGTCCGCCAAACCGGCGGCAGCACGACCGCGATCTCAGCTTATAAAGGCAGGCTCTTCACGCACATCTCGAAGCGCAAGGTGAACCCGCGCTCGCGCCAATCTGGAACGGTCGTCATCCGCTTCACGGTCGGCCCAGAGGGCGAGCTGATCTCCCGCGAGATCGCAACAAGCTCCGGCTCCAAGCTCCTCGACGACGCAGCGGTGGCGTCCATAGAGCGCGCCGCGCCGTTCCCCGCTATGCCGAACGAGGCGCGGACGGCAGGCCCCCTCGTGGTTTCCGTCCCGTTCAAGTTCTCCGTGCGCTAGAGCCTACGCTCCTAAGCAAGTCCACTTTGCGGTACCGACGCCGATTGCGCGCGACCGATGGCACGCGCGACGAGCTGCGCACATTTCTTTTTTCCGCCACGGGACCAGCCCGCTTCGGCCACCACTTCCGCATGCTTCCGCCGTGCGACGAATTTATTCTGCGCGTTCATTTTTTATTTTCGAGGAGAGTCTCATGTCGTCTCAACGGATGCTTTCTTCTCTTTTCTCAATGGCCGCCCTATGCGGCGCATGCATTGCACCGGCTGCCGCCGCCCAAGCCGCTGGAGTGGAGCTCGGCGCCGAGCTCGGCCACACGGCGATCAAAAAAGGCAGCGACCGGGTGTACCTCCGGCTTTCCCTCAAGACGCTGGCCGCGAAAAAGGACTCCAACCGCACGCCCATCAACGTCGCGCTCGTCATCGACCGCTCGGGCTCCATGAGCGGCGATCGCATCGTGGCAGCAAAGAAAGGTGCCCAGGTCGCCCTCGAGCGGCTCTCGTCCGACGACTTCGTCTCGTTGGTCTCCTACAATCACGAGGTGGACGTGCTCGCCGAAGCGGATCGGCTTGGCTCAGGACGCGACAAGCTCGACCGCGCCATCGAAAAGCTCGCGGCGTCCGGCACAACGGCGCTTTACGCTGGCGTTCAGGAAGGCGGAGAACAGGTCAAGGCCCACGTCTCGGACCTCAAGGTCAACCGCGTCGTGCTCCTGTCTGACGGCCTCGCCAACGTGGGACCGAGCTCGCCCGCAGAGCTTGCAGAACTCGGCCGCAAGCTTGCAGCCAAGGGCATTTCGGTCTCCACGATCGGGCTCGGCCTCGAATACAACGAGGATCTGATGCAGCGACTGGCGGCAGCGAGCGACGGCAACCACGTCTTCGTCGAGCGGCCGAGTGACCTCGCCGAGATCTTCGACCGCGAGTTCGGCGACGCGCTGTCAGTCGCGGCACGCGACATCATCATCCAGATCGAGTGCAATACGGGCTTCGCGCCGAAGCGCGTCCTCGGGCGTGATGCTGAGATCTCCGGCAACCGCATCACGCTGAAGCTCAACCAGCTCCCCGCGGATACCGAGCGCTACGTCGTCGTCGAGCTCGATGCGACGGCTTCCGATGCCGCCGCGAGCGAAGGGGAGGTCGCCAACGTCACCGTCGACTATGTCGATCTCGAAAGCGGCACCCGCACCAAATCGGACTCGAAGGTGACGGCACGTTTCACCGACACCTCCGATGAGGCAGAAGCCAGCATCAACAAAACCGTGATGAGCCAGGTCACCGAGCAGATCGCCACCGAGAACAGCGAGAAGGCCGTCGAGCTGCGCGACGCCGGCGACATCTCGGCCGCACGCAAGGTGCTCGAGGACAACGCTCTCTACTTGAACAAGCAGAAGAGCGCCCTCAGCATGGGTTCGTCGGCAGCGCCAACAGCTTCGATCTCTGCGCTCGACAAGCTCGAGACCAAGAGCCGCGAGGCGGCCGAGAACCTGGAAGGCGAGAGCTGGGATCGCACGCGCAAGATGATGCGCCACGATCAGCACAAGGCCAAGGTCCAGCAGTCCTACTGAGATTGATGAAAAACGAAAGGGCGGTGCCTTGCGCGCCGCCCTTGTCTAATTCAACGAATTGCAATCGTCGGAGCTTACTTCGGCGCCAGCACCATTACCATCTGGCGGCCTTCGAAGCGAGGCTCGGACTCCACTTTCGCGATCGGCTCGACGTCGCTCTTGACGCGCCTCAGCACGTCCATGCCGAGATGCTGGTGAGCCATCTCGCGGCCGCGGAAGCGCAGCGTCACCTTGACCTTGTCACCTTCCTCGAAGAACCGCTTGATGGCGCGCATCTTCACGTCGTAGTCGTGATCGTCGATGCCAGGACGCATCTTGATCTCTTTGATCTCGACGGTCTTCTGATGCTTGCGGGCCTCGGCGGCCTTTTTCTGCTCTTGATATTTGTATTTGCCGAAATCGAGAATCTTGCAGACGGGAGGCTCGGCGTCGGGAGAAACCTCGACCAGATCCAATCCGGCCTCCTCGGCGCGGGCGAGAGCATCGAGCTTGCTCACGACTCCGACATTCTGTCCGTTCTCGTCAATAAGCCGTACTTCACGCGCCCGGATCGCGTCGTTGATTTTCGGGCCGGTCGGCTCGCGCTCGGCGGCGCCACGCATAGGCTTGCGGATGTTCAATCTCCTTCAGTAATTAAGATCCGTCGGGAATAGCTACGGCAGCTTCGGTCAGAATACAACGTGCTCCTTAGCAGAGCCGCAATTTTGACCGTGGACTGCCGACCATTTCGGCGGAGAATTGTGAAGAACCCCGTGCAAGTCAAGCTGCTGGCCCTGACCGGCCGCAGAGGAATGAAGCGCGAACGGCGCCCTCAAATACGGGCCGCGAGCCCGGTCCCAAGCAAACGATCGTACACCTCGAGCGTCTCTCTGCGCATGCTGTCCAGGCTGAAGTAGGTGAGAGCGCGAGCCCGGGCCCGGGCACCCAACGCCGCCCGCGCTGCGTCGGAAAGACGAAGGGCTTCCCCCATGGCCGAGGCCAGGAGCTCGGCATCGCCCGCCGGCACCAGCCAACCCGTTTCCTCTCCCGGGTCCACGTGCGGAACGGCAGCCACTGTTTCCGGCGGCGCGCCGATGTCCGTCGCGATCACCGGGCACCCCATGGCTTGCGCCTCAGTCGCGACCCGACCGAAGGCCTCGGGCTCGACGGACGCCACGATGGCAAGGTGCGCGATAGAGAGCGCGGCGGGGATATCGTCCAGGTGCCCCGGCAGGATGACCTTGCCCTCGAGGCCAGCGTCACGGATCTCGCTTTCGAGACTCTCCCGATAGGCCTCGCGCCCCTGGGCGTCGCCGGCCAGCACGACAACGGTGTCACCGAGGCGTCCTTCCCGCTCCAGGAGAAGGGCCGCCGCGATCACCGTCCGCTGCCCCTTCCAGCTCGTCAGACGCGCGGGTTGTAGGATCACCCGTGTACCGGGCGAGATGCCAAGACGCACCGCCACCGCCACCTTCCGGTCGAGGGACACGGCGGCAGGATCAAACGTCCCGCCATCGACGCCCCGATAGATGACACGGATCCGCTGCGGGGGCGTGCCGTACCGCGTCTCGATCAAGTCCTTCGTATAGCGCGAGTTGGCGATCACGATGTCGCCCTTGGCCATGACCGCGTTGTAGGCGCGCTTCAATCGCGTCTTTTCGTTGTAGGCACCGTGATAGGTGGTGACGAACGGCACGCCCGCGCGACGGGCTGCGATCAGAGCGCTCCACGCTGGCGCGCGGCTGCGCGCATGCACGAGATCCACGCCCTCGCTCTCGATCATGCGACGGATCACATGTGCGTTCCACAAGAGGTGCAGAGGATTCTTCGTCGCCGCGGCGAAAGGCACGAACTCGCCGCCCGAGGCCGCGATGCGCGGTGCCAACCGCCCGCCCTCTGAGAGCACCAGCGCCCGCCCGCCCGCGCGCACGACGGCGTCCGCGATCTCGACCGTCGACAGCTCCGCGCCTCCGGTATCGAGCTCCGGGATGATCTGAAGTATGGTCGGGCGCTTCCCGGCCAAGCTGGCCTCCAACGATAAGGAAAGGGCTTCATAGGATGGGCGCGAACGATCCGCAATTCATCACTGTCGGCAGCGGAGCATCGGAGCGCAAGATTGCCTATCTAGCCCAAAACCCAGCGAGGGAGGACGCGGCGAGCCTCCTCTGGTTGACCGGGCTCAAGTCCGACATGATCTCGACGAAGGCAGAGGCCCTCGCCGCCTGGACCGCTCAGCACGGGCTCGGCTTCACACGCTTCGACTATTCGGGCCACGGCCGCTCGGAGGGCCTTTTCGAAGAAGCCACACTTTCCGATTGGCTTGAGGAAACCGCAGCCGTGTTCCACGAGATCACGGCGGGACCGCAGATCCTTGTTGGCTCGAGCACCGGTGCGCACGTCGCCTTGCTCTTGCTGCGTCACCTCCGGGAGACTACCCCGGAGGAAGCCGCCCGCATACGCGGCCTCGTGCTGATTGCCCCAGCGTGGGATCTGACGGAGCTCATGTGGAGCCAGCTTCCCGAGGAGGCGCGGAGTGAGATCGAAGAAAAAGGCTTCTGGGTGCGCCCGTCGGCCTACGACCCCGCAGGCTATATCATCACCCGCCAGTTCATGGAGGACGGCCGCCGCCATCTCCTAAAAGACACCGCGTTCGACCCCGGGCGCCCCGTGCTCGTTCTGCAGGGCGCTGAGGACCGTGACGTCCCCATTGAGCATGCACGCGCGCTGCGCACCGTGCTGGCGGGAGATTGGGTTCGCATCACAGAGGTGCCTGACGGTGAGCACCGCCTGTCGCGCCCCGAGGACCTTGAGAAGCTTTACGCGCTGATCGAGGAACTCGTCTAGCTCACGGCCGACTGCCGGCCGCGCCACCGATGCGCGCCGACGAACAGGTTCAGTCCTTCGAGCCTGCGCACGGCAAACCAGTTCATGAGAGCCATCGTGACGAATGCGCTCGCCGTCGCGACAGCGGCTCCGGAGACGCCGAGCAGGGGCACGAGGACGAGGTTCAGGACCACCGCGACCACGGCAGCGACACCAAGCGAGATTGCGGTCGCGCGCTGATGCCCCATCATGTTGAGGATCACCTCCGAGGGACCCATCGCCGCCTTCACGAGCAGACCCGCCGCAAGAATGAACATCAGCGGATAGGCATCGGTGAACGTTTCGCCGAACTGCATTAGAACAGGATATCCGACGGCAAGAATGCCGAGGATGACCACCGAAGCCGGAATGAACGTCCACCGCACGGCCGTATCGACGAGGCTCTCGAGCTCGCGCCTGTCGCCGAGCGCATGCGCCGCCGCGATCCGCCCCGCATACGCCGTCCCGACGGCGTAGAGGACGAACAGCGCGAGCCCCGTCGTCTTCGCCGCCGCGAAGTAATGCCCGATCTCTTCCGACGGCCGAAACAGATTGAGCAGCAGGACATCGGCGTTCTGGATCACGATCTCGCACACCCCGCCGACAAGCAGCGGCAGCGAGATCCCGAACCATTTCCGGAACGCGTATTGCGGCTCGGCGCGCGGCACGCTTTCGGCAAGCCGCTTCTCGATCAGAAGCGTCTGCAGCACCGCCGCAACCACCGTCGCCGCGAGCGCAATCCCCATGCCGGCAACGGCACTCGACGTCAGCCCAATGCCGACAACGCCGGTGACGAGTAGCAGCATCGCAAGCGGCCGCACGATGTAGGGTGGCACGATCGCCTCGAGCGTCCATCCCTGGCCCCGCCCGAGACCATCCTGCACATCCGTCAGCGTGTAGGCCGGCAGACACAGCAGGCCAAGCGCCAACGGCACCGCGAGCGCCATCCGCTCCTCGATATGAAAAAGGTAGATGACGGCGATACCGACCGCTGCGATGACAGTCGCGGACATTAGCGCCACCACGCGTCCGCCGTTTAGAAGCCCGCGAAAGCGTCCATGCTCACCACCCGCATGATACTGCGGACCAAGCCGCATCATTGCGACGTTGAACCCGAGATGCGTCACGCCGCCGAGCAGCAGCACCGACGTCCACGCCGTGACGAACAGGCCGTACTCGGAAGCGCCCATCCAACGCGCCAGCGCGACCTGCGTCACGAAGAGAAGCGCCGCGCTGACCGCGCGCACAGCAAACGCGCTGATCCCGCTCCAGCTCGCGGCATGCGCCGTGCGGCTGTTCCAAAGCACATCGAGCGCGCCGCGCAGAAAATTCGGATTGGCGCCACGGGCCTCAATCATGAAGACGGCCCTCCCCTGCCGGCTGAGGCGCCCTCGGCATCGACGAGCCCCCAGATCAGCGCCATGAAGACGAAGAAATGGCGCCAATGATCCGTGTCGACGACAAACCCCTCGAAGACGAGCCCGGCAAACGCCGCCGTGGCGATGATCAGCGGCCCCTGCAATCGCGATCGGCGCCGCAGCGCATAGAACCCCGCGGCCAACGTGCCGAGTACTGAGATAACATACGCCAGTCCCCCGACCCAGCCCGCGTTGAGGAATTGGCTGAGGTAGACGTTGTGTGCCTCCTCCTCGTGATACGTATTCCGGAACGTGTGCGTTCCGATACCGAATGGATTTTCGAGGATGAGCGCCACGGCTTTCGCCTGCCCGCCGAAGCGCCCTTCAGGCCCAGCATCATATGATTGATCGAAACTGGCGCGCTCCTGGAAGAGGCTTGCCACCGCATCCACTTGCAACGCCCCTCCGATGGCGACCACAAGCGCGACCATGCCAAGTGCCGCCACCGCAATAAGCCGCCTGAAGTCTTCCGCACGCCGCGTCGTGACCAGCGCCAGCCAGCCGACGAGCACGAGCGATAGCGCGACCGACGCCCAGGCTCCACGCGAAAACGACAGCAGCAGCGCCAGCACGAGCGGCAGGCTCGCCGCCGCAGCGAGAAGCACGTGCCGCAGCGGCCCTCGCAAGGCGACCCAGGCAAGGAAGATGACGGCCGGTGCGAGCGCGGCTCCGAGCACGTTCGGATCCTTGAAGGTGCCGCGCGCGCGGCCGTAGTTGGTGAACAGCTCGTTCATGCCGGGCACGATCTGAAAATAGCCGGCGAGTGCCGCCAGAGATGCGACGAGGCACGCCACGACATAGCAGACCATGACGAGCCGGAAGCGGGGCTCGGGATCTGCGGAGATGTAGCCCGCCAGCACGAAGGCGCCCAGTGCGAGGAACAGCGTCACCACCTGATGCGTCAGCGCCGTGCTGAAGGCAGTCGAAACCGAGCAGGCGGCGAGGCTCAGCGCCACGAGCACCAACCACAGCACGAAGTTCAAGATCGCGGCGTTGCCAAAGCGCACGACGCCGAGCATCGGCAGCCCGACAATCACCGCTGCCATCAGTACGTCCGCAACCGCCGGTTCCGAGAACACGATGCTGCTCGTAACCATGGCGCCGGCCACGGCGATGGCAGCCAGCGTCGCGGCCGAGACGGTCCAACGGGAGCCGACAAGGCCACCATCCGTTGGCTCTGAGGGAAGCGAGAGCGTCGACACGGCTAATACGCGTTCTTGCCGGTGAGAAGGGAAAACGGCGTGGATGCAATGATGTAGAGATCGAACAGCAGAGACCAGTTGTCGATGTAGTAGAGATCAGCTTCAACGCGGCGCTGGATCTTCTCGTGCGTATCCGTCTCGCCGCGCCAGCCGGTGATCTGCGCCCACCCCGTGACGCCGGGCTTCACGCGATGGCGCGCGAAGTATTCGCCGACGACGGCTTGGTAGAGGTCGGAGCTGGCCTTGGCCTCCGTCGCGTGCGGACGCGGACCGACCAGAGACATCTCCCCTTTGAGCACGTTGAAAAGCTGCGGCAGCTCGTCGAGGCTGGTCTTGCGGATGAAGCGGCCGACGCGCGTCACGCGCGGATCGTTACGCGTGACTAGTTTGGAGGCGGACGCGTCCGACTTGTCGGCATACATCGAGCGGAACTTGAACACCTCAATCAGCTCGTTGTCGAAGCCGTAGCGCCGCTGCTTGAACAGGGCCGGCCCCTTACTTTCAAGCCGAATGGCCAACGCCACGAGCGCCATGACGGGCGCCGCGAGCACAAGCAACAGCCCGCCGATCACGCGATCCTCGATATTCTTAATGACCCGATCCCAATCGGTCAGCGGCCGGTCCATCAGCGCCAGCATCGGGACGCGGCCGACATAGCTGTAAGCGCTCGAGCTGAGGCGCAGCCTGGAGCCGAGCGCGGAGATGCGAATATCGACGGGCAGCGCGAACAGGATCTTGAGGATCTGCATCAAGCGCTGCTCGGCCGTCATCGGAACCGTGACGATGATCAGGTCGACGCCTTCGTTGCGGCTATAGGCCGGAAGATCATCGAACGTTCCAAGTTTGGGATAACCCGCGGTGCTGGCCGACGAGCGCTCGTCGGAGCGGTCGTCGAACACGCCGAGGATGGCGAGCTCGTTGTGGTTGCCGGCTTCAAGCGTTTCGATCAGGTGCTCGGCTTCTGGCCCACCGCCGACGATGACCGTCCGGCGCACAAGACGCCCGGCTTCCGTCAGGCGAACGAGAATACGCGCAAGGATGTAGCGAACCGACGACATCAGCGCGATGGCGGAGATGAGCCACGCCAGTCCGGTCGCAGGCGCGAAGGTGGGCAAATGCAGGAGATAGCCCGCCCCCGCCGCGATGCAGAAGACGAACCCGGCGCTCTTCACGATCTTTCCGACTTGCTCAGCCGGCCGGCGCAGCGCGTGCACCGAGTAGGACCAGTTTCGGCGTAGCGCGAGCATCGTCATGAGCGAAATGACAAAGATCCAACCACCGATCATCGTCGCCGTCTCGCTGCCGTCCCCAAAGGCGCGGAATGCCACGATCCCCGTCCCCACCAGAATGAGGACGTCGATCAGGGACGTCGCAAACAGGAGCTTCGGCCGCGAGATCGCGCGACGCTTGTCGCTGAACACGGCATCGATGCCCCGCCCCAACGCCGCAACAAGGCCGGAATCGCCGTGCCTCTTGGTCTCGACTTTATCGGATTGATGATGAAACAGGATGGCCATGGCCGCACGACTGCCCGCGCAAAACTTGGCCTTTGACCATGAGGAAGGTTCGTCTCGAACCCGTAAAATTTTCCGGGGGTGAAGCTGCCTGAGCGAGGCCGCGCGGCACGAGTTGTCCGCTATGGTTAGCGACCCGTTACCGCGCGTTTCGCAATCGATCCTTGTGCGGCGTCAGCCAGTGAACGGCACAACCGTCTGCCGTTGCAGGCCGAGCCCCTCGATCTCGAGCTCCATGACGTCGCCCGCGACGAGATACTGCGGCGGCTTCATCACGGATCCGACGCCGGGCGGCGTGCCCGTCGTCACCACGTCGCCGGGCTCGAGCACGCAGAACTCTGTGATGTAGGAGACGAGATACGGGATGGAGAAGATCATCGTCGCGGTCGAGCCCTGCTGCTTGGTCTCGCCGTTGACCTTGAGCGACATCTTGAGATTGCTGGGATCGGAGATCTCGTCGGGCGTCACGAGCCACGGGCCGAGCGGCCCAAGCGTCTCCGCGGCCTTGCCCTTGAACCACTGGCCGTTGCGCTTCATCTGAAAGCGTCGCTCCGAGACGTCGTTGCAGATCGTGTAGCCGGCCACGTAGTCCATGGCGTCTTTCTGCTCGACGTAACGGGCGCGCTTGCCGATAACGAACGCAAGCTCGATCTCCCAATCGAGACGGTTCGAGTTCTTGGGATAGATCACGTCGTCTAACGGGCCAGAAACCGTATTGCCGAGCTTGTTGAAGATCACCGGCTCCGACGGCACTTCGAGCCCCGCCTCCTTGGCATGATCGGCATAGTTGAGGCCGATGGCGAGAAAGCTCCACGGCCGAGAGACGGGCGCGCCGAGCCGTACACCCGCCGGCGCCAGCGGCAGGGAGGCCGGATCGAGAGCCTTGAGCCGCGCCAGGCTGTCTGGCGCCAGCGTCTCACCATTGATATCGGGCACATGCTGAGAGAGATCGCGGATCCTGCCATCCGCATCGACAAGACCGGGCTTCTCCGAGCCCTTGGGTCCAAACCGTACAAGCTTCATTGATCTTCCCCCAGCTACGCGTATTGCCTATCAAGAACGGCGGGAGGCCGCCGATGTTCGAAGGCTTTACATCACACACCGTCCCCGTGGGCAACGGCGTTGAGATCGCAGCCGTTGCCGGCGGATCCGGCCCACCGCTGCTGCTGTTGCACGGCTATCCCGAAACGCGCGCCTGCTGGCGAAAGATCGCGCCACGCCTTGCCGAGCGTTTCACGGTTGTCGCGGCGGACCTGCGCGGCTACGGGGCCTCGAGCAAACCGCCGGGCGGCGGCGATCACGCCGCCTACTCGAAGCGCGCTATGGCCGCCGATCAGGTGACGCTGATGCGCGCGCTCGGCTTCGAGCGCTTTTGCCTCGTTGGTCATGACCGCGGTGGCCGCGTCGCCCACCGCCTCGCCCTTGATCATCCGGATGCCGTCGAGCGCCTGACGGTGCTCGATATCTGCCCCACGGCGACGATGTACGCCGCGACGAACCAGGCTTTTGCCACGGCTTACTATCACTGGTTCTTCCTGATCCAGCCGCCGGACTTTCCCGAGCGCATGATCGCGAACAACACGAACTATTATCTGCGCCACACCATCGCATCGTGGTGTCGGACGGAGGGCGCCTTCGACGAAGCCATCCTGCGCCATTACGTCGAAGCCTTCTTCGACCCCGCGGCTATCCACGCCGCCTGCGAGGACTACCGGGCCGGCGCCACCATCGATTTCGTCCACGACACCGAAAGCGATGCCGAAGGCCACAAACTCACCATGCCCGTGCTCGCCCTCTGGGGTGGGCGCGGCGTCGTCGGAAAGTCCTTCGACGTCCTAGGCACTTGGCGCGAGAAATCCGCATCCAGCGTCACCGGCCACTCCATAGATTGTGGCCACTTCCTTCCCGAGGAGGCTCCGGACGACACACTACGAAGCCTGCTGACCTTTCTCTGACGCCTCATGCACAGCCGCGACGCCCCCGCGCCTTCCCGCCACGGGCGACTCGCCCCAAGAACGGAATGGGAGAATTCAGCCTGCCCCTGGAAGGGAAAGCACATGTCCCTGCTGTTCCGGATCGTCTACGCCGCCCACGCCACGGGCACACATCACAAGCTGGCGCTCGACGCCTTACGTCATCTGACGAACCCCAACACCGAACGCTGGCAGCGCCTCTTTCTGAAGCACGCCGAGCTTTACATGCAGGGCTCGAAGGCGCCGGACAACGAGTTCAAGGATTTCAAGAACCACGTCCTCCACGTCCGCGACGGAAATTGGGGCGGCGCGCTCGAGAAGTCCGGGAAATGGTATGGCGAGCTGACGGAAACGCTGGCGCGCGGCGACTGGGAGCAGGCCGTCTGGAGCGCAGGCGTGCTGTCCCACTACGTCACTGATCCGGTGCAGCCCTTTCACACCGGCCAGTCGGACGCGGAAAACAGCATCCACCGCGCGGCCGAATGGTCGATCTCAAAAAGCTACGACGCGCTGCGTGCCCAAGGGCTCGCGGAGGGCGCGCCCTACGTCGTCACCACGAGCACCGATGACACCTGGCTGCGCGAGCTCGTGCTGACGGGCGCTGAAAAAGCCAACAAGCATTACGAGACGCTGATCGCCCACTACGATCTGCATAATGGTGTCAGCGACCCGCCGTCGGGACTTGATGCCGTCAGCCGCAAGATCCTCGGCGGCCTCGTCGTGCACGCCGCCGCAGCCTTCGCCGCCGTGCTGGACCGCGCCTTTGCCGACAGCGGCCGCGAACCGCCCGAGGTGTCATTGACGCTCGACACCATCCTCGCTGCAGTGAAAATCCCGGCAAAAACGCTGGCCAAACGGCTTGCGGATGCCGAGGACCGGCGCATCGTCAGCGCCATGTACGATGAGCTCACGGCAACCGGGCGCGTAGAGGCAACGCTGCCCGAAGATGACCGCGTCGTGCGCGACCTATATGCCAAGGAGATCGAGGCCCCGCGCCTCGCCGAACGCGAAAAGGCCCGCGCCGCCGTCATTGCCTCCGCTGCTCCCGCGCCGAAGCCCATTCTCGTTCCCTTGCGCGCATCCGCGAACGCTTCACCGCCCGCTGCTCCGGCAGCCAGGCATTACCTCGCCCTGGCCGACAATATCGAGCGCGCACCCACCATCGGCCCGCGCACCGCCCAGCGCCTGGCTCCGCTCGGCGTCGTCTCAGTTGCAGACTTCCTCGCCGCAACGCCCGGGAAAATCGCGGACGGCCTCACACTGCGCAACGTAACAGCCGAGACCATAACGCTGTGGCAAGACCAATGCCGTCTCATGCTCGACGTGCCGGGCGTCCGCTGCACGCATGCCGAGTTGCTGGCCGGGTCAGGCTATCGCACGGCCGGGAGCCTTGCGGAAGCCGACGAGGTCAAGCTTTCGGCCGACGTCCTGGCCTTCGCCACGACCTCCGCGGGCAAGCGCATCCTGCGCGACGGGGCCCCGCCGGATATCGAGCGCATCAAGGGCTGGCTCGCTGCGGCCCGAGCGGTCCGCGCAGCATGATGTTTTCGCCTGTTTGAAAGCCGAAAGTCGCCCTCTGCCGGAATTACATTGACACGTCTCCGGAGTGGACTATCCGTAGGTCGGAAAGCATCCGGCAGCACCGGAACGGACAGGGAATACGCAAAATGACTGACAGAGCTGCAACAGCGACCAACCCCACATCGGCAACCGCAGGATCCGGCCTTTGGATCGCGCTGATCGCCGGATTGACGGTGATTGGAAGCTACGGCTTTGCCTGCGTCGCGCCGTTTGCAGCCGTTGCTGCACTCGCCGCTCTGACCCTGAACCGCACCGAGGGCCTGATCCTCGTGATCGCGGCCTGGCTAATCAACCAGGCCGTCGGCTTCCTGCTGCTGAGCTACCCGCACACCGCCGACACCTACACCTGGGGCGCGGCTATCGGCGCTGCCTCCCTGTTCGGCTATCTGGCCGCAACGACCATCGTGCCCCGCCTGGGATCGACGCTGCCCGGCATCGTCGCGGCGTTCGCAGCTGCATTCGCCGTCTACCAGTTCGCGCTTTACGCCTTCGGCGTTGCCACGTCCTATGCCGGTGACTCGTTCTCGCTTGCCGTCGTCGGCGAGGTGCTCGCCATCAACGCCGTGGCTTACATCGCCTTCCTGGTGATTCACCGCATCGCGGTCGCCCTCGCGCTGGTGAAGCCGGCGCAGAACGCGGCGACCGCCTCGGCATAAGCCACTTGCGGCGCTATCCGGCCCAGCGCCTCGTCTGCCTCACCGAGGAGACGGTCGAAACACTCTATCTCCTCGGCGAGGAGGACCGCATCGTCGGCGTCTCCGGCTATGCGGTTCGCCCGCCGCGCGTGCGCAAGGAAAAGCCGCGCGTCTCGTCCTTCACGTCGGCCGACGTGGCGCGCATCGCCGCGCTGAAGCCAGACCTCGTGCTGGCCTTCTCCGACATCCAGGGGCCGATCATCCCCGAGCTCGCGCGCGCAGGCCTCTCCGTTTATCTGTTCAACCAACGCGATCTCGCCGGCATCTTCGCCATGATCCGCACGCTCGGCGCCCTGATCGGCTGCAGCGAGAAAGCCGGCGCTCTGGCTCGCGACCTCGAGGCGCGCCTCGCCGGAATCGCGGCGGAGACCCGTGGGCACACGATACGTCCGCGCGTCTACTTCGAGGAATGGGACAGCCCGATGATCTCCGGCATCGGCTGGGTCTCGGAGCTGATCGAAATTGCCGGCGGCACCGATATCTTCGCCGACCTAAGTAAAAAACCGGAGGCAAAAGAGCGCATCGTCACCTCCGAGCAGGTCATTGAGCGCCGCCCCGACGTCGTGCTCGCCTCATGGTGCGGCAAGAAAGTCCGCGTTGAGAGCTTCGGCACACGCGAGGGCTGGGGCGAGATCCCGGCCATCAAAACCGGCCGCATCGTGGAGATTAAATCCCCCCTGATTCTGCAGCCAGGCCCCGCGGCTCTAACCGACGGGCTCGACGCCATTAGGGCGGCCCTGCAGTAGCTCTGGCAACCGAGGCCGGGGGGAACAAGTCCGACCCCATAACGTTACCCCTGTCGGTGTGAAGGTCCGAGAGGGGACGCGTTATTTGGCTCTTCTGAGCGAGCAACGAAATGCGAGCGAAGCCGCGCTTCGCATGCGCATTGTGCTGGCGTGCGCGGCGTACCCCCCGCAGGGCAAAGGCGGCGGCCCCGCCGCCTCGGAAAGCATCGCGCGCGCCCTCCACGCCCAGGGCCACGACGTTCGTGTCATCACTGTCGCCGACGAAGAAACGCACGAGGTGCGCGACGGAATCGACATCCGCACCCTGCGCTCCCCGAACGTCTATTGGGACTACTGGAAAGAGAACCCCCTCTACAAGAAGGTTGCCTGGCATCTGCTCGAGAACGGCAATCCGCGTGCGCTTGTCCGTATGCGCCACGCCATCTCAGCCGCCAAGCCCGACATCGTAATGACGATCAGTTGTGAGAATATCAACGTCGCAACTTGGCTCGCGGCACGCACCCTCGGCATTCCGACGGTTCATGCGGTGCAAAGCTATTTCCTGTTATGCTGGCGCGGCTCGATGTTTCGCGACGGCGTGAACTGTCCGCGTCAATGTCGGTCGTGCCGCTATGCATCGACAGGGAAGCGGCTGCACTCTCACCTGGTTGACGGCGTGATCGCGGAATCGCGCCATATGCTCGATCGGCACGCCGAAGCTGGCTACTTCGCAAAGGCAAAGCAGAAGGTCATTCCCGCTGCGACCGACTGGCCCATAAAAGAAGCGCCCCGCCCCCTCAGAGACACGATCAAGGTCGGCTACATCGGCGTCGTCACACCCAACAAAGGTGTCGAAACCCTCGCCCGCGCGGCGGCCCGCCTCGGAGAGCAGGCGCCGCTCCGCTATTTGATCGCAGGCAGCGGTCCCTCGTCTTACGCCGAGCACGTGCACACCATCTTTCCGAACGGTCGCTGTCAGTCTTTGGGCTGGGTCGATCCGAAAGCATTCTACCCGGAGATCGACGTTCTCGTCGTGCCGTCGCTCTGGGGCGAGCCGTTCGGCCGTGTCTGCATCGAAGCCTTCTCGCACGGCGTAGCCGTGATCGCCGCGCGCTCGGGCGCGCTTCCAGAAATCGTCGAAGACGGCAAGAACGGCCTGACATACCCGGCCGGGGACGCTGAGGCACTCGCAGAGTGCCTGAACCGCATCGAGCGCGACAGGTCTTTGCTCGCCGAGCTTCAGAGAGGAGCCTTGAAGCGGACCCGCGATTACAGCCCCGAGCGGCTTGGCAGCTCGCTCGAGACCTTCCTGGCCGACATCCTACGCGAACGCACAGGGCAAGCACAGCCGGCCAGGGCGACATGAGGTTGCGACGCGCAATCTAGTGGCGGCGTCCGAACTCCGACGGCTCCACCTTGTTCACCACCACGCCGAGCAACCGCTCGACGACCATGTCGCAACTCGCAAGCGCCCGGTCCACATCCTCGATCGGAGTTTTTCCCCACTCGGTCACGACGACGAAAAGCCCGATGGTCGGTGCCGACGCCCGGACGTCGACGCAATCCAGGAGCGGCGGCAGATCGATAAAGATGTAGTCGTAGACTTCTCTCAGGCGAGACATCGTAACGGCCATTGCCGCCGAGCCGAGCACCTCGGCCGGATGCGCAACAGCCGCCGCGGAGGACTCCCCGAGAACATGCAGCAGCGGCCGGTGCTCGACAATGCACTCCCCGATGTCCGCCTGCCCGGATATGAGCGAGGACAGGCCATCGGGAGATTTGGATGCCAGATTGCGCGTCAAGGTCGCCTTTCGGAGATCGCCGTCGATCAGCAACGTCCGTCCACCCGCCTGCGCCGAAAGCAGAGCGAGATTGTAGGCGAGCGTCGTTTTACCCACTCCGGCACGCGGCGAGGTAATGCCGATCACCCGGCCTTGCTCACTCACGCTACGCTCGAGCGCCACTTTGATGCCTCTAAGCCCCTCTCCCGCAATAGAGAGCGGTCCACTTTTTCCAGCACGACTTGCAGGCTGAGCGAACAGCGTGAGCAGTCCACCACGCGAGAGCAATGACCGAACAACGCGAGGAATCGCGCCAAGAACGCGCACGCGCAGTTCCCGCTCAAGCTGCCGCGGAGACCGCACCAGTCTCTCCCCATACTCGCGGGCGAACGCCCCCACCATGCCGAGCGTACCGCCGGCCACCAACGCGAGCGCAAGAATCAAGGGCGTCTTGGGCTTGGTCTTCGACAGTGGCGGCATGGCCTCCGCCAACACGCGCGCTTCCGTCACCGGCAGCGCCTGCTGCTGGATCTGGATGCTCTGCGTATAGCGGTTGAGGAAGGTTTCATATGTCGTTCGTGCGCTCTGCGCCGCGGATTCAAGCTCCCGCAAACGAATAACCGACACGGAATTGGCCAAAGATCCGCTGGCCGCCGCAGGCGATGCCCCGCCAACATTGTTCGTGGCCCTGAAATCGGCCAGTGCCTCGGCCGCCTCACGTGCGCGCTGATTGAGGTCGTTGACGCGGCTCTCGACCCAATCGCTCGACCGTTGCGCCACCTGCAGCTTGGCGCTGAGCTGGTCCACGATGTAGGACTCGCCCACGGCGTTCGCGATGCGGGCGGACTTCACGGGATCGGTCGACGTAAAGGAAATATTCGATACATAACTGCGGCCCGCACGCTCCACCTCAAGCCCCTTCTTGAAGTTGCCCAGGGCGATCTGGCGCTTGATCTCTGCAGGTCTCGTTTTTTTGGGGACACTCCCTCTGACGAAGGCCAATACAGAGCCCAGTAAGCTTGGCCTATCTGGAACGAATTCCGGATCCTCCCAGAGCCCAAGATTATCGATGACGGCGAGCGCGATCTTGTCCGAGCGTAACGTCTCGTTCTGACTGTCCACCACAACCATGTCGACACTGGTGTCAGGTGTTCCGGCTGTTCCGAACGCGGGCGACCGCTTCGTATCCGTCATCAGCACCGCCGTCGCGGTGTACATCGGCGACGCCACCGCCACATAGATCAAGGCCGGGATCAGGACCGCCACCACCGACCAGAAGATGAGCCGCCTTCGCCAGCGGATGACATCGACGATGTCGGATAAAGACCAATGCGCCTGTTGAGGCTGGCCACGGATCTCGATGGCGTGACGGGCGAGATCAGAAGGTACATGAAGCATTGCGTCCCCCAACTTCGGGCGCTCAAAAGATACACGGGCTATCCCTGAAGCCCACGCGAGCCGCCCGATCCGGCATCCGCGCGTGCCGCAAAAGACCAAGCTCGTGCTGCATCGCAACGGCGCTAACGCCGCTCGACAGCTTAGCGTTCCATGGCCGCGACCCAACCCATTGAATGCACCAGGGGAACACAGGCCCCCTTATGAGCGTTTTCGACGCGTGCACTGCAAAAGAACGGGCCCTAGTCAGTAACGGAAACGGGGGTTTTCGGAATGCCTTTGATGCAACGCATCGTAGCCACTCTCGCGGTCTGCCCTGCAAACATGGGCTTTTGGCGAGGTGACAGAAGCGCAACAGCGGTGCGCGACTTCGTAAACGCGAAGAGCATTTGTCGGCGTTTTAAAACGGAGCTGCATAAGGTGCGCCATGCCGACGCAGCCGTTTCTTCGCAGGTGAGTGCGGTCAAATCGCGCACGCATCGATGCGTGCAAACCGTGGTGGCAACGCTCGCCAGCATCCTTTTGCTCACACCTGCTTTCGCCGACGAGTACCGCCTTTCCCCGGGCGACACGATCGAGTTCTCGACCGTCGCCACCCCTGATCTGAGAACACGCGCGCCGATCCGGCTCGACGGCCGCGTCACACTGCCTCTCGTCGGCGATATCGAGGTCGCTGGCCTGACGCTCGAGCAGCTGAACGTCAAGCTGCAGGACGAGCTCGCAACCAAGGTCTACCGGCGCCGCAGCGACGACGGACGCGAAATCCCCGTCATGATCGGTCCGGGCGAGGTGATCGTCACCGTCGCCGAGTATCGGCCTATTTACGTCAATGGCGACGTATCGAAACCCGGCGAGCAGCCGTTCCGTCCTGGCCTCACCGTTCGCCAAGCCATCGCGCTGGCCGGTGGCTATGACGTCATGCACATCCGCATGCAGAACCCGTTCCTCGAGCAAGCAGACCTGCACGGCGACTACGAGTCGCTCTGGACGGACTTCGCCAAGCAGCAGGCGGTTATTCAACGGCTCGAGGCCGAGCTGCAGAACGCCGACGCCATTGACCGCAAGGCATTGCAGGACACGCCCATTCCTCCGTCGCTCGCCAAAAGAATCGTCGAGATCGAGGAGAAGCAGCTTGCCGCCCGCAACGCCGTCTATCGGAAAGACCACCAATATCTCGAGGACGCATTGAAGAAGGAGGACCATCGTATCGTCATCCTCGCGGACCAGCAGAAGCGCGAAAAGGAAGGCGTCGATGCCGATATTGGCGAGTACACACGCGTGAAGGGCTTGTTCGACAAACAGACACTTCCCATCACCCGCGTCGTAGACGCTCGCCGCACGATCCTCTTTTCGTCGACCCGCTATCTGCAAACCATCGTGGAAAAGGGGCGCGCCGAGCGGGGCCGCGACGAATTGCAGTCCCGGCTCGACAAGCTCGCTGACAACCGCCGCAGGGATGTTTTGCTTGATCTGCAGGATGCCAACGTGAAGCTGGCAACCACGCGCGCAAGGCTGAAAGCCGTGGGCGAAAAACTCGTTTACACCGGCCTGGTTCGCTCTCAGCTCGTGCGCGGCCAGGGCTCCAACCCCGAAGTCGTGATCCATCGCAAGCAGACGGAGCCGATCGTTGCCAATCAGGACCAGGAGCTGCAGCCGGGAGACGTCGTCGACGTCGCGCTCCAGAAGCGGATGATCCTAGGCGATGAGCCGCCCGTTGAAAGCAAGCAGAGTAAAGCCGATACCGGCTCTCAATGAGGCCTCGGTCTCCGGCGTAACGCGGACAACATGGCGGGTGAACCATGCAGAAAGCAATCGGCCAGGACGGCATAGACTTCGCGGTCATCATTCCGACCTTCAACCGCGCGGACACCATCGACGAAGCAATCTCCAGCGTGCTGCGGCAGACGCATCCCGCTAAAGAGATCATCGTCGTCGACGATGGCTCGACCGACGATACCGTGCGCCGCCTGACGGAGATGGATCATCCGTTGATCAAGGTGCTCGTCAATGAGCGTAACATGGGTGCCACCGCCTCGCGAAACCGCGGCGCGCGCGCTGCAACGGCCGAATGGATCGCGTTCCTCGACAGCGACGACACATGGCACCCGGAGAAGCTCGCCGCCGAAAGCACTCTCATTGCCTCCGAGCGAAGTGATATCGTCGCCGTGGCCGCCAACCACCGCCTCGTCATCGACGGTCGGGCAGGCGCCTCCTCCACCGCGAAGGAGTTCGTCGCCGATGTCGCAACCAAGCTCCGCACCGAGAACTTCCTCGGCACCTGCTCCTGCATGACCGCGCGCCGCGAACCTTTTCTCGCCATCGGCGGCTTCGACGAGCACCTGAAGTCCTGCCAGGACTGGGACGTCTGGCTACGCATGGCCGAAACCGGACGCATCGCGATCTCAAAACCCGCGCATGTGTTCTACCGCCTGAACACGCGCGACTGCATCTCGACCGACGGCCGGAAACGACAATCCGGCCACCTGCACATCTGGAAGTCGCATATTCGCCGGGGCCGCGAGTTCCGCGGCGATCGCACGAGCCTCGCTCTGACGTTTGCCGATCTCTGCCACAATCGGCACAAGCGCCGGTCCTTCCGAAAGCTATGCCGCTACGCGTTGAAACGGGAGCCGCGCCGGTTTCGCCAGATAGGCGCCATGCTCTGGCACGGCTCGACGGCGCAAGATTACCTGACCTACCGCCGCCGTATGGAGCAGACCCTCGATTTCATGCAGCGGTTGCGGAGCTCCATCGGCTTGCGGCGCTCCGGATCCGCCCCACGCACCCGCGAAGCAACGGCGGTTACACCTGCTTAGCAAGGCGCGTACGGAGGAATTCGGCGTTCCGGAAAAGATAAGCGCGCTTCTCCGCAAAGAGCATCAAGGCTCCGAGATAGACGGCATAACCGAGCACCGCCAGCGCCCCACATGTGAAAATGTTTCCCGCGTCGACCTGAAACTTGAGCGCGAAGAGCGCGGCGGCTGCCACCAGCGTGGCCAACGCATGCGGAGCCGCCATCACATAAAGATCCCGCGCGCTGACAGGACCCTCACGTCCTGCACTCGCCCAGATGACGGGCAAGCGCACGACATAGTCCGAAATCGCATAGGCGGCTGCCACACCCACCGGCCCCCAGGGCATACCCGCAACGAACGCTGCAACGGTGGTCACGGCGCCGAAGAGCCCTAATCGAAAGAAAGCGCCGCCGCGTCCCTGGCTGATATAGAGCCAGCCGACGGTAGACGTCATCACCTGATGCAGACCCGCGATGCCAAGCCAGACGAAGATCGGCGCCGATGCGACCCAGCGCTCGCCGAGCAATAGCCGGAAGACCTCTTCAGCATAGATCGTGGCGAACAGAATGGCTGGCTGCGTTGCGAGCAGCAGGATCGATACGCACTCCATATAGGAGCGCCTGTACCGCTCCGGATCCGAAAGGTTTCGCGACAGCAGCGGAATCATGACCCGCCCGATCGGCGCATGGATTTGCGATAGCGGGAACAGCAACAAGCGGTACGCCCGATCATAAAATCCGAGCGAGATGTCACCGAAATATTTGCCGATGAGAACTTTGTCGGCGTTGCGCGAAAAATAGTTGGCGAGATTGAAGCCAGTGACGCCCGACCCGAACCCGACCATGGCCCGCGTCTCCCGATCGAACGTCGCCTTTCCGGGACGAAACCCGCTGCCGACCCAGCAGCCGACCAGCATCACCAGCGATGAGGCACAGGCTGCCGCATAAAGCGCCCAGTAGCTCTCGAACTGCCAGGCAAGCACAACGCCCACCACGAAACTGGCGCCAGCCGCCACCGCATCGACGAGCGCAAGCCGCCCAAAGCGCATATGGCGATTGAGAAGCGCGAACGGCACGGCCTGAATGCCTGTGGCGATAATCGGCACCGCGAATGCCGCCATGAGGCCTTCGAGCCTCTGATCTCCGAAAAAGCGCGCCACCGCCGGACCACTGAGGGCGAGCAGCGCCGCCAGCGCGACACCAAGACCAACCGCGATCCAGAACAGGGCATTCAACTGCCCTTGCGTAATCTTGTCCCGTTGCACGACGGCTTGCGTGGCGCCGAGATCCTGGATCATCGTCACCAGTGCCGTTACCGTCATCACCATTGCGATGAGGCCGAAATCCGACGGCGCCAGAAGCCTCGCCGAGACAACGGTGAATGCGAAGCCGATGCCGACGCGCCACGCCTGCGCCGCGCCCATGACGAAGACATTGCGCGCCGTCTCGCCCCGCGAGCCGTTCGAAACGGGATCGGGGAGTGCGCCCGCTCCGGGCGCTTCGGGTTGGCTCTGCTTCACGCGCGGCCGCCGGGCCTCGCTTGGCCGCGGCGGCTCAGCGTTCTGAGCGCATCATAGACTTTGGGACTGACAGTGGAGCGCAGCGCACTGCCGACGACCTGCCGCGCGAGCGACGTCGGCGAGCCGGGCTCCGCTCGATACCGCGCGGGTAGTGTGCGAACGCGTTGCGCGAGGGCCAGCGGAGACAGCGGTTCAGGCGTGAACAACTCCTGCGAACCCAGAGATAGCACCGGCTTTCCGGCAAGACGGCAGATCTCACGCGCCTGCTCCCGCTCACTCTCGATGAAAAGCAGCGCACCCGTCGTGCGGCTATAGACCTCCGCCTTGAAGGATCCGTGGCTGCCCGCCTTGAGACGCGCTTCCCGCGACGGAAGATCGAGCATATGTAGCTCGCCGTACTCGATGCCGCGTTTCGCGAGCCACGCCTCGGTTTCCTTGCGGTACTTCTCAAGCCGGCTCGTCACCAGCCAGCCGATACGCCGAGTCGGCGTGTGAAACGGCGGCGCATTGAGAAGGAACTTCAGGTAGCGCTCGCCGTCGTCGTTCTCATCATCGCTCGGGTCGGAGCACAGCACGCCATCGATGTCGACGCAGCAACGCGCCAGCATGTTGTGGTGCATGACGTTCCATTGGAACAGGCGCGGCTGCGGCACCACCTTGAGCGTGATGTCGACCCCGTCGCACTCAGGCGCCGTGCCGTAGACGACACAGAAGCTGAAGGCCACGCCGGGGTGTTCAGACGTGAGCCGGGCCCTTGCGTCGCGTACCGACTGCCCCGTGTCGGCGCTGTCATCGACCACAAGTACGCGCCGCGCCCGCCGAGGATCGGAATCGAACAACTCACGGCGACGCGTCCTGCCCGTCGAAAGAATGCGCCCTGCGAGAAACCCTTCGACGTCCGTCGCCGGCACGTTGAGGGCAAGCGCGAGCAGCGTGCCGGCAAGCAAGCCGCTTCTCGGAATGCCGATGACGAGGTCCACATCCGGGGGAAGAAGTGGCAGACCCGAGATGATGTCGTCATTGAGATCGGCAACGGATCGATAGTGCATCGAGACCTCCGCGGCCCGGATCCGGGCTCCGTTGTTGTGTGTCCGATCAGTTTCCGGTGCCGCGCAGTACTTCAGTCCGAAACGTGGTCCACAAGATGCGAAGGTCGAGAAGCAGCGACCAGTTCTCGGTGTAGGCGATATCGTACGCGATGCGCGCCCGCGCGAACTTGGCGTCAGTCGTGCTTCCCCGGAGCTCGTTGATTTGCGCAAGCCCCGTCATGCCTGGCCGCATGCGGTGACGCTCGAAGTAGGTCGGCACCAGCATTTCGTACGGCATGCCGCCCGCCAGCATGCCCGGCACGTGGGGGCGCGGGCCCACCAGGGACATATCTCCCCGCAGCACATTGATAAGCTGCGGAAGCTCATCCAGGTTCGTGCGCCGCAGGAAACGCCCGAGCGGCGTCACACGCGGATCGGCATCCCGCGTTTGTTTGACACCGGTCACGTCCATGTCGCCGACATACATCGTGCGGAACTTGAGGATGGGAAAAAGATCGCTGTTCAGTCCGTAGCGCTGCTGCCGAAAAAATATCGGCCCCGACGAGGTCAGCTTGATCGCAAGCGCGACCGCGGCCAGCACGGGCGACAACGCGAGCAACAGCGCCGACGAAACGAAGATATCCGTCGCGCGCTTGATCGCGTGCGCGATGCCAACGCTCGCCTCTGGAATTGAAGCATCAAAAGTGATGGTGCCGGTGGGGGTAGGTGACGGCCGGAAGCTCTGCAGTCCGGAATACATTCTGCGCTTGGCGATACTCAACACAGACATGAGACCCCTCTTTCTGCCGCTGAACATACGTCGGCTGGGTGCGCACGCCGATGTTGCGTCGCACTATGGGCTCAATAAGGTGGCGGCGAGCTGAAAAGTTCCAATGCTTGAAGGAGTCAAATGTGAGCTGTTTCGCCGCAGCGCAGAAGCGTGCTAACCGGATTTGTGGGCTAAACTAATCGCCGTTGCGCAACGCGGGCTTCGCACACGCAACAAAGACGGGAACCAACCCGCCCAGGCCACGTTGCGCGTTTCATGTCGAGGCCCGTATTTTTAGGAGAAATGAGCAGAATTGTGCGCCGCACCACCGCGGTGCGCGAGCTCAGTAGCTCCCCAACAACGCCGTTGCCTCTGCTCGAGGCGCTGCGATGGCGCAAGGCAACGATCTTGTCTTGGATCATCATCGGTCTTGCCGTGACCGCGGCGGGGCTTCTGCTCGTGCGGCCGCGCTATACCGCAACCTCCAACCTTTTGCTCGGAGTGAGTTCGGTCGGCGTCGTAAACGGCGGCACGTCACTCCTCGACAGTCAGGTCGAAAACCAGCTCGAAACGCTGAGAGGCGACGGTCTCACACGCTCGGTCGTCGACAAGCTCGGCCTTTGGAACGATGCTGAATTTGCCTGTGTCGATGGCGGGCTCCAACGGATCTTTGCCACCACGACGACGAATACCTGCAAAAAGACAGCGACATCATCCCCCGATAAAGAAGCCGTCCTCGCGCACTTCAAAGATGCGACTTCGATCAAACGGGTCGGCCAAAGCTTCGTGGCCGACGTCTCGTTCACGTCGGGAGATCCGGAGAAAGCGGCACGGGTCGCCAATGCTCTCGCGGCGGCTTATGTCGATTATCGGGCAAACATCCAGAAGCGCGGTATCGAGCAGACCGGAGCGCGCCTGGAAGGCCAGATCACGCGGCTTCGCGAGAAGTCTGCCGCCGCTTCCGCGGCGATCGACAAGCTGAAGGACACCGCTCAGCCGGATCAAGCGCCCCCCGACGACCAGGTGCGCGCGCTGACGACGCAGTCTCAAGCCTATCGCTCCCTTTATCGATCTCTGGTCGAACGCTACGCGAGGTCGGTCCATGAGCACGCGTCTCCCGTCTCCGAGGCGAAACTCGTCAGCGAGGCCAGCGCACCGACGCGGTGGAGCACGCCCAACGTTCCGCTCGCCTTGCTGCTCGGTGCCTGCGCTGGAGGCCTGATCGGCTTAGCTGCCGCCGTGCGCAAGGAATATGTCGCGCGGCCGATCCGGTCTCTGGAGCAGATCGAGCAGAATGTCGGCGTCCCGGCCTTGGGCATCGTGCCCGTCGTGCAGGGGCGCCGCCTTCTCCCACAATCGCATCAGATGCTGCCTCTGCTGCTGCACGATCGCGGCGACGCCTTGCGGGGCATCCGCATTGCCGTCAACGAGCTTTCTCCGCCCAGTACCTGTGTAATCGGTGTCGTGTCGGCCCATCCCGGCGAAGGGAAATCGACCATTGCCTTCAACCTCGCGGTCCTGGAAGCTGAAAGCGGCAAGCGCGTCCTACTGATCGACGCCAACCTTCGCCGCCCCTCCATCGGCAGGGCTTTGCCGCGCGGGACACTGCTTCCACCATTGGAAGGCCGCGCCCAGCTGTCGGATTCGGTCACGCGCAACGAGCTGGGGTTCGATCTCTTGGGCGAATGCTCACCCGAGCCGCCTCAGCATCCGGCTGTCCTCCTCGGGTCCCCCGCCATGCGCGAGTTGATCACCTCCGCGCGCGATCTTTACGACTGCGTCGTCTGCGACCTGCCGAATGTGCTCGGCCATGCCGACGTGCAGGCAGCGGCCGATGCCTTCGACGCGTTGGTTCTGGTCACGGAATGGGGCCGCACGCCCTCGGCAGCCGCCACGCGTGCCGCGCTTAAATCAACGGTGATTTCCGAGCGATTGGTGGGCGTGATTATCAACAAGGCACCACTCGGAAGCAACGTCATGTCCTAAGGAAACCGGCATCAGAAAAGGGGTCTCAATGCGCGTTTTGCACGTCGTACGCCAGTTTCACCCCGCGGTGGGCGGCCTCGAGGCGGTTGTGCATGCCTTGAGCGTTGCGCAGCGACGCGCAGGCATCGAAGCCGACGTTCTGACACTCGACCGCGAGTTTTCAAATCCCCGCGACAAGCTTCCCGCGAGCGATGTCGTCGACGGCGTTCCTGTGCGCCGCATTGCCTACGTCGGCTCGACACGCTATCCGATCGCGCCGAAAGTGCTCGCACACCTGAAGCCATACGATCTGATCCACGTGCACGGCGTGGACTTTTTTTGCGACTACCTCGCCCTGATGGCGCCGTTCCATCGCAAGCCGCTCGTGCTGACAACGCACGGCGGTTTCTTCCACACCGACTTTGCCCGTAACCTCAAGCGCGTCTATTTCAACACCGTCACGCGAACGATGCTCAGACGTTACCGGCGCGTGTTCGCCTGCAGCGCCTCCGACGCGGACACGTTCCGCGCCATCGCCGCCGACCGCGTGCAACATATCGACAACGGCGTCGATATCGGAAAGTTCGCCGGCGCCGGATCTCCCGTTGCACGCCCCTCGCTCGTCTATTTCGGGCGCATCGCGACTCACAAAGGCCTCGAGCACGTACTCGACGCGTTCGAGATCCTGCGCACGCGCATTCCAGCAGTCGAGTTGCAGATCATCGGCAACGACGCCGATGGCACGCTGATCCGCTTGCGCGCCAAGTACGAACGGCTGCTGCACGAGGGATCCGTCACGATCAAGACCGGCCTAAACGACGCCGAGATTGCGCGAACCTTGAGCGAGTGCAGCTTCTTCGTCAGTGCCTCCGAATACGAGGGCTTCGGCCTTGCGCTGGTCGAGGCGCTTTCGGCGGGCCTCGTACCCATCGTCAGCCCGATACCGAGCTTCAAGAAAATCATCTCGGACGCAGGCGTCGGGCACATCGTCGATTTCTCCGATCCAGCGCAAGCCGCGGACGCAATGGCGTCCGCCATCACGGCTTCAACGAGCCGTTACGACGAGCTGCGCACCAAAGCGATGGCGTCGGTCGAGCCCTACGGTTGGCAGGGAACCGAGCAACGCTTCCGCGAGGCGTACGAAGCAATCCTCGGAATTCAACGGCGAACCTTGCTTGGCGTCAACTTCCAGCCCATGACACGCTCCGAAGCGGTGCAGAAGATCGACACTGAATTCGAGCGCGGACAGCCTCTGCACGTTGCCTTTGCCAACGCCCACACGCTGACGCTGGCCCAGCGGGACACCGCCTTCCGTCGCACCTTGGACCGCTTCCTGGTGCTCAATGACGGCATCGGCGTCGACTTCGCGAGCAGGTTGAAATTCGGCAGGTCCTTCCCCGACAACCTGAACGGCACGGATTTCGTGCCCTATTACCTGAGCCGGACGAAACATCGGCTGCGCATCTTTCTCGTCGGCGCACGACCGGAGGTGGTGAGCGAAGCAGCGCGCCGCTTCGCCGTCACGTGGCCCCAGCATCAGATCATCGGCACCTGCGACGGCTATTTCCGCGACGAGGACCAGGTCGACGATCTCTGTCGCGTAATCAAGGAGGTGAAAGCAGACCTGCTTCTGGTCGGACTCGGCAATCCGCTACAGGAGATGTGGATCGCAAAACGCGGCGCAGCCACCGGCGTGCGCCTGCAGATGGGCGTCGGCGCGCTCTTCGATTTCACATCGGGCCGCGTGCCCCGCGCCCCGCCATGGGTCCGGCGCCTGCGCTGTGAATGGATGTATCGGCTGGCCTGCGAGCCGCGCCGGTTGTTCTCCCGCTATGTGGTAGGAGGCTTCCTGTTCATCCGCCACGTGCTTGGCGACCGCCGCATCGGACTTGCACCCTGATGTGGGCGGTCGGCAGAGACAGCGTGTTCGTCTACCCGGCGACCTCGGCGCCGCCCGATATCGTGCGCTTCCGCTTGTTGCCAGCGCTGGTCCTGATCGCGAGCACCGCGTTCAACGCCGGGCTTTCCCTCGTCAACGGACACATCATGCCGGTGCCGACGGCACTCGTGATCGGAACCGAGGCTGCGCTCGTCTCTGCCGCCATGGGCCTCGCATTTCTGGCCTGGAGGCCACAGATGGCGCCGTCTCTCGCTATCATCGCGGCGCTGGCGCTGTTCGCCGTCTTTCGCGGCCTGCTGATGGTCCAACCGGACCCGAAGCTCTTGCGCGACGTCATGCTGATTCCGGTATTCCTGATGCTCGGCATGGCCTTCGACGATCGCGGCCTGGTTCGCACGATCGTCGCCCTGCATACGCTCGTGTTCGCCGTGCTCTTGATCGAGGCGCTTGCCCCGCAGATGTACTCTGACTTGTTCCGCATTCAGGACTATTACATCACGACGCGCGGCAACAAGCTGGACGAATTTTACAATACCGATTCGGAGCTCTTCATCAGCGCAACGCGGCCCAACGAACGGTTCTTCTCCTTCGTCGACGCGCCGCGCCTATCCTCGATCTTTCTCGAGCCGGTTTCGCTCGGAAATTACTGCAGCATCATCACCGCCTTCGTCGGCGCCTGCTACCGGCGGCTCGGATTCGCGGCCTCTGCATATCTCGCCGTCACCACCCTAGCGATGCTCGTCGGCTGCGACGGGCGACTCGCGACCGCGACTTGCGTCCTGCTCATCATTGTGTGCGTCATTGCAACCTGGCTGCCGCGGCAGACGGCGGTTCTGCATCTGCCGCTCGTGCTTGGTTTCGTATTCGCCGTCGTCATCGGCACCGGTCTGAAACCCGGCAACGACGATTTCCCCGGCCGATTGGCGCATACGGTCGCGCTTCTGCGCAACTATGACATTCCCGAATTCCTGGGGCTCTCCAACGAGTACTTGGGCAAGGCGATGGACGCCGGCGTAGCGTACCTGATCACGACGCAATCCCTGCTCGGGCTCATTATGCTTTGGGCCTACATCACGCTCGGCACGCGAGAAGATACGGATGAGCAGATACGTTTCACGCACGCGCTGTCTCTCTATTTGGCGTTGTCTATGATGGTCAGCTACTCGTTCCTGACCATCAAGACCGGAGCCTTGCTCTGGTTCATCCAGGGTTCACTCCAGTCGACCCCCATACGCGCAATAAGCCGCAGGCTTTCGGACACGGAGGAGAGAAAGATGCTGTCTCCCAGGGAGGAAAGCTCATGGGCGAGATGATATCCCTCGTGGTATGCACGCTCGGCCGCGCGGAGCCGCTGCGCCGCTTGCTTGCGTCCCTCGATACGCAGGCTCACCCGCCGCACGAAATCATCGTCGTCGATCAGAACCCGCCCGGTTATCTCGATCCCGTGCTCGCCGAGCACAAAGGGCTTCCGATCCGGCATGTCCGCTCCGAGCGGGGCCTGTCACGCGGGCGCAACGTCGGGCTGAACCTTGCAGAGGGACGCATCATTGGCTTTCCGGATGACGACTGCTGGTATGATCCCGACGTGCTGCAAAAGGTCGGCGCGTTCTTCTCCTCTCGTCCGGATATCAGCCTTCTATGCGGGCGCACGATCGACGCCAGAGGCACGGAAAGCCTCAATCGCTATTGGCCAATAAGCGAGCCGATCACGCGCGCCAACGTCTTCGGCACAGGAAACTCCAACACGATCTTCGTTCGCAGCGCCGTGGTCGCCGCCATCCGGGGATTCGATGAGACACTTGGCGTCGGCGCTAGCACGCCGTTCCAGGCCGGAGAGGAAAGCGACTTCCTCCTGCGGGCTCTCGAGCACCGTCTCCACGGCTACTACGACCGCGACTTCACCATCCGTCACGATCAGGTCAACGAGACGCTCGAGCGGGTGCGCGCCTACTCCATCGGCTTCGGACGCGTCGCGCGTCTGCACAATCTCGGCCCGTCGCTGTTTCTGGCCCGCAATGTCCGCACCGTCATCGGCGGCTGCCTGCGCATGGCCAAGGGGGACTTGGCCGGTGCCCGCCATCGCTATACGTGCTTTGTCGGTTCCATGCTCGGCTACACGGCCCCGCTCGCGCACACCGCGGACACGTCCCAGATAAGAGGAGATCCGCATGGCGCATGAGACGACACGGCGCGCGGTGCTCCGCGGCGGTTTGGCGCTTACGCTTGGCAGCGCCGGTCTAGCAGTGCGCGCAGAGCAGACGCCAGAAAAGCCAAAGCTCGCCTTCGCCGGCGTTAATCTCGCAGGCGCCGAGTTCGGCAAGGTGCCCGGACGCTACGAATACGACTACACATACCCGCAGCCCGCAAACATCGACTACTATGCCGGGCTCGGCTTCAACGTCATCCGCCTTCCATTCCTCTGGGAGCGCTTGCAGCCGACGCTGGGCGCGCCACTTGCCGCTGAGGAGCTCGCTCGCCTCGAGGCCGTCGTCTCGCGCGCTGGCGCAAAAGGGCAATCGGTTATCCTCGATCCGCACAATTATGCGCGCCGGCGCATCGCCGACGACAACTGGAAAACCCGCCCCTTCATCGGCACCAGCGCGGTACCGACAGACGCATTTGCCGACCTCTGGCACCGCCTCGCCGAAACATACAAGAACAACCCGCGCGTCATCTTCGGGCTGATGAACGAACCCGCCGGAATTGCTATAGATCCGTGGTTCGCCGCCGCCCAGGCCGCAGTGGCGAGCATACGCGATGCCGGGGCCTCCAACCTGATCCTGGTGCCGGGCATCGATTTTACCGGCGCGCACTCCTGGCTCTCATCCGGCAACGTCGCAATGGGTAAAATTGTCGATCCCGCCGCCAACCTCGCATTTGAGGTCCACCAGTATCTCGACCGCGACTCGTCCGGCACGACCCCCGACGCCATGAGCGCAACGATCGGCTCGCAGCGCATCCGCGCTTTCCAGAGCTGGGCGCGCGACAACGGCGTCAAGGGATTCCTCGGCGAGTTCGGTGCCGCCGACAACGAGCTATCGCTCGCCGCTCTGCGCGATCTCTGCCAGACGCTCGAGGACAACGCCGACGTCTGGATCGGATGGACGGCGTGGGCAGGAGGATCCTGGTGGCCTCAGGACTACTTCTTCAACCTCGAGCCGACGAAAGACGGAAAGGCGCGAAAGCAGACCGAGATCCTCGCCGAGTACGCGCAACGCATTCCAAGCGGCTGAACCGAGAAACCGAGACTTATGTCCGCAAAGATGCGGCCACCGTGTCTGCGAGCCGCAACGCGAGAGCGACGATCGTGAACGTCGGCGGCTGCCCGGCCCCGGTTGGAAACACCGAGCTGCCGGCAACAAAAAGATTCCCGTAGCCATGCACGCGGCAATCGGCATCCACCACACCCTCGCGCGCGTTTTCGCTCATACGCGTGGTGCCCATGTGATGATTGGACGGCAGAACGAGCGTTTCCCATTCTGCGCCCATATCGTCGCCCCGGATCTCCACGCTGCCGAGCCCATGCCCCTCGATCGCACTCTTGATGGCGTTGAGCGCGGCCAGATGCGTGCGCTTCTCCGCCTCGCCGATCCGCCAGCTGAGCCGTGGCCGACTCATGCCCAATTCGTCCCGCCGCTCGGAAAGCGTCACGCGGTTGTCCCGATCCGGAACAGGTTCGAGCGCTGACTGGATTTCAAAATGCCGCACCAGCGCCGTGGAACGTGTCAGCGACGCAGCGTACGCAAACGACGCGGCTGGCAAAGCCGAAACCACACTCAAAAGCGAGCGCGCCGCCAGTGGCGGACTTTGCGGCAGCATAACCGCCTTGTAGACCGTCTTTGCGATATCGACGCCCGGCGCTTCCTCTCCGATATAGGACGCCATGAGGCCGGAAAAGCATTGCAGGAGCTGGCCCCGCTCCTGCAATGCGTCGGACAGTCCGATACTTCCTGCTACCCGCTCACGCAGCGAGCGGTTGCCGTAATAGTAGCGCACGTCAAAGAGGCGCCGGACGCGTTCCGGCTCCTTCAACCGAACGTGCCCGATCCGGAGCCGCGGATGGTCCATGAAGTAACGGCCTACGGTGTCATGCTGATTGCCGACACCGGCCGCTTCCACCGCATTCGACGCCAGCATCAGCCGTGGGTTCTCGATACCGCCCGCCGCGAGCACAACGATGCGCGCCTCGACAACGCGATCTTGGCCGTCTGCCTTGATACGTACGCCACGCGCAAGCGTCGGCGGATCAGACGTCAGAATTTCGACCACCGGCGCATTGAGGAACAGCTTGATGAGCGGGCTCGCCCGCAACATCGCCAGATACGCATCGTTGAAACGCGTCGGCGGGCTGAGGTGGCTGATCCAAGCTGCGAGGTCACCGGACGTGAGGGCCGCAGGTACGGCCGCCGCATGCCGCTGCCCTCCCGTGCCATCGAATGCGTCGATCTGCAGCATCTCTGCCGCAGCAGGATAGTAAGGTTCGAGGTCGGCTGATGCGATCGGCCAGCCACTGTTCGGAACCCACGACCGCTTGCGGAAGTCCATTTCCGAAAACGGGGTGCACCATCCCCACCAGCAGTTGGAGCTTCCGCCGAGCTGTCGTGTCCGCGAGGCCGCAAGATCATAAGCGAGACCCGAGACCTCGCCCTCGTAATGCGACCGGCCGGAGAACTTAAGTCCCCCCGCTTCGAGCAAAATGCTCGCGATCCCTCGCCTTTCGAGCGTGCGCGCGAGCGTTATGCCGGCTATCCCACCGCCAACGATGCAGACATCAGTATAAAGCTTGGCACCGTCCGGCAACGAGCGCGCATCGATCAACATGTAATGATTATTCCGGGGTTCTGCAGACCAATGCGCTCGGGCATGGACTGAACGGTGTTGTGGCGACAGGAAACCATCGTGAGGCGTAATCGTTCCACCTCTTTGCGCAGCTCATGATCGAGGCGCGCCAACATGATCACGGATATCGATGCATCGAGCACATCGAGAGCTCTTTCTTTTTACGTTTCGTTTGGCATACGCCCGCACCGCGTGGGGGGCATGGAACCTCCACAAATCTGCCGGCGTTCCCGCTCACAACATCACAACAAGTGTTGCTGTCCTTCTAACGCTCGCGAGAGCGCAAGCTGGTGTTGCTGCTGAATGCAAACGAGCTCCCGCGAGACGTACGATCTCATCGTGATCGGCTCCGGATTCGGAGCCCTGTTCTTCCTAGACAGGTTCCTGAAGGCCCGACCCAAGGCGCGCGCCATTGTGCTCGAGTGGGGATCGGCGAATTCCCACGAGTGGCAAGTCAGCAACAACCGCAACTCGCCCATCGCACCTGCCGACGCGCACGTGCAGGTTCCGGACCAAAAACCCTGGAACTATACGATCGGCCTTGGCGGCGGCACCAATTGCTGGTTCGGCCAGAGCCCGCGCCTGCATCCCAATGACTTCTCTCTATTCACGAAATACGGGGTCGGCCGCGATTGGCCCGTCTCCTATGATGACCTGGAGAGGTACTACCTCGAAGCCGAGACGATCATGAACATCTCCGGCGCCGAGGAGATGGCCCAGATCATGCCGCGTTCGGCACCGTTTCCGCAGCCGGCACACCGTGTGAGCTCCGTCGACCGCGTCATGATGAACGCGCAGCCTGATAAGCACGTACCCATCGCCACGGCACGGGCGCGCGTCGCGACGGACGACAGGTCGCGCTGTTGTGCCACCGCCCGGTGCAATCTGTGCCCGGTTGACGCAAAGTTCACCGCGCTGAACGGCTTCAAGCACCTTTTGTCCCACCCGAAGATCGAATGGGTCTTCGGGGCCCAGGTGATGGAGATCGATCACAGCGCCGGTGTCGCGACCGGTGTGCGCTATGCCAAAGACGGTCGAGAAGAGACAGTCGACGGCGATCTGACCGTCCTCGGCGCCAACGGCATTCAGAGCCCCGCCATTCTCCTTCGCTCCAAGATCGATGAAGGCAAGGCGGGTGTCGGCGTCACTGAGCAGCTCGGATTCGAGGTCGAGGTTTTGCTCGACGGTTTAGACAACTTCGACGGCAGCACCATCACGACCGGTCTGAACTTCAGCCTCTACGACGGAGAGTTCCGGAAAGACCGCGGCGCCGCTCTGGTGTATTTCGAGAATCGCTGGAGCCACGGCCTGCGCAAGGAATACGGTCGATGGCGCCAAACGCTGCCGCTTACGATCGCGGTCGAAAACATGCCCCTTGAAACCTACTCGGTCACGTTGGACGTAAACCGCAGAGCGTCCGTCAACCACGGCACATTTTCCGACTATGCCGAGCGTGGACAAAAGGCCGTTCTGGATTCGCTCGAACGGATCCTTACACCCCTCCCCGTTGAACGCATCATCTTCCGAGGCGAGCGACCGACGGAATCTCATATCCAATGCTCGTTGCCCATGGGTACCGACCGGCAGCGATCGATCGTCGATCCCGGCCTTGTCCATCATGGCATCAGAAATCTGATCGTGGTCGGCAGCGCCGTCTTCCCGACGTGCCCGCCCGCCAATCCGAGCCTGACCGTTGCCGCGCTGTCGTTGCGGGCTGCCGACCTGCTGACACGCTCAGCCTAAGAAGTGCGAGGTGCTGACGATGGATCGACGCAACGTCTTGATTGGAGGAACGGCGCTTCTGGGAACGACGGCACTCGGAGGGATTTACGTAGCAACCAGCGAAGGCACAATCCGCGGTTGGATCGAAACCATCATCACACGCCACCTGCCGGGCGTCCGCATCGATCCAAAGGGCCTCACAAGCTTCTCGTCCGAGAAGCTGCGTGAGATCGGAAGCAACCCCAACTACAGGATCTACGCGGCAAGCCTGTCGATGGGCGCCGACATGGCAGCCCTATCGAACGGACTTCGCGAGAAGGTGGACGCCTTCGAGCGAAAAGCAGTCTCCGATTTTCTCCTGCGCTCGAACTTCTTCAACCTCGACGATCCGCGCGCCGAAACCGTGGTCTACGAGGGCCTGAGAGAGGGTCCAGTAGCGTGCCAGAACCCGTTCGCCGTCTTCGATGAATAACCTTACTTTTACGCTGCTGGGCTTAGCGGCACCGACGTGGACGCATCGGGTGCACGCTTCTCCTGCCGGATGAAGAAAAGATTGCGCGCATAGATGATGACGCCAAACTGCCCGAGGATGATGACCGGATCCATCCGGTGCACGCCATAGGCAAAGACGAGCAGCCCACCGAACAGGCTCAGATACCAGAAGGCATCCGGAACAACGGAACGGCGCGACCTTTCCGTCACCAGCCACTGGATAAGCCAGCGCGCCGAGAACAACGCTTGCCCGACAAGGCCAACAGCAAGCCACGTCACCTCGGCCGGCGACAGCGCCGACCACCACGCAATCAGTTTGGCAAACATTTTAGTTCCTCCCGTGAGGCGGACTTGGTGCGCTCGACTCCCGCCAGCGGCTCGCCGAGCGATACGCCCGCGCCTGGCAGCACAGTGCGCTTGATCAGCCAGCGCACGCCGATGAGATCGTAGATGCCGACAATCCCACGGCCGAGATTGGTGTACTTCGAAACGCCCGCACGGCGCGGACGGTCGTTGACCGGCGCGTAGGCCGTTTCATAACCATGCGCCAGCACGAGCGCCGGGAGATACCGATGCATGCCTGAAAAGTAGGGCAGCGAAAGAAACACGTCGCGGCGGATGACTTTGATTCCGCACCCCGTATCCGGACAGCGGTCATCGAGGATGGCATTCCGCACCCAGTTGGCAAACCAGGATGCTATCCGCTTGGACGATTCCGCACGCCTATTGACACGCACACCCCCGGCAAGAGCAACGCGTCCCCGGCCCGCATCAAGCAACGCCAGCAGTCTCGTGATATCGCGTGGATCATTCTGGCCGTCGCCATCCATCGTAGCGATCAGCTCGGCCGTAGCCGCACGGACGCCCGAAAGGATCGCCGCGCTTTGACCGGCACGACGCGCGTGGCCGATATGGCGTAGCTGTGGGACCTCCCGAAGCAGCGCCTGCACCTCCGCCGCCGTCGCGTCGTCACTGGCGTCATCGACAACAACAATCTCATGCAAGAGATCGCGAGGCACGCAAGCCACGGTTTCGCGCACGAGCGCCCCGATGTTACCCGCCTCGTTGAAGGCCGGAATGACGACGGAAAGCGTGCCGCTTTGCATCAGCGTGTCCTCCCCACCATGGCAACGCGGACAAGCGGCGTGAACGGCGCTGATAGCAAAACCCACGTGCGCCGCGGATCGCGCCAGATACCGATGATTGCGATGTGAAGAACGCTCACCGTCAATGCCATGAAGACACCGGCGAACAGCACATCGCTGAAGAAATGCGCGCCCTGCAGGATCCTGACCGCGCCAGCCAACAGGCCGACGAGAACGCCCGCAGCCAGAAGTCCTCGCCGGTATTGCGGCAGGACCAGTGCCAACGCGAAGAACGCGGCAAACATCGACGACGCTTCGCCGCTGATGAAGGAACAGTTGCGCGGACATTCCTCGGAGGGCACCAGCGCCGGCGTGAACGCTTTGTCGCCGCCGAACTCAATGACGTCGCGCGGGCGTGCGCGGCCAAGGTTATCTTTGAGCACGAGATTGGCGACCACGCCCGGCCCCATTACGAGCACGGCGATGAGAAACCCACAGCGGGCCTGTTCGAGACCGATCCACTTGCGCCGGGCGACGACCACGCGAAGCGCGGTAATGACGGCTGCAATCGACACCAGCGCAAAAATCGCCATGAATATGCGGCGGGCAAAGTCCATGGCATCCGTGGGGCACCACGGCCTGCCCGGGACCGTCGCTGGCACGCTGCACGCCTCACGCGCCGCCTGGGAAATGGCAAGGTCAATATCCGGGTTCGCGATAAGGATCGCCGCAAGCGGAGCCGCCAACACAGCTGCGGCGATCAGGAACTCCCGCCTGAACTTGACCTCTTCGGGCGCATGAGGATCGTGGGCGGCCATGACTCAGTCTCCGCGAAAACTGGCAAGCGTTGAGAAATGAAGGATCTTGGTGGCGTGCTGACCGGCTGCAATCACGCGTGATCCGCTCGGTGCCACAGAGGCGAATGCGTGCGTTGCCGGCGATGTTGCGCGAAGGCTGACAAGCAGCACGGGCGTCGGAGAGGACGCCGAGAACGGATGAGCCATTTCAAAGTAGTTGCGTGGCGCGGGGCCACTGCGCCACGAAAGGATCGGCACAGCGAGATCGCGACCGTAGTAGCTGAGCGCCGCCGCAAGCTCGCGATCATCCGTAAGAACCGCGCCAACAGGAGAACCTTTGAGGCGCGCAGCAGCGACTTCGTCCCGCACGGCGTCGCCGAGGGCTAGGTTGCCAAGCGTGCGTGCTAACGGGTCACCGACGCCAGGCAGCGCAAGGCGTCCCGCCTGCCATGTCGCGAGCGCGATCCCGATCGCCACCATGGCGTGGAGCGCAAACGATGCGCGCATCCACGTGAACGCGCGATCTCTGAGCATCACTGCGGTCACCAGGACGACCGCTGCCACGTAGGCTGGCGCGGCCCAGTTCGCGTGCGCGCGCGAGATCAGGGCTTGCGTGGTGACCAAAAGCAGAATCGGCACGGAGAAAGCGAGCAGAAGCCTATCGGCAGCCGCAACCTCGAGAGGTCGCCGCGCCGCCCGCCAGGCGATCACCAGCAGAGCGCCGAACAGGATCGGCCCGAAGACACCGAATTGCGAAAGAACGAACTCTGCCGCCTTGACCGGATGAAACGGTATGCCGCCCCATTGCGCGTTGTCCGCTGTATGGGAGAAGGTCACGAAGCCGTTGGCAACGTTCCAGGCGACGTTCGGTGCGATGAGCGCAAGCCCGCCGGCGAGCGCCAGCCACAAGTGCGGCTGCCTAAGACGCTGCCTATGCTCGCGCGCCACTACAAAGTAAACCGCAGCGCAGACGATGAAGTACGCCATCGCGTACTTGGCGTTGAGCCCAAGCCCAAGCGCGAGGGCAAGCAGCACCGCACCCTGCCACGTCGGGGACCTAAGGAGACCCACGAACGCAAACAGCGCGAGGGCCCAGGCTGCCAGCAGCGGGACGTCAGTCGAAATGATGCCGCTCGACAGCGAAACAGCCGGCAGCAGCGTATAGCCGAGCCCGGCCCAGAACGCCACGCGCTCGGAATAGAGCGGGGCAGCAATGCCATAGATGAGAGCCGCCGTGACCAGATGAAGAACAACGGACGGCAATCGGATGCACGCCTCGCCGTCGCCACACACGGCCGTCGCGCCGCTGATGATCCACGCGATGAGCGGAGGCTTAGAAAAGTAGCCGAGCGCAAGGTCTCGTGACCACGCCCAGTATTGCGCTTCATCCATGTAGAGATCGGTACCGTTAGCAACGAGCGCCAACACGCGCAACACACCGATCACGGCAAGGATGCTCAAAAGAAAGAGGAAGCCCGGATTTCCAAATGCCCATCCAGAGCGCAGCGAACCGCCGCCCGCAGCGCCCACCATACCCCGATACCCGTAGCCAACGCCCATCTCGCGTCCCCCGACGCTCGGCGACCTCAGACGACCGCCCGTCTGAGGTGGCTAGCAATCGAGTACGACGGAGAGGCAACCGATTGGCGACGCTTCGATGACACAGCGCCATGAGATGCGAATGCGCAACAGAGCGACGAGTGCGCCAAGGCAGAGCGGCCGCCGCGCCTAATCTTTGTTCAGGGTCTTGTTGAGGTCGATATCCTGACCCGCGTGCTTCTTGTCCTTGTCGGGCAGGACATCCGCGATCGTGCCGAGGCGTTTCCATGCAGGAGCCGGGGCATCGCCGCTCGCCTCCGCGGGCACATACAAAGACTCTTCAACGAGTTGCATTCGGTGCACGTACCGTGGGCAGTTGGAGAAGACAGACTCGACATTGATCCGCACCACGATCTGCGCGCCAGGATAACGCAACAGAAGCGGGTCATCGTCCGCAAGAGAAGCCGTACCGAGAACGCGCATACGGGCTTGCCGCTCGAAATCGACGAACAGCAGCGCGACCTTCCCCGTCTCGCTAATGTTTCCGATCGAAAGGTACATGCCGTTGCCGTCGTAGTCCGGAAAGGCAAGCGTTCGCTCGTCGATCACCGTCACGAAACCTCGCGCGCCCCCCTTGTAGGAGCACGAGGGCTGTCCATAGACATCGGTTGTCGCGAGGAAGAACATGTTCTGGCGCGTGATGAACGCCGCGTCGGCGGCACTCAGGTGATCGTGAACAAGAACGGCCTCCAACCGATCCGCAAGCCCGCGGGTTTTGAACCGCGCCTGCATATCGCGCTGACTGTCGGAATAGAAATCCGGCCGTTCAACTTCAAAAGGGTGCGCAACCTCGGAGCCTGCGTCACAGGCAACGGCCTCCAGGTGGTCAATGCATTCCGCCCAGGCCACGCGATAGATTTCGGCCGCATCGCGCGCGCCCAGCTTCTCGTGCGTGACCGTAAGCTCCGTGAGGTCCGCGGCAACCGGCCGGATATCCGCGATAACGACCGACGCCCCGCCTTTGAGCGCCGGTATCGGACCATCATAGATCCACGACAGCGCCACGCGGCGATCTTCCGCAAGCTCGAGATAGGTGCCGGAGTATGCATAGGGCCGCCCGTCGCCATGCCGTCCTTCGAGACGGAACCGGCCGCCGCGCCGTACATCCATCGTAACCGACGTCACCGTGTCGGCTCCGGGCGCGAGCCATCGAACGATAAGGCCCGGCTCTGTCCAGGCCGCGTAGATGGCATCCGGCGCGGCGCTGATCTTGCGCACCAGCGTGACGGAAACCGGCTTATTATTTTTTTCTGCCGCCATGCGATCCACCCTGAGTCTCTTTCAGGACTCGTTCCAGTGTGTCGATGCGTTGTTGCCAGAAGCGCTCGTAACCGCCGATCCATGCGTAGGCTTCACCGAGTGCCTCGGCATTGAGCCGGCAGATATGATTGCGCCCGACAACCTGCCGATCGATGAGGCCCGCGCGCTCCAGCGTCTTGACGTGTTTGGACACGGCCGCGAGCGACATGTCGAACCGTGGCACCAACTCGCTGATGTTGTGCGGGCGCTCAGCGAGCAGGCTTATGATTTCCCGCCGCGTGTCGTTCGAGAGCGCATGAAAAAGTGCATCGAGTGGCACGTTCCTATCCTCAACCACACGATTGAATGTCCCACTCCGGCCAGGGCTTGTCAAACTGACTTTGAGGGATCCCCGAAGCACCTTCGATAGCAGGTCTCAATCGCTTCCTCGCTTGGACGCCGATCGCCGTCGCGTGGCGAGGACGTTGCGGATCGAGAAGCTCGAATGAATGCGCGCCACGCCCGGCAGCATGGACAGGATCTCCGTGTGAATGCGCTCGAACTCGGCCGAATTTTCGACCTCGACACGCAGCAGATAATCCGAGCCGCCGGTCATCAGATAGCACTCCTGGATCTCGGGATGCTTGCGCACAGCCGCCTCGAAGCGATTGAAAACGTCCTCGGTCTGCCGCTCGAGCGTGATGTTGATGATCACGGCCATCGTCGTTTCGCTCGCCGACGCACCAACGATTGCCGTATAGCCCCGGATTACACCGCTGCGTTCGAGCGCCCTGATCCGCCGAAGGCAAGCCGAGGGCGACAAACCGGCCTCCTCAGCAAGCTTGGCATTGCTCATCCGCGCATTGAGGCGGAGCAGGCGAACGATGGTGCGGTCAATGGCATCAAGTTGGAGCATGGCAGATTATTCTAATTAATCGCAGCTTATTGCAGAACAGGCGTATAAATGGCATATAAACGCAGAAATAGCTATGAAATTGCTAGATTATTGCGTCATCCTCCACCAAGTGTTCCGGGGAGGCGCAGGATCATGGATGGCGGGTTCGGGGGGCAATTCGATAGCGATACGGCAGCAGGGTTGCTGACCGTCGATCTCGCAGCTTTGCGCGAAAATTACCGAGCGCTCGCAGCGCGCCTTGCGCCGGTCCGCGCAGCGGCCGTGGTCAAAGCCGACGGCTACGGCCTCGGCGCATCTCGCGTCGCTCCCGCGGTTTTCGATGCCGGATGCCGCGACTTCTTCGTCGCCCATTTCCACGAGGCACTGCCGCTCAAGGCCGTCCTTCCGATCGAAGCCCGCCTGTTCGTGCTGAACGGCCTTCATCCCGGAGCGGAAGCACGCTGCGCCGCGGCTGGCATTATCCCCGTTCTGAACTCGCTCGAGCAGCTTCAGGCATGGTCATCGTGCGCGGAAACGTTCGGCCGAGAGCTGCCTGCGGTGTTGCAGTTCGATACGGGCATGTCGCGGCTCGGACTTTCCGAAACCGATGCGCAGGCTCTCGCAACGGAACCCACCCTGCTGCGCGGCATCCACCTGCTGTTCGTGATGAGCCACCTTGCATCTGCCGACGACCCGGACAATCCGCAGAACAGAGAGCAGCTCGCCGAGCTTCACAGATTTGCGGCGCGCTTTCCGGGTATCGGCCTCTGTCTTTCGAACTCGGGGGGCATCTTTCTCGACACTGACTTTCATGGCGCCTTGGCGCGCCCCGGAATCGCTCTCTACGGCGGCGCACCGACGGCCAACTCTCCGAGCCCGATGCGGCCGGTGGTGCGCCTCGACGTTCGGGTTATCCAGACGCGCAACGTTCCAGCGGAAGCACGGGTCGGCTACAGCGGAACGTACGTTGCGAAGGCCGGGACGCGGCTTGCCACCATCGCTGCCGGCTATGCCGACGGCCTTCCCCACGCGCTCAGCAATCGTGGCGCGGCCTACTTCGACGGCACGAGACTGCCGATCGTCGGCCGAGTGTCCATGGACACGATCACCCTCGACGCCTCTGCGCTTCCGACCGGAGCCATGAAGCCGGGAAGCCTCGTCGAGATCATCGGCCCCAACCAGTCGCTGGAGCGGATCGCCACCGATGCCGGAACGATTTCCTACGAAATCTTGACCCGGCTGGGTCGCCGCTACCACCGCCAGTACTGCTGAGCCAACCTACGAGACGCGCAACAGAGGCCACCATGAAGATCGTCATTCTCGGTGCTGGCGTGATCGGCGTGACATCCGCCTATTACTTGGCCAAGGCGGGGCACCGCGTCACCGTCATCGACCGCCAGTCCGGTCCCGCGCTCGAAACGAGCTTCGCTAACGCGGGCGAGATCTCGCCGGGATACGCCGCACCATGGGCCGCCCCCGGCATCCCGATGAAGGCTGCGAAATGGTTGTTCATGAAGCACGCGCCCCTCGTCATCCGGCCAGCCGCCGTGCCTGGCGCTTGGCGCTGGATGGCCGGCATGCTACGCAATTGCACCGCCACACGCTACGCCGTGAACAAGGCGCGGATGGTCCGCCTCGCGGAATACAGCCGCGACTGCCTGATTGCGCTGCGCAACGAGACCGGCATCGCCTACGATCATCGCACGCTCGGAACCTTGCAGCTTTTCCGCACCCAGAAGCAGCTTGACGCGGTCGGCAAGGACATCGAGGTGCTGCGCCAGGGCGGCGTGCCGTTCGAGGTGCTGGATCCGGCTGGCTGCATCGCGGTCGAGCCCGGGCTTGCAGCAGCCCGCCGCAAGATCGTCGGCGGCTTGCGTATGCCGCACGACGAGACAGGCGATTGCTTCAAGTTCGTGAACGAGTTGCGCCGGATCTGCGAGGGCCTCGGCGTCACATTCCGTTTCGGCGTCGATATCAAGGGCCTGCGTCGCGAGGGCCAGCGCATCGTTGCCGTCGAGACAGCGTCTGACTTAATTGAAGCCGACGCGTTCATCGCAGCGCTCGGAAGCTACACGCCCGCGCTCTTGCGGCCGCTCGGCCTGCGCGTCCCGGTCTATCCGGTGAAGGGCTACTCGATCACGCTCCCGATCGCCGATGATACCCGCGCGCCCGTATCCACCGTGATGGACGAGGCCTTCAAGGTCGCGATCACGCGCCTGGGCGATCGCGTCCGGGTCGGCGGCATGGCCGAAATCGCTGGCTTCCGCCTCGACCTGCCGCAAGCCCGCCGCGCAACCCTCGAGCACTCCGTCGAGGACCTGTTCACCGGCGCAGGAGACAAGACCCGCAGCACGTTCTGGACTGGCCTGCGCCCGATGACACCGGACGGTACTCCTGTGATCGGAGGCACACGCTACAAGAACCTGTTCCTCAATACCGGCCACGGAACACTTGGCTGGACCATGGCCTGCGGTTCAGCGCAGCTCCTCGCCGATCTGATCGGCGGAACGAAGCCCGAGATCGAATCCGACGACCTCGGCCCCGAGCGCTATTGGCAGGAAGCCGCCTGAGGTCAGTAAACCTCAGGAACGTACATCTCGTCCGGAACGGGTCCGCGAATATAGTCCGGATTGTGTACGCGCGCGGGAAGAGCGAAAGGCTCGCGCGCGACTTCCCGATAACGAACCTGGTTCAAGAGGTGACGAATGCAGTTGAGTCGCGCCCGCTTCTTATCGTCCGCCTCGACGATCCACCACGGCGCTTCCGGGATGTGCGTCCGCTCGAGCATCGCCTCCTTGGCCTTCGTGTAGGCCTCCCAGCGCCGACGCGACTCGAGATCCATTGGCGACAGCTTCCACTGCTTCAGCGGATCGTGGATGCGCATCTGGAAGCGGAAGAACTGCTCCTCGTCCGAAATCGAGAACCAGTACTTGATCAGCTTGATTCCCGAGCGCACAAGCATGCGCTCGAACTCGGGCACCGAGCGAAAGAACTCTTCGACCTCGGTTTCCGAGCAAAAGCCCATGACGCGCTCGACGCCAGCCCGGTTGTACCAGCTCCGGTCAAAAAGGACGATCTCGCCCGCAGCAGGCAAATGCGGCGTGTAGCGCTGGAAGTACCATTGGGTCCGCTCCCGCTCGTTTGGCGCCGGAAGGGCAACCACGCGGCAGACACGTGGATTGAGGCGCTGCGTGATCCGCTTGATGACGCCGCCCTTGCCAGCAGCATCGCGCCCTTCGAAAAGCACGACGACCTTGAGACCGTCTTCGACGACGCAGTCCTGCAGCTTGATCAGCTCGCGCTGCAGCCTGAACAGCTCGCTGAAATAAAGTTTACGCTCGAGACTGCGCTCCCGGCCATCGAACCCCTCGCCGGACGACCGATCGTCGAGCTCCATCTCCAGCTCTTCGTCGAAGCTGTCCTGAATTTCGGCTTTAATCTTGTGGGAGATCAAGTCGCTGTCACTACTCGACATGGCATCCTCTCAACCGTGCACTTGGGTCTTACCGATACTGAGAGGCATTTGTAGTGAGCACCCTCCCCGTACAAGTCCGGTCACGTTGTCGACGCCCAGTATGACGGTGCAATGACAACCGCATCTGCTCGGATGCCACCCCAGATACTAGACGCGGAAGGAGGCGGCCGCCTCCCTGAAGCACAAACGACGATTGAGCACTGCGCCCGTCGCGTCGATGAGGTGGCCATGCGCGATGGCTCCGCCCTCGACGTTTGTGAGCTCCTCCGGGATGGAGAACTCTTTGGCGATGGCAAGAGGTACAGCCGCGAACGCCTCGTTGATTTCTATGCGCTCGACGTCCCCGAGCAACCAGCCAGCCAGTTCGAGAGCACGGCACACCGCTGGCACGAGCCCGAACAAGTCCGGCCCGACACTCCGACCGCCGAGCAATCGCAGCGCTTGTTCGAGGTTGCGCGCGTTCATCAACGAGCACCCGATCGCCGAAGCCGACCGCAAATTCCGTTGGCCGCTTGGCCGCCGCCCCGACAAGCGACCTGGCCTCAGCCATTTCGGCTTTTAGGCCGAGGTTCCCCTAGATGAGATCAGGACAGTCCGGGCTTCATTGCTCGGACTTCGCCGGATTCATGGAAATAACGCGCGACACGAGATCCCTGGACGTGTCCGTGAGGCTGAATGCGGTACGCTGTGAGCGAGCGTTGCGGCCGACGATAGCAAGCAGGCCGCGCTCTCCGGCCAGCTCCGTCACCTCGCGAAGAACTAGAGCATGGGCGATGCCGAAAATGCGTGAGAACGTCCGGCTGTCATTGCAAATGCCGAGCTGCAGCGCAGCGAGCACACCCGCACCGACAGGGGTGAGAGAGTCGACCACCGAGGCAACCTTCGCAGCGAGGTCGAGAAACTGCTCCTCAGAGATCTCGCGCTCGGCTGTGTTGCTCATGCCGCGCTCAACTGCTCGGTCTGGCGAAACGAGACGAGGACCGACTTAGACGTCGGCGTATCGCTCTGCTCGCCGGCTGTCGAAAACGGCACGAGGACGTTCAGCTCCGGATAGTAGCCGGCCACCGATCCGCGCGGCAGATCGTAGGACACGACGCGGAAGCTCTCCGCCACACGCTCGATTCCATCGTCGTGCCGTCCGATGATGTCGACGCGATCCCCGGATTCCACACCGATCTCGGCGAGGTCATCCGGATTGACGAACACGACGCGGCGCTCGCCATAGATTCCGCGATAGCGGTCGTCGAGACCGTAAACAGTCGTATTGTACTGATCGTGAGAGCGGAAGGTCTGCAGCACGAAGAGGCCCTGCTCGCCGAGCGCCTTCTGGTGCTCGGTCTCGCGTGGCAGGCTGTCGGACGAAAAGGTGGCCCGTTGCGACGGTGTATTCCAGACGCGATGATCGACGGCGTTGTAAAGGCGAAAACCGCGCGGCTTGCGGACCCTTTCATTGTAGCCGTAGAAACCAGGAATGGTACGCGCGATCAGATCACGGATGCGATCATAGTTCTGGGCGAGTTGTGCCCAGTCCACGACGTCCGAGCCGACGGTCGCCGCCGCGATACCTGCGATAATGCCGACCTCGGAACGAAGCTCTGGCGAAGCCGGTTTGTTGATCCCGCCCGAGCCGTGCACCATGCTCATCGAATCTTCAACCGTCACGATCTGGGCAACGCCCTTGCTGTTGCGGTCGATCTCCGTGCGTCCGAGGCAGGGCAGCACGTAGCTCACCTCTCCCGGCAGAAGATGCGAATGGTTGAGCTTGGTCGCAATATTGACGGTCAGCTTCTGATTGCGCAGCGTCTTGGCGATGAGAGAGCTGTCGGGAGTAGCGCGCGCGAAATTTCCGCCGAGCCCAATGAACGCCTGTGCCGAGCCATCGAGCATAGCGCCGATCGCCGCCAGCACGTTATGACCGTGCCGACGCGGCATCGAAACGCCGAACTCCGTCTCGAGGGCGTCGAGGAATGCCGCACTCGGCTGTTCATTGATGCCCACCGTGCGGTCGCCCTGCACGTTCGAATGCCCGCGCACCGGACACAGGCCGGCACCCGGCCGGCCAACATTGCCGCGCAGGAACATGAAGCTGGCGATCTCGCGAATCGTCGGCACGGAATGGCGGTGCTGGGTAACGCCCATCGCCCAGGTGCAGATCGTGCGATCGGCACCGATGTAGATCTCGGCAAGATGCGTAAGTTGCGCACGCGTGAGACCGGACTGATGCTCGATCTCATCCCAGCTCGCCGCATCCACGGCAACGCGGTAGGCACTGAAACCGAACGTGTGCTGTTTCAAAAAGCCATGATCGAGAACTGAAGGCCGCCCCTCGGCGAGCGCCGCGTCATCGGCAGCAAACACGGCCTTTGCGATGCCGCGAATGGCCGCCATATCGCCGCCGACCCGAACCTGGTAGTACTCGCTTGCAATGGGCTTGCTGCCGCCGGTCAGCATCTCGAGCTTGTCCTGCGGATCTGCAAAGCGCTCGAGCCCCTTCTCGCGCACAGGATTGAGAACGACGACACGCGCGCCACGCAGGGCCGCGCGGCGCAGGTCGCCAAGCATGCGCGGATGATTGGTGCCCGGATTCTGGCCAATGACGAAAATGGCGTCGGCCTTCTCGAAATCTTCGAGCGTCACCGTGCCCTTGCCGATACCGACAGCTTGGTCGAGCGCGACGCCACTCGCCTCGTGGCACATGTTTGAGCAGTCGGGAAAATTGTTGGTGCCATAGAGGCGCACGAAGAGCTGATAGAGATATGCGGCCTCATTCGAAGCGCGGCCGGACGTATAGAATTCCGCGCGGTCGGGACTGTCGAGGGCCTTGAGAACCCGGCCAATCTCCGCGAACGCGTCGTCCCACGAAACCTGCACATAACGGTCGCTGGCGGCGTCATAGCGCATCGGGTGCGTCAAGCGGCCCTGACGCTCGAGATCATAGTCGGTCCACGTGCGCAGTTCGCTGACGGTGTGACGCGCAAAGAAATCATTTGGGCCGACGCGCTTGTGGGTCGCCTCCCAGGCCACCGCCTTTACGCCATTCTCGCAGAACTCGAACGACGAACCGTGCTCGGGGTCGCCCCAGGCGCAGCCCGGGCAATCGAAGCCATCCGGCTGGTTCGCCTTCAGCATCGCCGCCGCGCCAGTGAGCGGCGAGCCGCTGGCAAGGAGCTTCTTTCCGCAGCTCTTGAGCGCCCCCCAGCCGCCAGCGGCTTTCGACTTCTTCCCAATGAATGCCGGCTTACCCATGCGCATCGCTCTCAACGACATCGAGACAATTGTGCATCTGCGAAATCGGGATTTTCCGCAATATATACGGCGGTTATGGCTGACATGCGGAAAGAGCAGAACTGCCCGGGCGGCGCTCAGCGGTCGGCGTATTACCTCTGTGCTCGGAGGAGGGAAGCCGCCGTAACCCGGTAAAGCGGGCCGAAGCGCCTAGGTCAGCCGACGCTTTTCGAGCTTCCGGGCCAGCGTCCGCCGGTGCAGCCCGAGGCGGCGCGCCGTCTCCGAAATGTTGAACTCGGTCTCGACCAGCGTCTGGTGAATCCGCTCCCACTCGAGCGTCTTGAGCGACGACGGGCGCGGACTGAGCGGCACGCCCGCATCACCGCCGGTCTTTCCAAACGCCGCCTCGATGTCGTCCGTGTTCGCGGGCTTAGCGAGATAATGGCAGGCACCGAGCTTGATCGCTTCCACCGCCGTCACGATGCTCGCGAACCCGGTGAGCACGACGATACGCATGTGCGGATCATGATCATGGAGCGTCTTAACAACCTTGAGGCCCGAGCCGGACGCAAGCTTGAGGTCGACGACGGCATAGCCGAAGCGCGTCGCGGCCAATAGCGAGTCCAACCCATCCAGCCCCTCGCACACCTCGACGCAATAGCCGCGCCGTTGAAAGGAGCGCCGCAGGGCACGCGCAAAAGAGGTGTCATCCTCAACGATCAGAAGCGAACGATGGCTTTCCGTCACTACCCAAACCGGAGAAAGTGGCAAGCGGCAGCGTCAACGTGACAGACGCGCCCTTTCCAGGATTGTTCTGCGCCGAAACCGAGCCGCCGAGCTTGCGAACGGCATTGACCACGAGAAAAAGACCGAGACCGCTGCCTGGCCTGTTCTTGCTCGACTGATACGGCTTGCCGATCGACTGTAGCATGTCCGGTTTGAACCCCGGTCCAGCATCCGCGACGACGATGACCAGCATGTCCTCCTGCCGCATGACGGAAAGCCCCACCCACGCGGGAGACGCTTCCAGAGCATTATCGAACAGATTGAACAACACCTGCTTCAGCGCGGCATCAGACACGATGCTGGCATCCGGCTCGAAGGTATTGCTGTAATCCACCTGGGCTGGCGATCGGCTGGCACGCCATTCTAGCGCCGCATCGTCAAGAAAGTCACGCATCGTCGTGCGGATCGTACCCTCGCCCCTGGCTTCACCCGACGACACGAGGATGCTGGATACGATCTGCTTGCAACGGTCGAGCTGCACCTGCATCTCGCCCATCTCTTCGAGGAGCTGCGGATCCTTCCGGAAGGCAGACATGTGGCGCCAGTCGTTGAGAATGACCGAGAGCGTGGCAAGCGGCGTGCCGAGCTCATGCGCGGCGCCGGACGCAAGAAGCCCGATGCGCACGATATGATCCTCCTCCGCCGCCTGTTGGCGCAGATCGGCGAGATGCGCATCGCGCTCCCGCAGATTGCGGTTGATGCGCGTGATGAACAGAACCAGCAGGCATGCCGTCAGCAAGAAGCTGATGAAGCTGCCCTGGACATGAAGCGTGACAAAGGTCTCGCTGTCATACAGCGGAATCGCAAGCGGACGGTTGAATGACATGAGCAGGAGAAAGCAGGCGCTCGCGAACCCGACCAGCGACCAGGTGGCTCGGACGTCGAGCAGCGTGGCCCCGAGCATCACCTGCAGGAGATAGAGAAAGACAAACGGATTGGAGGCGCCCCCGCTCAGATAAAGCTGGGCTGTCAACGCGGCGACATCGAGAAGAAGCTCGACGAACAGCTCGAAATGCGCAACCGGACGCAAGCTGCGCAAGCGGAGCAACGTCGTCACGTTGAGACCGACGAGAAACAGCACGATCGCCGCCATAGGCGCGACTGGTAGCACGACGTCGATCATATGATGGACAAAGAGAATGGTGATGATCTGCCCGGCGACCGCGAGCCAGCGGAGCTGGACGAGCAGCAGAAGGTTCTTGCGGTTCGTGGTGTCCGGCGCCGCCATCGCGCTACCTAAGCTCGCCGGATAGCTCCCACCGCTCGGACTTAGAGCCGCCCCGCGCGCCTTGCTTCCGCCGCCAGTCGTAGAGCACATAGGCACCGCCCGCCAATGCCATCAGGGCCAGGGTAAACCACGTCACGGCATAAACGAGATGATTGTTGGTGAAGCTCACACGCGTCAGACCACCAACTGGCCATCCGCCGAGATTGGGCGCTGCGTCCGCATCGATAAAATAGGGCGCGGCCTCACTAAGCCCCCGCGCGGACGCGATGGCCGCCACATCGCGGGAATACCAGCGGTCGCCTGCCGGATCATTCTCGCGCAGGAATGCACCGCCTGGCTCTGACAGCCTCAAAAGGCCGGTCACGGCCGTATCGCTCGCGATCGCACCCCCAGCGCGTACTGCCGGATCGCGGCGCTCCGCCGTCACGAACCCACGGTTGATGAGCACCGTAAAGCCATGTGTCGTCTCGAGCGGCGTCAGCACCCAATGGCCGCTACCGAGATCGGTGACAGCCTGCACGAGCGTTTCCCTATCGTGCAGGAAACGTCCCGCCACACGCACCTTCAGATACTCGCTGGAAGCTGCAGTTACGGAGCCCCACGTGTCACGCCCGGGCACCGCAACGGGATCGGCCGCAACGCGCCGCTCCACGCGCTCGATGAGATCCAGCTTCCAGGAAAGCCGCTTCACCTGCCAGACACCGAGTGCGCCGAGCAGCGCGGCGCTCGCAACCGCGGCGATCACGATAAGGATCACCGCTAGCGAGGAGCGCCCGTGCCGGAGCGCCGCCGTCATGGCATCTGCCGCATATCGTGGAACGGCATGGTGTTCGTGTTCAGGTGATGCATGACCCACAGCGAGCCGGCCATCGCGATGACGATGACGATCAGCGTGAAGATCAGAGCCATCATGCTCCACCCCTCTTCCGCACTGCTGGTCATGTGCAGGAAAAAGACGATGTGGACGGCGATCTGAACGATCGCGAACGCCATGATGACGAAAGCCGTGAGCTGTTTGCTCTCCAGAACCTCGCCCATCACCAGCCAGAATGGCATCGCGGTCAGAACAACCGACAGCACGAAGCCGATCAGATAACCGCGGAGCGACCCATGCGCATGTCCATCCGCATGATGATGCTCGTGGCCGGCCTCGGCATGCGCGGCAGCGTTGGGCGCGCTCATCGCAGGACTCCCATCAGGTAGACGAAGGTAAACACCCCGATCCAGATCACATCGAGGAAATGCCAGAACATGCTGAGGCACATCAGCCGGCGCTTATTGGCCTCGACGAGTCCGTGGCGCCGCACCTGAATCCAGAGCGTGACCAGCCAGACGATGCCGAAAGCCACGTGCAGCCCGTGCGTGCCGACGAGCGTGAAGAAGGATGACAGGAAGGCGCTACGCTGCGGCGTGGCGCCGATATGGATCAGGTGCGCGAACTCGTAGAGTTCGATCCCGAGGAAGGCGAGACCGAACACGCCGGTGACGACCAGCCACGCCAGCGTACTCCGCACGTTGCCCTTCACCATTTCCAGCATCGCGAACCCGAAGGTCAGCGACGACAGCAGCAGCATGGCCGTGTTGAGCGCCACAAGCTCCAGCTCGAACAGGTCCTTAGGCGCCGGACCCGCTGCATAGCTGGCGCCCAGAACCCCGTAGATGGCGAACAGCACCGCAAAGATGAGGCAGTCGCTCATCAGGTAGATCCAGAAGCCGAGCATGGTGCTCGAGCCTTCGGGATGGGCGTGCTCGTCCTTGAGGTAGAATACGGGCGCCTCATCGCCTGCGTGGGTGTCTCTGGCAAGCATCGTCATGCATTCACTCCGCTTGCTGCTAGCAGCTTCGTCCGTTCGGCCTCGGTGCGCACGACGTCATCCTTCGCGATATGGAAGCCGTGGTCGTAGCCAAAGGTATGGGCAATCGCGACACCGATGATGGCCGCAAAGCTCAGAGCCGCCAGCCACCACATGTACCAGATGAGCGCGAACCCGAGCACAACGCTGAGGCCGGCGAGAATAACACCCGTCCCCGTGTTGCCCGGCATGTGGATCGGCCTGAAGCCTTCGAGGGGCCGCCGGTAGCCGCGCCGCTTCATATCCCACCACGCATCGTTGTCGTGCACGACAGGCGTGAAGGCGAAGTTGTAGTTCGGCGGCGGAGACGATGTAGCCCATTCCAGCGTGCGGCCATTCCACGGGTCGCCCGTCGTATCGCGAAGCTGATCCCGCCTCATGATGCTGACGGCGATCTGAATGATGAAAGCCACGATGCCGATCAGGATCAGGAAGGCACCGAAGCCCGCGATCAGGAACCAGATCTGCAGCGAGGGATCATCGAACACCCGCAACCTGCGCGTCACGCCCATAAGGCCGAGCACGTAAAGCGGCATGAACGCGAAAAAGAAGCCAAGCACCCAGCCCCAGAACGATACCTTGCCCCAGAACGGATCCAGCCGGAAACCGAACGCCTTCGGGAACCAGTAGATCATGCCAGCGAACAAGCCGTAGACGACGCCGCCGATGATGACGTTATGGAAGTGCGCAACGAGGAACAGCGAGTTGTGCAGAACGAAGTCGGCAGGCGGTACGGCGAGCAGCACGCCGGTCATGCCACCGATGACGAACGTCAGCATGAACGCGATCGTCCACATCATCGGCAGCTCGAAGCGGATGCGGCCCCGATACATCGTGAACAGCCAGTTGAACACCTTGGCACCCGTCGGAATCGAGATGATCATCGTCGTGATGCCGAAGAACGAGTTGACGCTGGCGCCGGATCCCATCGTGAAGAAGTGGTGCAGCCACACGAGGTAGGACAGGATGGTGATGACCACGGTCGCGTAGACCATCGACGTGTAGCCGAACAGCCGCTTGCCCGAGAAGGTCGCCGCGATCTCCGAGAAGATGCCGAAAACCGGCAGGATCAGGATGTAGACCTCCGGATGACCCCAGATCCAGATGAGGTTCACGTACATCATCGGATTGCCGCCGAGATCGCTCGTGAAGAAGTTCGTGCCCACGTAGCGGTCGAGTGAGAGCAGCACCAGCGTCGCCGTCAGGATCGGGAAGGTCGCCACGATCAGAACGTTGGTGCAGAGCGACGTCCAAACGAACACCGGCATCTTCATCATCGTCATGCCGGGCGCGCGCATCTTGACGATCGTGCAAATGAGGTTGATGCCCGATAGCGTCGTCCCGACGCCCGCCACCTGCAAGGACCATATGTAATAGTCCACGCCGACACCTGGACTGTATTCGGCGCCCGACAAAGGCGGATATGCCAGCCACCCCGTGCGTGCGAACTCGCCGACGAACAGCGACATCATAACCAGCACGGCACCGCCGGTTGTCATCCAGAAGCTGAAGTTGTTGAGGAATGGAAACGAGACGTCGCGCGCGCCGATCTGCAGCGGAACGATGTAGTTCATGAGCCCCGTGACCAGTGGCATGGCCACGAAGAAGATCATGATCACGCCGTGGGCCGTGAAGATCTGATCGTAGTGATGGGCGTTGAGATAGCCTTCCGAACCGTTGAAGGCCATCGCCTGCTGGATACGCATCATGATCGCGTCCGCGAAGCCGCGCAACAGCATCACGATACCGAGGATCATGTACATGATACCGATGCGCTTGTGGTCGACGGTCGTAAACCACTCACGCCAGAGATAGCCCCACAGCCGATAGTAGGTGACGGCACCGACGAGCGCGAGCCCACCCAGCACAACGACCGCAAAGGTGCCGACGAGAATGGGCTCGTGAATCGGGATGGCGTCCCATGTGAGCCGGCCGAAGATCAGCTTGGTCAAATCGAAATTGTCGAACATGTGCGCACTCAGGTGCCGGACAGCGAGCGCAACGGAAGGCTCGCGTCGATCTTGGGAGATGAGAAGGGCGTGAACGAGGGACGCGGCAGACCGGCCCCGAGAAGCGGCTGGCGATCACGGGGGCGCGCTGCATCCGCCGTCCGTTCGCCGGCGGCCTGGGCTTCCTCAGTGGTGCAGATGCCGGCGACCGCCGTTGCCTTCGGCCCGAACAGAGCGCTGCGCATGGTGCCGGCCTTCCTGTCGGGCGGCTGCAGCAGATTGATACCGGCAAACCCCAGCCCGCCGCTGGCATCGATCGCCATCATCTCGTCCATGCACATCTTACCGGGCTCCGCGCAGCGGTCGCGGATCAGCCGGAAAAGTTGCGGCTCCACGGTCGCGTAGCGGCGCACGGGCTCGTTCTCGCTCGGCTTGGCGAGCTTCAGATAGGTCGCACGATCGAGCGCACCGCCCTCCGCCTTCACCGCCGCGACCCATTTGTCGAAACCGTCTTGGTCCACTCCGTGGAAGGCGAATCGCATGCCGGAGAAGCCATCGCCACTGTAGTTGGTGGAGAAGCCGGCGTAGGTGCCCGGCTTGTTGATCACACCGTGCAGTGTCGTCTCCATGCCGGGCATGGCGTAGATCATCCCGGCCAGCGCCGGCACGTAGAACGAGTTCATCACCGACGTCGCAGTGAGGCGGAAGCGGATCGGCCTGTCGACCGGCGCCGCCATCTCGTTGACGGTGGCGATACCGTGCTCCGGATAAATGAATAGCCATTTCCAATCGAGCGCCGCCACCTCGACCTCAAGCGGCTTGACCGCTTCCGCGACCGGCTGCTCGCGCGCCACTCTGTCGAGCGGGCGGTAGGGATCGAGCAGGTGCGTCCACATCCAGGTGACCGCGCCGAGGCAGATGATGATCAGAAGCGGCGCGGCCCAGATGACCAGCTCGAGATAGGTGGAATGATTCCAGTCTGGATCGTAATCGCCCGACTGGTTTGCCTCCCGGTATTTCCAGGCAAAGAACACCGTGAGCGCCATCACCGGGACGATGATGAGCAGCATAAGGACGGTCGAGATCACAACAAGGTCGCGCTGCTGCACGGCGATGTCACCGGCAGGATGAAGCACGACAAAGTCGCACCCCCCCAGCATCAGGGCAAGCGGCGTCAGCGCCAACAGTCGAAAGCGGCTCATGATAGGCGGTCCGTGCGTACGAGGCGGCTCCGTCGCAGCGCTACCTCTTGAAGCGCGCGCGGCCCATTGGACAATTTGCCCAATGCCGCGATTGGCCACGGACGCCTAGGACGGCCATGCGGCACAGCCGACACGGCGCGAGACGCGTGCGAAACATCATTCCGGTGCGATCATGGCTCAATCTTCGGCGACAATGGCAGGACACGGCGCAGTCGGCCCCGAGGCGCGCCACAGCGAAGTGGCCCCCGGCGAGATCGCGGTCGGTGTGTTCATCGGTCGCACGTCCGAGTTCTTCGACTTCTTCGTCTACGCCATCGCCTCGGTCATCGTCTTTCCGAAGCTTCTCTTCCCACAAGCCGACGCGCTGACCGGCACGCTGTACTCTTTCGTCATCTTCGCGCTGGCCTTCATTGCACGCCCCTTCGGCACGGCCATCTTCATGGCCATCGACCGCGCCTACGGCAAAGGCGTGAAAATGACCATTGCGCTGTTCCTGCTCGGGACGGCGACGGTCGCCATCGCGTTCCTGCCCGGCTACGAGAGCATCGGCGCCGCCGCCATCTGGCTCCTGGCCGCGGCGCGCATCTGCCAGGGCATCGCACTCGGCGGCACCTGGGACGGACTGTCCTCGCTTCTCTCCATCCACGCGCCGGAGCGCAACCGCGGCTGGTATGCGATGATCCCGCAGCTCGGCGCGCCGGCCGGCCTCATCGTTGCGAGCGCTCTGTTCGCCTTTTTCGTCGGCAAGCTGTCCGCGGAAGATTTCTTCGCCTGGGGCTGGCGCTATCCGTTCTTCGTCGCATTCGCCATAAATGTCGTCGCGCTCTTTGCGCGTCTCAGAATTGTCTCGACATCGGAGTATCGCGAGCTGTTCCTGAACCGCGAGTTGTATCCGGCTCGTGTGTCGGACACTCTGCGGGCGGAGGGCGGCAACGTCCTGACAGGCGCCTTCGCGCCGCTCGCGAGCTTCGCGCTGTTTCACATGGTGACCGTATTCCCCTTGTCCTGGGTGTTTCTGTTTACCTCTGAAGGCATCGCGCGCTTCTTGGTCATCCAGACCGTCAGCGCCTTCTTCGGCCTGCTCGCGATCTTCGCCTCCGGCATGATCGCCGACCGGATCGGACGCAGGTCCCTGTTGATGGGCTCCGCGCTCGCCATCGCCGCTTTCAGCGGATTCGCACCACAACTGCTCGACGCGGGATCCGTCGGCGAGACAATTTTCATGATCCTCGGGTTTGTGTTGCTGGGCCTTTCGTTCGGTCAATCCTCGGGCGCCGTCGCCTCCGCTTTCTCGCCGGCGTTCCGCTACACGGGCTCTGCGATCACCACGGATCTCGCTTGGCTCTTCGGGGCAGGCTTCGCTCCCCTCGCCGCCTTGCTGCTGTCGACCCACTTCGGGCTGATCTCGGCCGGTGCCTATCTATTGTCTGGCGCCGTCTGCACAGTCATTGCCCTTTGGATGAACGATCGCCTCGCGGCTAAAAACAGCTGACCCAAAAAAACAGCACGCTTACGTCCCATGCTTGTGGCGCTCTGAAATGGCCAATGGCGGCCGATATTCGGCCGCCATGGAAGAACGCACGTCGTATCGCTGATGAAGGCGGGCGGGCTTACGGCCAAGATTGCCGATCAGCTCCGCCCACTCCTCTCGTCAGAACTGTGAGCGGAGGGTGAATAGCGCCGTCCGCCCCCTGCCTGTGTCACCCGTAAAGCCACCAGACGCACCCGTGGATAGCTCAGGCGTATAGGCACGGTCGAACACGTTGGTGACGGTCACCCCGAGCGTCGTGTTATAGTCGGTCTTATAGCTCGCATAGAGATCCAGGAGCTCATAACCGTCGGTAAACGGGTGCGCACCGGGCGCAACGTTGATTTCGCCGATGTAAGCCTCGGACACGATATAGCCCTTGGCACCGATGACCAGCCGCTCATCGAGGAAGCGCAGACCACCCGTCAGCGTCAGAACGTGATCCGGCAGATAGCTCTGTGCGCCGAAGCCATTGATCTGTGGAGGCAGATCGCTATCGGTGTAGGTGTAGGCAATCCCAGCAAACACATAGCCAGCATCGTAGTTGCCCTCGATCTCAACACCCTGGACGTCAGACGTACCCGCGTTGTTGCAATAGAAGACCTGTCCCGTGGGACTAAAGCAGGCGGTGACGTAATTTTCCACGTCCTGCTTGTAATAGTTGGCCTTGAAGCGGAAGCGGTCGTCTCGCGTCAGCAGACCATCGACGAAGATGTTGGCGCCGAATTCCCAGCCCTTGGAGATCTCCGGCTCAAGAAACGGATTGGGCGAGAAAAACATCGGTGGACCGCCCGTGGCCGGATGCACGCCGCCCGTCAGAAGCTCGCTTACCGTCGGAGCGCGGAACGCTTCGGCGTAGGTAACGTAAGGCTGAAGCCATTGCCAAGGCGTCGCCGCCAGCGTGACTTTCGGATTCCATCGGCCCTCGTCGACATCGACCACGTAAGGTCCAGGAGGCATGCCGAGCGGATTGCCAGGCCCGACCGATCCTTGGCCGTCCACTTTGAACCTATCGTAGCGCAGGCCACCGATGAGATCGAAGATACCGTAAGAAAATGTCGTCTCAGAGAACACACCCTGGATGCTGCTTTCGCCGCTCGGATTGACGCCATAACCGGGTTGCGTAGTGCTGTTTATGACATCGACGTCATCAAAGAAGTACTCGTAGCCGTACTGCGAGCTGACCCGCACACCTCCGAGATTGAACTTCGAGACGTTCGTGACGTCGAAGCCCATACTCTCGTCATCAATCTCACGACCGGCCGAGCCTCCACCGTTTGAGATAAGAGGCGTGCTGTCATAGTTCATCGTGACGTTGTTGCGATAGAGATTGACCTTCAGGTTCACCAGATCGGTTGAAATCGGATTGTACGAATAGCTGGCCGTGAAGGTCTCTGAGCGCAAGCCTTGCGGATACGTATTGGCGAGGAATTCGTTGTCGTAGATCACACCGCCAAACTTCAACTTGTGTTCCTCCGAACAGACCGGAAATAAGGTCCTGTTCAGTGTATGGAACCTCGACGCCGTCTCCGTTGTCGTAATTGCCGGGATCACGTTTGCTGATAGCCCCTGCAAAACCGACGCGGCCGTTAGTAACACCAGCAGCGACCATTTCAGACCAGCCCGCTTCGTTCGCCCCCCAGCTCACGTTGGTGAGCGCACCAACCGTCTGTCCGGGTTTGACAATATCGCCGATATCGAGCGTACGAAAGTTCGCCGTACCAGCGAGCGCACCTGCACCGCCCGCCGTGGACACCGCGCCACGCTGGATGTCGATGCCGGCCAAAAGCGCTGGATCGACGTAGGCAAACCCTTGTGCTTCGTGGCCAGTGAAGCGGAAATTCTGGCGCACACCATCGATCGTCATGTTGACACGCCCGGAGCCTTCGAAGCCGCGGATGTTGACCGCAATGCCCGGGTTGTTGATGCTTTCTCGCGTCGAAGTACCGGGTACGGATCGCAGAACGTCACCCGTGTCGACCTGACCGTATGTCTGTAGATCGCTAAAGCTCACAGAGCTGACGGAAGCCGGCGTGCGATATGGCGCATCACGTCGCGACTGCTCGGGCGAGATTGGCGGCTGCTCTGGTTCGGGAGCGACCGGTGCGGGCGACGAGGGGGCCGCCTTCTTCGCAGCGGCGGCTTTCTTCTTTTTCGCGGCTTGCGCCTCGACCTTAACCGGATCCAGCTCTACGGGACTTTGGGCTTGCGCGGCCCCAGTCAACAGCAAGATCAGGCTGCTCACACCCAAAAGCAGCGACCCAAAACGCACATGCTTCAACGACGGCGCAAACGACATCGGCGCGCCGCACTGTTGTACGGATTCCATTTCAACCCCCCAGCTATTCGAGCAGACGACATTGCTGGCTGGCTGACCGATCCGCGCAGGGTTCGGCGATGGCGGGCTGGCTATCTTCAAGTTGCCGCTTGCCGGGTGCGAGCCTCGCACGCGCAGGCAACTCGTCATCTTGAATGGATTGCGCTTATCAAATCTTGACGTACATCGTCAAGATATGACACGTATCCGCTTGAGCTGCGAAGCGAGATCGCAGCTCTATGGTGCAAATATGTAGCAACCGGCGGGATGGCCCGAAATGGCAGCACTCTCTAGGTTATCGTTATGTACGTCGGCCTTCGTCGCGTGCGTTCTTGTATTCGCCTCACTTGCAGGCACAGCATCGGCCCAGCCAAGCAACAGTGAAAAGGCCGCATCGGCCGCGGCCGATGCGACGAAAATCATTTCGATCGGCGGCGACATCACCGAAATCCTCTACGCCATCGGCGCCGACAAGAGCATCGTCGCGATCGACTCGACAAGCCAGTATCCGCCCGAAGCCCTGCAGCAGAAAAAGGACGTCGGCTACATGCGGGCGCTCTCGACGGAAGGCGTGCTGTCGGTAAACGCCAGTCTGATCATCGCATCCGACCGCGCAGGACCGCCCGAGGTCGTCAAGACGCTCAAATCATCCCCTATTCAATATATTGAGATCGCGGAGGACTTCAGCCCTCTGGGAATTGCCGGAAAGGCACGGCAAGTATCGCGCATCGTCGGGCTAGAGGCAGCAGGTAACGAGCTGGCTTCGCGCATCGAGGGCGACTTCGAAACCCTGGCCGCGCAACGTGGATCCATAAAGAAACCTCTGCGCGCGCTGTTCGTTCTGAACGTCGCCAATGGACGGGCAACCGTAGGCGGCAGCAACACCAGCGCCGATGCGATCCTGAAGCTCGCGGGTGCCGAGAACGCCGCCGCTTCGATCAACGGCTTCAAGCCAATCTCCGATGAAGCCATGGTCGAGCTAAAACCCGAGGCCATCGTCACCATGCGCCGGTCGAATGGCAATCACGACGCCCACCAGATCCTGGCCATGAAGGGCATGAGCACGAGCCCCGCAGCGGTAGAAAAGCGCGTCTTCAGCATGGATGGGCTCTACCTGCTCGGATTTGGACCGCGAGCGCCGGCCGCAGCACTGGATCTCATGCGCATGCTCTATCCGGAGCTCCCGAAGCGCGCAGAGCTCGCAAGGTAATGCAGAAAGCCCTCTCGGACAGGAACGCGGCAAAGCCATTGGATCGTGAGACGATAGGTAGGAGGCTCGTCGTTGCATCGATCCTGGCGCTGTCCGTGGCCGTCGTGCTCTCTCTGTCCATCGGCGCAACTGGCATCACGCTGATCGCACTCTGGCGCGTGGTCGAGGCCTCCCTGTTCGGCACCACTGACCCTCAGCTTCTAACGGAGCAGCTCGTGCTCTTCGGGATCAGGTTGCCGCGCACGCTCCTCGGCGCCTTCGTGGGCGCTGCCCTTGGCGTCAGCGGCGCAATGATGCAGGGACTGTTCCGTAACCCGCTCGCCGATCCGGGCATCGTCGGCGTCTCGTCGGGTGCTGCCCTGGCCGCCGTCGCGACCATTGCGCTCGGCAATGGCCTCGCTTTACCGTGGGTCCAGATGTTCGGTGTCTACGCCCTGCCGTTCGCGGCCTTCTTCGGCGGCTTCCTGACGACGACGCTCCTCGTACTCATCGCCGGCCGCCGTGGGGAGCTCATGATCGGCGCGTTGCTGCTTTCGGGCATCGCCATCGGAGCCATCGCCGGCGCTCTGACGGGCCTTATCTCCTACGCCAGCGACGATCGCGAGTTGCGCGACCTCACTCTCTGGTCGCTCGGCAGCATCTCCGGCGCGAGCTGGCCCAAAGTGATCGCCATTCTCCCCTTTGCGGCTGTTATCGTCGTCGTGCTGCCGTTCGTCATTCGCGCGCTCAACGGCTTTCTGCTCGGTGAAGCCGAGGCCTACCACCTGGGCGTGGACGTCGAGCGAACCAAATGGCTGCTGATCCTCAGCACGGCCGCCTCGGTCGGGGCCGCAGTCGCCGTCGCCGGAATCGTCGGCTTCGTCGGCATCGTCGTGCCGCATTTCGTGCGCCTCATCGCCGGACCCGACCATCGGTTCGTATTGCCGTGCAGCGCTCTGCTCGGCGCGACGCTGTTGTTGCTGGCCGATGTGATAGCCCGCATGGTCGTGCGTCCTGCAGAGCTGCCGCTTGGAATCGTGATGGCCGCCATTGGCGCGCCCATCTTCCTGCACATCGTTTTACGCCGCAGCATCGGTGGCCTGGAGTAGAGCCATGCTGGAAGCACGCGGAATTGTCCTCGAACGTCGCGGACGGCGCCTTCTGGACGGGATCGACCTCGCGATCCCGGCCGGGCGTGTCACGGCAATTATCGGCCCGAACGGAGCTGGCAAGTCCATGCTTCTGAAGGTGCTGGCAGGCGAGCTGAAACCGAGCATAGGCTCCATAGTGCTCGACGACCGTGATCTTCGGACGTTCTCAGCCGCGGCGCTCTCGCGGCGGCGCGCCATGGTTCCACAGGCGACGAGCTTGTCGTTCCCCTTCACCGTGATCGAGGTGGTGCGTCTCGGAGCGTCGGTCCCCGGCTTCGACAGCATTGAGACACCCGCGCATAGGATCGCCGACCGTGCCCTGCAAGCCGTCGACCTCGAAAGCTTTCGAACCCGCCTCTACAGCGAGCTTTCGGGCGGCGAAAAGCAGAGAGTTCATATTGCGCGCGCACTCTGCCAGCTCGATGCTGCCCATCGCAAACCGGGGGAAGCGGCGATCCTGATCCTCGACGAGCCAACCTCCAGTCTCGATCTGGCGCATCAAATCCGCGTTCTCGACGAAGCCCGGCGCCAAGCCGAGACCGGGCGCGCGGTGCTCGTCGTCCTTCACGACTTGAACCTGGCCGCCGCGTGGGCTGATGACATTGTGCTCATGAGTAGCGGACGCATTCTGGCCCGCGGATCGCCCGTCGTCGTTTTCAACGACGAGCTTCTTTCGGCGGCCTACGGATGCGAAATCCGCGTCAATCGTGCGCCTCCTCAGGGCGTGCCCTATATGCTCCCCCAGCTATTGACGACATCCCCTCCCGGCTCCATCGCAATAAACAATCCGTATTGAGCCGCTATTCAGGCAGGCCCGCCTTTCGTAGGCCGTCGGCAAATATGGAGAGATGCTCGGGCCGGTGGATCGGGAGCCAAATCTTTGAGATTCGAGATGCGAAGCGCAGGGACGAGATCGCGCAGCTGATCCAGCGCTCGCTCTGCGGCGCCCGCGATCGGTCACAGAATGAGTCAATTCCGCATCAACGGAACATCCAGATCAACATGATAACAGCTGCGCCGATGGCCGCCGCAGCCCACCTGTAATCCCACCGATCACCGCAGTCCGGCCGCGTGTCACGTGGCGTCCATAGTAGGCTTGGTACTGAGACAGTCTGGCCCCGTGGCTGAGCGAGGCTTACGCCTACGGCGACGAGCAAACAGAGCAGAGCCGTCGCACCCGCTACGATGGTGAAATGGGGTAATCCGTCTGCAACGCCGTGCATGCTGCACCAGATCTTCCAGACGAAGATGGCACATCCGATAGTGTGACCCAGGACAAGTGCGGTGATCGCACCGGCGGTGGTCGCGCGCCACCAAAACATTGCAAGCAGAAAAACCGCAGCGACCGGCGGAACCGCTAGGGAAAAAACCTGCTGGATGTAATTGAAGAGACCTGGAAAGTGTCGAATGACGAGCGGCCAGAACGCTGCGATGACGACGAACACGAGGGTTGTCAGACGCCCGAGCCACAGCGTGCGTCGCGGCGAGAGCTTGTGCTCAGAGGCATTTACGAAGTCATAAACGACCAGCGCCGACGCGGAGTTGAGCGTGGAGTCGATCGTCGACATGATGGCGGCGATCAGTCCCGCGAGCACGAGCCCGACCAAACCCGCTGGCAGATACGTGACGATCATCGTCGGAAACACCTGATCGCCATCTGGCAGTCCTGGAAGGAGTGCGAACGCGAGAGCTCCAGGAATGGCAAACAGGAAGAGCGGCAAGAGCTTCAATGCCGCGGCGAGCATGGCGCCCCATCGCGCATGCTCGAGGTTCTTTGCGCCCAGCACACGCTGCATGATGTACTGATTGGCCGCCCAGTAATAGAATCCAAGGATCGGAAGACCCACCAGCACGCCGAGCCATGGCAGAGCCGGGTCATCGAGGGGACGGATCAGCGAGAGCTTATCGCTCGGCACGGCAGCCATCGCCGCCGACCACGAAAAATCGAACTGCTCAAATAGCACGTAGGTAATCACGCCTGTTCCAGCCAGCAGAATGATGGCTTGAAGAACGTCCGTGTAAACGACCGCACGAAGGCCACCGAATGCCGTATAGAGGCCCGCAAATGCTGCGAGAGCGATGCATGCGGGAACAAACGGCAGTCCGGGAATGAGCGTTTGCAGGACCAACACACCGGCGTAAATGCTGCCAGCCGTGTCGACAAAGATCGAAAGCACGATAGTGAGCGCCGATACGTATTTGCATACGAAGGGACCGAAACGGCGTTGTAGGTACTCGGGTACTGTCGTGATCTGCGCGCGCAAGAAAACTGGGATGGTAACGAACGCCATAAAGATCAGGACAAGGGCGGCCATGAGCTCATAATGCGCGACGCTGATCCCGTTCTGATAAGCGGCGCCGGCAACGCCAATGATCGTCGTCGATGAAATGTTGGAAGCAAAGAGCGAAAATCCAACAGTGGCAAAGCCGAGGCTCCGACCGGCAAGAAAGAGCTCCTGAGCGGAGGTGACCTTGGTCGTCACCCTGACCCCGATTAAAATTACAACGGCGACATACGCGCCGATGAGCCCCCAGTCGAGCGCAGTTAGCGCCATCCCTCCCCCGCTTCTTCTTGTTGACCCGCTTGCTCGTTCGGGCGTTCACCACCATTTCAGATTCTGCATAAGATGAGCCGCAACGGGCATGTCATCCGAAATTGACCGTGCCTCAAGCCACGACGAGACACAACCCAGGCAGCAAATTTGGTGGAACGTGCGGCTTCTCACCGAGCTTTGATGATGACACAGCTCTATCGCACCGACTTTTGACGCGGCGGAACAGCCAAGAGGTGAAGGCGACGAGGGCTGGGCTCAGCAGGTCTCGCCCAACTGCAATCGGGCGCGCAACGACGGCCGGCCATCCCCTCAGGATCAGCCGCTTTATTAGCGGACCGGCACAGGTCGTAGCAGCTGCTTTAGAATCCTAGGTCGAGCGCATCCGTCGATCCGCAGGGTTCGGCGCGTCGCGTGTCGGCAACTTTCGAGCAACCCGAGCCGCACGCTTCTTGAACCAGACGACAATGCCCGTCGCCGAGAGCAGCGCCACCACAAGCCCCATGAACGACAGGAAGATCCGGCCGGGCAAGCCTGCGATGCGGCCCGAGTGCAACGGGAACTGAAGCTGCATGAAGACGTCGGCCGCCGTGCCTTCCCACGGCACGCGACCGCCTTGCAGAGCGCCGGTTGCCCCGTCGAGGAAGAGCATTTTGACGCCCATGCCGCCGGAGCCATGATCGTCGCCCGGATGGAAGAAGCTGATGGAATAGAGCCCGTGCAGTCGGCCGTAGAATGCGGCGCCTGCGGGTTCGTCCCAACCGCGGCGGCGTGCTTCCGCGCTCGCGACCTCGATCGCCTGCGCATAGTCGAGCTTCGGCGCGATCGGTTTGTTGAGCGCGGCCGGGGCTCGGTCGTCGAACGCATCGGGCGTGAGCGATGACAGTTTGCTCAGGATGGGTCGCACCACCTCGTTGTTGAGGTTCATCGAGACCGAGGTGAACGCAAGGATGAACAGAGCCGCCCAGAGCCAGAGGCCGAACGCACGGTGGAGGTCGAGATTCAGCCGGTAGCTGCTGGCCCCGCGCTTGATCTTCCAGGCGGGCTTCCATCGCTCCCACCATGTGCGGCGCGTGTTGGAGCTGACGGCGATGTCGTACGGTGCGCCATTCTGCCCGTTACGCCGCGGCAGCGTGAGATAGAAGCCGACGAAGCAGTCGAACATCCACACGATGCCGACGATGCCCATGAACCAGATGCCCCAGCGGTCGATGCCCCAGAAATCGGGAATGTGCATCGAGTAGTGCAGCTTGTAGAGAAACGGGAGAATGTTCTCGGTGTCGAGCGAGATGGCCCCCCAGTAGCGCCGTCCCGCAACGTCCCCGCTCGCGGGATCGACGAACACCTGATTGTAGTCGACCGGGTAGAGCGCGCCCGTTTTCGGATCGACCTTCGGCTCGACGAAGAAGTCGGCGTTGTGCCCTTCCTCGAACGAAAGCGGGAAATAGCTGACCTGAACACGCGGATCCGCGTTCTCGACACGCTTGGCAAGGTCAAGCGCGGAAAGCGGCGGGCCGGAGGTCTTTGCGTCGAACAGATGCGGGTTTAGCCATTCGTCGAGTTCGTGATCCCACGAGATCACCGCACCGGTTATGCCGGCGATGAACAAAAAGACGGCGATGAACAGGCCGCCCCAACGATGGATCAGTGTGAACGCCGCTCGCATTGAACTCCCCGACAGCCGCAACCCGACGACGAATAAACATGACTGCCGGAGAATACAATACCTCTACCGAGACAGACCGCCGCGAGGCCGCGAAGGCCCTGCAGGCGCAAGCTTAGAATTTATAGGTGATCCCGGTCGTGATGGTACGGGCCGTACCGAGGAAGCAATCGCCGCGCGAAAGGCACGTCGAAACGTATTCTTCATCGCCGATGTTCTTAGCGTTGATGGACCAGCGCCAATTGTCCTCCTCGTACGCGATCATGGCGTCAAACAGCGTCACATCCGGCACCTCGATGACGTTGAGGCTATCCCAGGATTTTCCGATATAGCGGACGCCCGCTCCAACAGACCAACCCAGGAGGTAGGGCTGGTCGAACTCCCACACGCCCCACATAGACGCGAGATGCTTCGGAATAGACTCGATCTGATTGCCATCGGTCGCCGAGTTGTTGTCATACTCGGCCTGGGTGTAAGAGTAGCCGCCCGCAACCTTTAGGTTCTTCGTGATCTGGCCGGTCAGTTCGATCTCGAAGCCTCGGATTGCGACTGCGCCGGTCTGAACGTTGTATCCGGGCTCATTCGGATCGGCCTCTAACCGGTTGCTCTCTTCGATGTCGTAGATGGCGCTGTTGATGGCAAAGTTTGCACCGGCGGGCTGATACTTGAAGCCCAGCTCATACATGCGTCCCGCCTGCGGATCGAAGGCCTGGCTGCCGCTCTGCGGAGACGAAGTACCGATGATGGGCACAAAAGATTCGCCATAGCTGAAATACGGCGTGAAACCCGATGCGAACTCGTACATGAGGCCCGCGCGATAGGTCGTCGCGTCGTCCTTTTGGCTCGAGCCGCCGCTCTCGTTGTCGATCCAGTCCTTGCGCATGCCAAGAACGGCGATCCAGTTGCCGAGCCGCAACTGATCCTGGACGTAAAGACCGGCCTGCTCGACCGTTTGATCGGTGAGGCTGGTGTAGCCAAAGTTGAGATTTTCCGGCTGGCCGTAAACCGGGTCGAAAACGCTGATCGGAGTCATGTTCAGTGCGCCGTTCGCGAGCGACTTCGATCGGAAGTTCATGTAATCGAGGCCAGCGATCACCTTGTGCGACACCCAGCCCGTCGCGAACTTGGCCTCGAGGTTCGTATCCTGATTGAAGGTCTGCGTCTCGGTGATGGCTCCGTACTTTACGCGCGCCGTATACTCCTGATCAGGATCAAAATAGATGAAGCCGAAATACGGCACGGTATAGAAATGCCCCGCGTACGATGACGCATAATCGTTCTTGATATCGGCATAGCGCGAGACGTGGCTCACCTTAAGCGCCGAGTTGAACTTGTGCTCGGCAATCAGCGTGCCCGAGGCGACATCCGTATCGTAGTGGTCGGTTGGCTCACCGATGAACGTGTCGTAGGCGATGCGGCGGCCGTTGGCGTTGGGGTAGATCGTGCCAATGTGCGAGAAGAACTGCTGCGTCGAGCCGGTCTGGTCCTTCTGGAAATTGCCGAGCACCGTGATGGTGGTGTCGTTGTCCGGACGATAGGTGATCGCCGGCTGCAAAGCATAGCGGTCATCGTCGACGTAATCGACGTGCGTATCGGAATCTCTGGCGAGACCCGTCAATCGATACGACCATTTGCCGTCCGAGGTGATGGCGCCCGTCGTGTCGAATTTGACCTGCTTGAAGTCGAACGTGCCGTATTCGACGCCGATCTCGCTGCTGTGCTCCTGCTCCGGGCGCTTCGACACAGAGTTGATGATGCCGCCCACCGGCGCCTGCCCGTAGAGCACCGATGCGGGTCCGCGCAGCACCTCGATACGTTCCATGAAGTAGGGATCGATGCGGTAGCTCGACGTGTAATAGTTGGAGGTGCGCCGCAGTCCGTCGAGATATTCGGACGCTGCCGTCCCGCGAATGAGAGGTCCATCGGCACGGCTGTCCGTGCCATAGCCGTCAGCGACCACGCCCGGCACATAGCGCAGGGTATCCTGGAGATTCTGCGCGCTCATGTCCCGGATCTGCTCGGCGCCCACGACCGAAACAGACTGCGGAATCTCTTTCAGCGGCGTGTCGGTCTTCATGCCCGTCGCCGTCCGCGTCGCGTTATAGCCTTCGACCGGGCCGGTTGCCGTTTCCCGGACGCCCGCTCCCTCGGAAGGAGCCTGTGGCTGCGGAGTTGAAGCGGACGCCGATGCGCTGGCAGAGGGAGCCTTCTTCGTGGCTGCAGACTTTTTCGCGGCCTTCTTTGCCGCTGGCGCGTCGACCGTAACAGCGGGAAGTTCCGTTGCGCCGTCGGCCGGTGCGGCAGGCTCCGATGCTTTCGGCTCTTGTGCCAAGCTTGCGCCGGTTGTGAGCCCTATAGCCGCGACCAAGCCGAGCCCCAGAAAACCTTCGCGCCGCTTCATGAAGCCATCCCCACGTCATGATTGCCCTGCGCGACAGCGCAAGGCAAAAATCCACTGTGTGGCTGGCTGGCGATTGCTGGCTTGCCGTTGTTGGGCGTCTTACCAGCGTCGCCCCCAATTGCATACCTATGTACTCAACTTTGAGCGATAGTGTGTCAGTTGTGCATCTGAAAATGCTCGGGATTCCAAATTCCAGCTCCCGGCGGGGCCATGACAATGCCGGCTTCAGGCCGCCGGGCTTCCGCCGAAGGACTCCTCTACCCGCACCGTCACCGACGACCCGAGAATGCCGATCATAGGTGCGGAAGTGAGGTATTCGAAAGCTTGTTCGGCGATTGTTCGATTACCGCCGCGCTTGCCTAGCCCGCAAGCCGAAGGGATCGAACGGGTGTTATTATGTCGATGGCCGGTATGGCTTGGCCAAAGACGAGGGAAGGTTTAGCCCTAGCAGTTCGCCGGGCGGTCCCGGCAAACGCAGAGCGATAGCTGCGCGGCGCAATTGCTCAGGTGTTTTGTCGGATCGGAACCCGCACGACGAGCCCATGGAACTCTTCTCTTAGAAGGACCTGGCAAGAGAGGCGCGATAAAGGCCCCGGATCGTGCACCGCATCGAGAATCTCGTCCTCGGCATCCTCGGGTGACCCTATCCTGTCGCTCCACCCCGCATCGACGTAGACGTGGCACGTGCCGCATATGGCGCCGCCACCGCAGTTCGCAACAATCCCGGGCACACCACCAATCAAGGCAGCTTCCATCAGCGACTGGCCTGGCTGTGCCGGTACTGTGATGACGTGATCATCGGCGAGCACGAACGTGACGTTGAGCATGAGGCTACGTCCGGGTTAGCCGACAGCACGTCGAAGGCCGGGGTAGAGATAGATCTTGTCATCGTCGAAATCGAAGTCTGGATTTTCCCAGGCGATCATCTTTCCCGGGTTGAGCAGACCCTTGGGGTCGGCTTCCTTCTTGAAGGCGAGCTGTGTCTCGTCGGTTCGTTTCATGCCGCCCTCTTCGAGAGTATAGCGATGCGGATTGAAGATCGGCACGCCGTTGGCCTCGTGAATGCGCATGATCTCTTCAAGCCGCTCGGCCGTGGAGTAGCGAACCAGCGGCAGGCCGAAGCAGGTGACGTTGCCGTCGAAGCGCAGGAACTCGAGGTGGAGCGGCACCTCGTCGCCAAAGAGGTTCAGCGTCTTCTCGATCAGAGCGAGCTGATTGGGAAAGGGATAGAGCGATTGCAGATAGGTCAGGTTCGTGTCGACCTTCATCGCGCGCAGCGTCGTGTGATTCCAGCTCAGCTCGTAGATAGGCGGTAGCCCTTTCGTGTCGATGTCGGCATCGCTGCGGAAGCAAATCGTGCCCGGATAGCGCTTGGCAAAGTCTTCGAAGGCAGAAACGGCGTGCGGTGCCAGCATCAGCAGCACGGCATGCTTGCCCTCGCTTAGAAACTTCTGATGTCGCTTGAAATAGGCATAGGGTATCGGCGCGGCGATCACCGAGATCAGCTTGGTTAGGAGGCCGTCCTGGGCGCCGAGATCGTTGGCAAAGGCGGCAGCCTCCATGAAGCGATCGAACTCCACGATCATGTCCACCCAATCGTAGGCTGGCGCCAGCGGCATTTCGACTTCCGTCAGGATGCCATTGGTACCGTACGCGTGGGCAACCTTCTGGATGTCATCGCCAAATAGATCGAGCACGCGCGGCTCGGCCTCCATGGTGACGACGCGCAGCCTTATGATGTTGCCCGGATCGCGCAACCCACCCCATGTGATCGAGCCGATTCCTGAGGAGCCGCCGGCAACGAAGCCGCCGATCGAAGCGCTATGATGAGTTGAAGGATGCATGCGCAGCTCTTGTGCGGAATGCGCGCGTGTCTGCCTGTCGATATCGGCAATGATCGCTCCGCCTTCGGCGACGACCCGGCCTGGTGCGATTGATTTGACCGCCGACATGGCCGTCATGTCGAGCACCACGCCTCCCGAAAGCGGCATGGCTTGACCATAATTGCCGGTGCCGCCGCCCCGCACCGTAAGGGGCACATCGAAAGCGTAACAGGCCTTGGCAATGCGGACCACTTCGGCCTCGTTACGAGGCGTGACGACCAGATCGCCCATCACCGCGTCCAGCTCGCCCTTGAGGATCGGTGAGAACCAATAGGCGTCGCGACTCTTCATGCGGACGAAGTTGGGGTTTTCTTCGATGGAAAGGCCCGCGAGCTCGGATTTGAGACCTTCGATATCCATCTATACCTCCATCAGTGCGTCGAGTTCGCTGTAGTCGGGCAAGCGCGCGCTCACAGGCCGTCCATTCCGCAGCACCACCCGATCGCTTTCGGCGCGCGACATCACCTCGCCGAAGGATCTTCCCTTGAAGACGATGAAATCGGCCGTCGTGCCTGGAGCTATGAACCCGGCGTCATCAAGTCCCATCATTCGCGCGGGAACGCCCGCGACGCTTGCCGGCCAGTCTCCGACAGGATGGTCGAGATGCAGAATGCGCGTACCCATGCGGTAGACCTCGAGCATGTCGAGGTCGCCGTAGGCGTAGAACGGATCGCGTGTGTTGTCGGACGCAATGGCCACCGGTATGCCGAGGGCGGCCATTTCATGTACGAGCGTCACGCCACGCCAGCGTGGCGTCGTCCCATTGCTGCGGCGGTCCTGAAGATAGAGGTTGCACATGGGCAAGGTGACGACTGAAATCTCAGCCTGCCGGACGAGCTCGAGCGTTGAAGCTGCGTCGTCTTCATGCTGGCTTGCGATCGAGCAGCAATGTCCGACCATGATCTTTCCGTCGAAACCGTGCCGCAGCGCCGCTTCGGCGATCTTGCGCAGGGAAACCGCGTTTGGATCTCCCGACTCGTCGGCGTGAAAATCCAGATGGAGCGCATGGTCGAGAGCGGTGCGGAACACCGTATCGAGCAGGGCATCGAGATCGTCGACCATGTAGGTTACTGCACCGAGCGTTCCGCCCGCATTCGCGACACGTCGCGCGAGCGCTGTGAACGCCGCCTCGTCTCTGACCTCCTCGATGCTGATCAGGCTCACGCCCTGCAAATCGATCCGCCCGGACCATTCCGTGCGCACCGTCTCGAAGACCGGCCAGGAAATGGCGGCCTGGGGCGTATGGGAGTCGATATGAGTTCGGATTGCCTTGCTGCCATAGGCGTAGGCCGTACGCAGGGCGAACGTCATTCTGGCGTAAAGGTCGGCGGCCGACCAACGGGCATCGGCATCGGCGGCGACAGCGGACAGCGCCGCTCCGAAACTGCCGTCCGGATTGGGTTGGCGCGGCCAAATATGGCCCTTGTCCAGATGCGTGTGGCAGTCGACGAAGGCGGGGAACACGACCCGCCCTGCAAGATCGATACGCTCGTCGACGGCCGCCGGATCGTAGCGGCGAATGGCGTGGACCCGACCGGCACGGATATCGAGAGTAACGCGATGGAAGCCCTCCGCATCGGCCGGCCCCACAGGCGTTACGAGATGACTGCGATGGACGCGGGCGTTGCCGAGCAGCATCGAGCCATCGTCCGGCAGCGCCAGCGCCATCTCAGTACCCGTCAGTCGTTGCGAGAAGAGTATCGATGTCGGCGGAACGCATGTCGCGCAGCAGTTCGACGAAACTCTGCGCCTGCCAGTTCGCGCTTGCTTCACCCTTGGCGGCGGTGGCTGCAGCCGCGTTTCCGACCACGCCGCTCGGGTGCAGATCCTTGGCTATCCAGGCGAATGCGTGTCGGCCCACCGCCCGCAGATGTGTGTAATCATCCTCTGCGGCCGCGTTGACGGAAGGAAAATCGCCCGCCAGCGCCATGTTCACGAGATCTGGCCGGAAGTGCAGCATCAGCGACGTCTCCACGTCCCCGCCATGGATGCCGTCGCGCAACTCCAGGTCTGAATAAAGCCCTTCGGGATGACCGAAGCGCAGCCAGCTCGTCTTGGCCGCCAGCAGCCCATGGCGCACGCGCAGTTCGCGCGCCACGATCCCCATCACCTCGTCGTTTCCGCCATGAGCGTTGACGATGACGAGCTTGCGAATACCCACCTGCGCCACCTGCGCTCCCAATGCCACCCAGTTCTCGATGAGGGCGATGGCGGAGAGGCTGAGCGTGCCCGGCGCGAACAGATGCTCGTCGGACTTGCCGATGGCCTGAATGGGAAGAACCCGGAGATCGATGTCCGGCGGCAGCATGCAAGCAACGGTCTCAATCATGCCTTTCATGATCGCTTCGTCGGTGCACAGCGGCAGGTGCGCCCCGTGCTGCTCGATGGCCGCAATGGGCAGCACGGCGATCGTAGATCGCCTGTCGATGCTGGAAAAATCAGCGGACGACATCTCACCCCACCACAGTCGCCGCGGCTTGACCATCTGGTCCATCCCGTACCTCAAACCGCTGCGGTCACTTCGACTTCGACTTTGAACTCCGGCCGAGTAAAACCCGAGACGATGACGAGGGTCGAAGCCGGCGGCGGATCGGAGAACAGGGCATCGCGCACGGCCATATAGGCGGGTATGTGGGCGCGGTCGGTAACGAAGGCGTTGATGCGCACGACGTTGTCAAGGTTCATCCGGGCCGCTTCAAGGATGCGCGCGATATTGGCGAAGCAGACCTTGGTCTGCTCACCGACATCGTCGGAAACGCTTCCATCTGCCTCGAACCCCAGTTGGCCCGAGCAGAACACCAATCGGCTTATATCGGCCACTTCCACACCGTGGCTGTAGCGGCCAAACGGTGGGGATACAGCCTCGGAGCTCAATCCAGATCGCATGAACGCGACGACTCCTGCTCAATCCTTGCGCCTTGCTATTAGGCGCGATCGCATGAGGCTGCGGAAGCCGTGACCGGCTTATAGACGTTATTGGTCCGATCGAATGACGCCCTCGTGCGCTGGAAATTTGCCATTAGCGACGCCGCAGAGTCGAGCGAATGTCTCGATCCGAATCGCACTCGCGAAAGAGTCGGTCGGCCACGGTGCGAACGGTGCCGCGCAGCCATTTGCCGAAAGCGGAATGATGGCTCTTCTCATGCCAGAACAAGAATGCGCTCATACGCCCGAGCTCCGGCGGCGCATCGAGCACGTTGACCGGAAGGTCAGCCGCCAGTTCCTCGGCGTAGGGGCGAGCGGTGGTGAAGACCAAATTCGAGCCAGGCACGATATAGCGCGCCAGCGCGAACTCCGGCACGGTGATCACGACATTGCGTTTATAGCCCAGGTCGAGAAGCCGCCCGTCGATGGGTGCGCCCAAGACGACTGCCGAAGGACTGGGAGACAAGTGATCGAGGGAAAGATACTCCTCGATCGTCAACCGCTTTTGTCCAGCGAGGGCATGGGTGGAGGACAGAATGCACGCAAAGTCGCATTCGAGCAGCGGTGCGAAGCGCAGGTTCTGAAACGGGCCTTGGCGACTGGCGATCACGAGATCGACTTCGCCGTCCTGCAATTGCTGTTTGGTCACTTCGGGCGGGCCTGGCTGAACAATCTCGAGCCGCACGTGGGGCGCCTCGGTTCGAACCGCTTTCACGACGGCGGGAATGAGCAATGAGCCAAGGCCTAGATAAGCGACGATGCGGATATGCCGGTCTGACGTCGCCGGGTCAAAGGCGCCCGGCGGAGCCACGAGCTCGTCAATCTCGTCGAGCAAACCCCCGACCGCCTCGGCAATAGACTCTGCCCGCTCCGTGCGCACCATGCCTGCGCCGGAGCGTACCAGGAGGGGATCGCCGAAAATCTCGCGAAGCTGGCGGAGCGCGACGCTCACCGCTGGCTGGCTTTGTCCCAAGACTTTGGCCGCGCGCGATACGCTGTTTTCAGCGAGCAGAGCCCGTAACACCCTGAGGTGCCGGAGGTCGATGCGGGCGTCAAATGTCATGACCGGTTCGCGCGTGCACGCGGCGTAGGCGGCTTGCCTGTAGCGACTGAACTGGGCGCTTCGAAAACACTTTTGTGCAGTCCGAAACCTCTCGCTCCGACCATCGAATGCGTTTGCAAACGGTTTCATGTGAGCAAAGGACTGCGCTGTGAGCAAGCACGAACAGTGACTAACAAGTACGCAGCTTGCACGTCCTAGCGGCATCCGTGGTGCGTCCGGCCCATCAGATCGTCGACCGCAGCCCTCGATGCATTCGGCGACATCATAATGGCGCGGCAATGAGGACTATGCGTTCTTCGACTCTTCCCTCAACCAACCGGACACGCTTTCCTGTTCAGGAAATAGCGGATCATGCATTTGCACTTCGATCGTGCAAATGAAACGAGGGAAGTCGCCATGTCGCAAGTTGCCGTCGCGCCCCTCCGCGTCGCTGCAGTCACCTGATGCTGCTGGTCTCGCATATGGCGAAACACGTCGAGGCCAAGTCTACCCCGTACGTTCGTCCCGTGGCGACCATGCGGCGCGTTTCGAAGACTTACCGCAACGGCACCATCGCCCTGTCGGACGTAAACCTGACTATCAAACGAGGAGAATTCGTTGCCCTACTCGGGCCTAGCGGCTGCGGCAAGTCGACGGCACTCAAGATCATCGCGGGACTCAGCAAGCCGAGCACAGGCGAGGTCGACTGGCCGAGCTCGCGGATCGACAGCCGCGGACGCCCCGAGGCGGGGATCGGCTACGTATTTCAAGATCCAACTTTGATGCCGTGGGCGACAATTTTCGGAAATGTCTACTTGCCGTTGCGGCTTGCCGGCATGTCGAAGCGCAAGGCCCGCGAGCGCATCATGGATGCCCTGGGCTCCGTCGGCCTGAACGACTTCTCCGAGGCGTATCCGCGCGAACTCTCGGGCGGCATGAAAATGCGCGTCTCGCTGGCTCGCGCGTTGGTAACCCAGCCCAAGCTGCTCCTCATGGATGAGCCGTTCGCGGCACTCGACGAAATCACGCGGCAAAGGCTCAACGACGACGTGCTCAGTCTTTCCAGAGCTGCCGGATTGACGGTTGTTTTCGTAACGCATTCAGTGTTCGAGGCCGGCTATCTCGCCTCCCGCGTCGTCGTCATGCACAGCCGGCCGGGCCGGGTTGCGCACGAGCTGAAGGTTGAGGCACCGTGGCCCCGTTCGCAGAATTATCGCCTCACCGAAGGTTTCAACCGCACCTGCTCTGAAATCTCTCGACTGATGGAAGGCCGTGCCGCGTCTGCCGGAGTCGGGGACGCATGAGGCAGGCTCCGGAAGAGTCTTTGATCCAGGAAAGGCGCCGCGCGCGCGTGGCAGCCATCGTGGTACCCGCGGTCACGCTGGCGCTTTCGCTCGCCGTCTGGGAGGCCTATGTCCGAATCGCAGCGGTACCGCAGTACATTCTGCCAGCACCATCCGTCGTGTTGGCGACCCTCTATAAGGACTGGCCGATATTGCTCCCGGCCCTCTGGGTCACGGTGCAGATCACGTTCCTCGCTTTGTTGCTGGCCTTGATCGGAGGGGTAGGCCTGGCCGTTCTGCTGGTCCAGTCCCGATGGATAGAGCTGGCTCTCTACCCTTATGCCGTCATCCTGCAGGTCACGCCCATCGTCGCTATCGCGCCGCTGATCCTGATCTATGCGCCCAACACACAGGTGGCGGTGCTGATCTGTGCGTTCCTCGTCGCCTTCTTCCCGATCCTTTCCAACATGGTGCAAGGCCTCAAGAGCGTCGACCATGATCTGATAAGCCTGTTCGCTCTCTACGGCGCTTCTCCGTGGCAGCAACTGCTCTTCCTCAAGCTGCCGGCCGCGACGCCATTTTTCATGGCCGGCCTCAAGATCGGTGGCGGCCTGGCGCTCATCGCAGCCGTCGTCGCTGAATTTGCTGCCGGCTCGGCCGGCGCCGGCTCTGGACTCGCCTATCGCCTGCTCGAGGCCCAGTACCGGCTGAATATTCCCCGCTTGTTTGCTGCTCTGCTGCTGCTCTCGGTCACGGGCATCGCCATCTTCGGACTGACGTCGCTCGCCTCGTGGCTGACCCTGCGCCGCTGGCATGCGAGCGAACTCCAGCGAGATGGCTGACCATCGCATGACCGAAACCACGTCTGTCTATCGGGTCGGTAACGGCTCCGTCACAACCGGGAAACATTGCAAAGGACACATCACATGCTGAGAAAGACGCTGCTCGTAATACCCTTTTGCGTTGCGATGGCATTTCCCGCCGCGGCAGAGACGCAAATCACTTTCGGCACCAACTGGCTGCCGCAGACCGAACATTGCGGCTTCTACCAGGCGCAGGAAAGCGGGCTCTATAAAGCCGCCAACCTCGACGTAAAGATCGCGCCGGGTGGTCCGGACATCAACGTACCTCTCATGGTGGCGAGCGGCCGCTATCAGCTTGGCATGGGCTCGAGCTTCACCACGCTCAACCTGCTTGCCGAGAAGATCCCGGGCAAAACGGTGGCGGCCTTCTTTCAGAAGGATCCTCAGACCATCGTCGTGCACTCCGGTCAAGGCGTCGAGAAGCTCCAAGACCTATTGAAGAAGCCGATCATGATTGCCCGGTTCAGCCAGCAGGAATTCTGGCAGTTCCTGAAGGCCGAACATGGGTTCACCGATGAGCAGGTCCAGCCCTATACCTATTCCGCTGCGCCGTTCCTGGCTGATGAGAAAGCCGCACAGCAAGGCTACATTACCGAGGACGGCTTTCTGCTGGGTGCGCAGATGAAGCAGCCGCCGCTGTCTCTGCTGCTTGCAGACTATGGCTACCAGAACTACGCCACCACGGTCTTTGGCCATGGCGACTGGATCGAGAAAAATCGCGACGCCGTTGCCGCGTTCCTGAAAGCGACCGCTGAAGGCTATCGCGCTTGCATCGACGGCACCGCGAAAGACGCCAAAGCCGCAATCCTCGCCGCCAATCCCGATCATTCCGAAGGGCTCTACGATTACAAGCTCGCTCAGATGCAGAAGCTCAACATGGTGACAGGCGATGAAGGCCTCCCGATCGGTGCCCTTAGCCCCAAGCGGGTCGAATCGTTCTTCGCAACCATGTCCAAGGCCGGAGTCTACGCAGCGGACCTTCCGTACCGCGATGCATTCGACTTCACATTCGTTCCTGCCGAGTAGGGACTGAAGATGTCAGAAATCACACTTCCTATCGTCGACATCGCTCCGTTCCTCAGTGGGAGCTCGGAGGATAAGATTCGTGTCGCCAGATCTTTCGGAAACGCCTTCGAGACCGTGGGCTTCGCCGTCATTGTAGGGCACGGCGTGCCTGAAGAACTGTTGACCGAGACTTACGACGTTATGACCCGTTTCTTCGACGAACCGCTCGAGACCAAGCTTAGCTATTCCCCGCCAGAGAAAACCAAGGGGCGCGGCTACTTGCCGATGGGGATCGAGAGTGTCGCCAAGACGCTTTCGGGCGAGACACCACCGGACCTCTGCGAGGCGCTGGTGTTCGCTGCGCCCCATCATGAGGACGAGCTGGACCGAAAGCACAATTTCTATCCGACAAATCCGTCGGGTCTTACGGACCTGGTCTCGCACTACACCGGGGAGATGGTTCGCCTGAACGCTGACCTGATGCGGCTTTCGGCGCTCGCGCTCGACCTGCCCGAGGACTATTTCGACTCCATGTATGCCGACCCGGCCCTGACACTGCGCTTCGTCAACTATCCCGATCAGGAAGATGAACCCTTGCCTGGCCAGTTGCGCTACGGCGAGCACCACGATTACGGCGCCATCACCATCCTGCGGCAGGACGCAGCGCCTGGCGGGTTGCAGGTGCGTGACTTCGACGGCATCTGGAAGGAGGCGCGCGTCGTGCCTCGATCCTTCGTGATCAACGTGGGTGATCTCCTGTCGCGATGGACCAATGACCGCTGGCGCTCCACCTTGCACCGGGTCTCCAATCCGTCGCGGAAGCTGACCGGCTCGACGCGCCGGCTCTCAATGGTCGCATTCACCGGTCCTTCGGCAGATACGCTCGTCACCGCCATACAGACGTGCGTCGCACCGGAAAACCCGGCCAAGTACGAACCGGTCAACGCGGGCGACTACATCATGGCCAAGATCCGTGCGTCCCACGAAATCGGCACATAATGTAGATTGTACATCAGTGTTTCATTGAAATTCGATAAACAGATGCGGGCGGTATGTTGCGGGAAGTCCAGCCGATGCGAACCGCTTTCAGCCCGAGCCGATCGAGGATCCGACGCGGAATGGGACAACGCGGACCATAGGTGAACTGGTAGAACTTGCCGTCCTCACCCATGAGGCGAAAACTGCCCATGAGTATAGCGAAGACTTTTCGGGGTGACATGGAGAGCAGCGGCAGGCCACTGACGACGGTCCCTGCCGGTCGGCCCTCATAGGGCCGGAGCTGTCCAAGCCGCTGCGCATCCATCCAAAGCACGCGCGCTTCGGGAAAGCGGGTCTTGAGCATCGCCGCGAATTCGGAGCCGTATTCGATAAGCGTAAGGTCTCGCTCCTTGACACCGCGATCCAACAGGGCGCGGGTAAAGACGCCTGTCCCCGGCCCCAGCTCGATCACGGGACCGGTCGTGGACGAGATTTCCGACGTGATCAGGTCCGATAGCGCGTCGCTGGAGGGGATAATCGATGCCACCTGCAGCGGATTCGCCGTCCACGCGCGAAAGAATGTGAACAGATCCGATTTCGTCGAAGGGGCATCCGACGCGGCACGGCACGTCATCGCAATCAACGGATTGAAACTGCATTTGCTCGCGGTCATTGGGTCCGTTCCTTCAAAAGCACGAGTTGCTCGGAGATATTCCAGAGGCGCGCTGCAACCTCGCCATCCAACGCTTGCTGCGGCGGCTTGGCGGGGGCTGGATACCCGCGCGTCTCGCTCAACTTGTCTGGCCCGTAATAGCCCCCAGCCCGGGCCGCGGGAGAGGTCGCTGCGAACAAGGTCGGCAGCGCGCCCTGTGGTGCGGGCTGGAAGAGGAACCACAGATACGATCGTGCGAAGCCCGCGACGCTCAGGCGGCCCACGCCATTGTGAATGAGATCGGTGCGTGAAACACCGGGGTGCGCGGCGATACTCGCAATGTCCCACCCTGCCCTGTCGCTTCGGCGCTGCAGCTCGAAGGCGAACATCAAGTTCGCGAGCTTCGACTGAGCGTAGACCGACATGGGTTTGTAGGCGTGTATCGCCTGTAAATCGGTGAAGTCGATTGCGCCGCTCCGAGCTGCGACGCTTGATACGGTCACGATACGCGGGCTATTCCCCTCAATCAGAAGCGGTAAGAGCTCGCCGGTCAGGGCGAAGTGTCCGAGATAGTTGGTACCGAACTGCAGCTCGAATCCATCTGACGTTTCCATCCTTGTCGGCGGCATCATGACGGCGGCATTGTTGATGAGCAGGTCCAGGCTGCTTCGTATCCGGCGCAGGCGCGTTCCGAAGGTCGCGATCGATTTCAGGTTAGCAAGATCGACAAGCTCGAACTGCACGATCGCATTCGGTACGGCCTCCCGAATACGAGTGACTGCTGCTTGCCCTTTCGCCGGATCACGCCCCGCGATGATCACGTCGGCGCCGGCGCGAGCGAGCGCAAGCGCTGTCTCGTATCCCAGGCCGCCGGTGCCGGTGATGACAGCGGATCGGCCGCGTTGAGGAGGTATGTCCGATGTCGTCCACTTAGCCATGAGTTGCTCGCTCGCATTAAGATTACACTCGGCGCAAAACATATATTGCACTGGGTGTAATTTTACAATGTGTGCGATTCATGGCAAGGTGGGGCATGGAAAATGACCCACCAGAGACAGAGGAAGAGCCGGAAGGCCTGCGGGAGAAAAAGCGCCGGGAGACGCTGCAGCGCATCGCTGACACCGGGCTCAGACTTTTCGTTGCAAATGGTTTCGAGGCAACGACACTCGACGCCATTGCCGAGGCTGCAGGTATTTCACGCAGGACCATCTTCTATTACTTCAAATCCAAGGAAGAGATTCTGCTGACGTGGCAGCGCGGCGTTCCGGAGATCATCCGCACGGCGGTGCTTCAGGAGTCGACGGACCAGCCTCCACTCGATGCCGTGTGTAATGCGTTTCTGAAGCTCGCCGCAGCCTACAGCTCGGAGCATATGATCGTCGTTGACCGGCTGATGCGATCGACGGAGCAACTGGTCGCCGCCAAACACGCAAAGTATGTGCTGCAGGAGCAAGCGTTGTTTGAAGCGCTGTGCCAGATGTGGCCCCAGGCGAAAAGGCGAAATGGGTTGCGGATCGTTGCGATGGCTTCGATTGGCGCGATGCGCCTCGCCATCGAAGCCTGGGTCGAAGCGGGTGGCAAACAGCCAATCGAAAAATATCTGCGGGAGGCGTTTGCCGCTTTGAAGTCGGAGATCTGATGGAGTGTCGCTTGAAAAGCGTCCTGGCTCCGCGGCTGGCCATCTCTGACTCCCCCGCTTAGATACAAAATCCCAACAGCAGCCTTCCCGACGCTCCAGGCACTCGGCGCGAACGCGGCCACGTGGCCCGTTCGCAACCGAGCTGAATCTAATCTGCAATGTGGCCACAGAAGCTGCAGACTTAGCTGACGTGCGCCAGCGCCACGGCGTCAGGGCCTGCGGGATATCTCAGCCGCGCGGAGGCATCGTTCGCAGCGCGCCAAACGACTTCGGCTACATCGCGCTCCATAGTAACCGCGGTCGGCTGGCCGAAGGCGGCGAGTATCGAATGGGCGTAAGACGCGTACGCTTCCGGGATCGCCGCCTCGATCGGCGTTTGCACGTTCTGGGTGAAGCGGGTCGACGGCCCATAGCCCGGCTCGACCAGCTTGACGCGGATGCCGAAGCCTTCGAGCTCGTGCGCGAGCGATCCGGTGAAACCTTCGATGGCGGTCTTGCTAGCCGTATACGCTGCGACAAGCGGCATCGGGGCCAGCGTGGCGCTGGACGTCACATTGACGATCACGCCGGAGCGACGCGCGCGGAACTGCGGGAGCACGGCTTGCGTCATCGCCATCACGCCGAACGTGTTGGTCTCGAACAAGCTGCGTACGACCGACATGGGGGTCGCCTCGAAGGCTCCGAACATGCCGATGCCGGCGTTGTTGACGAGCACGTCGATCGGACCGCTGGCTTCGAGAGCGGCGGCGATGCTTTGCGGCTTCGTGACGTCGAGCGCCAGCACGCGCAATCGGTCGGTTGCCGGCAGGATTTCTTCGCGCGGCGTGCGCATCGTCGCGATGACGTCCCAGCCCTGAGCGTGAAAGTGGCGCGCCGTCTCCAGGCCATAGCCCGAGGAGCATCCGGTAATCAGCACGGTTTTCATCGTCGTCCCTCCTGGTTTGAACGACGCGGACGATAGACGTTGCTTTCCGGACGATCTGCAATTGATCGTCCGGATTTCGTTTGTTAGCGTCCTGAAATGGTCGATCCCCTTTCAGAAGTCATCGCGCTGCTGCGGCCTCGCACCGTCCTCTCCAAGATCATCAGCGGCGCTGGCCGTTGGGCGGTGCGCTATTCCGACTTCGGCCAGCCGAGCTTCTGCACCGTGCTCGACGGGAGCTGCCGTCTTACCGTCGACGGCGAGGAGCCTCTGACGCTGGAAGCGGGAGATTTCCTGCTCCTGCCAAAGACACCCGGCTTCACCATGTCGGGATTCAAGGCAGCTTCGGCGAAACTCATCGATCCCAAGGTGTTGCCAACCCCGACGCACGAGGTGCGTCATGGCGCACCGGATGGCGACCCTGACGTGCGCCTACTCGGCGGATCCTTCGTCTTTGACTCAAGAGACGCCGATCTCTTGGTTTCGTTGCTGCCGACACTGGTGCATGTGCGTGGGGTGGAACGGCTCTCCACCCTCGTGCATCTCGTCCGAGATGAAGCAACTGCCGAGAGGCCCGGTCGCGATCTTGTCCTGGGGCGCCTCGTCGAGGTGATGCTGATCGAGGCGCTGAGAACAATCCAAGGCGAAGCGGCACCGGCCGGGCTCTTGCGTGGCCTCGGCGACGCACGCCTTGCGATTGCGATACGGGAGCTGCACGCCGATCCCGCGCGTACCTGGACTGTCGAGGAGCTTGCTAAGAAGGCAGCGCTCTCGCGCTCGGTGTTCTTTGATCGCTTTACAAACGCCGTCGGCGTCCCGCCGATGGAGTATCTCCTCGCTTGGCATGGCCCTTGCCAAGGACCTCCTGCGCCCACAGAACATCAGCCTCGCCGAAGTTGCAGAGCGTGTTGGCTATAGTTCCGCGAGCACGTTCAGCACGGCATTCAGTCGCTTTGTCGGGCAGCCTCCGAGCCGCTTTGCGCGAGAGAGCCTTGCAGAAGTTTGATATCGGCAGCGGGATCCCAAGCGGACCTTCATCCCGGCAAGGAATGGCACACCCGAGACAAACCGATCAAACTTGACATCGGAACCTAATTTGTAACTATAAAAGTTACATGATCAGAAATGACCATCCGTCCGCCGTTGCGACCAAAGACACCGACGCCTTTGACGCGGCCCATGCGCGTTCTTACGCTGAGGGGCCACCGAGGCAGGTTCCAGGTTTCGCCAGCCTTCACCGCATGACGTCGATGCTCCTAGGGGAGCGCATCCCCGCGCATGGGCGAGTCCTCGTTCTCGGGGCAGGCGGTGGCCTTGAACTCAAGGCGCTCGCCGACGATCATGCCAACTGGACATTTGACGGCGTTGACCCTTCGGCCGAAATGCTAAGGACGGCGGAACACATCATAGGTCCGCACTCCGCGCGCGTGCGCCTTCATCAAGGCTACATCGACACCGCGCCAGAGGGGCCGTTTGACGGTGCGATCTGTCTTTTGACACTTCATTTCGTACCTCGCGACCAACGGTTGGAGACTCTTCGCCAAGTCCATCGGCGCCTGGTGCCGGGAGCACCGTTCACCGTTGCTCACATCAGCTTCCCGCAGACCGAACCCGAGCGGTCCATGTGGATCAGCAGGCACGTCGCATTCGGCGGAACCAACCCCGCGAACGCAGAGAGAGCCAAGAAGGCCATCGCTACCAAACTATCCATTCTGTCGCCCGAGGAAGACGAAGCAATGCTGCACGAAGCCGGATTCTCCGACGTCGGCCTGTTCTATGCGGGGCTAAGCTTCAAGGGCTGGGTGGGATACGCCTAGCAGCCGGCGATACCTCATTCTGCAGGCGCGTTATGGCATCGGCTCCGAAGGACAAATCCTGCCGCGCAACTTTACTGACGCGACCGCAGGACGGCCGCCGATGTTTCTCGCGCGCTCCCAACTGACTGTCCTTGCCTGCCTCGATCGCTCGCCGATTGCGCCGTCTCTTCGAGCAGCACTGCAAAATAGCGCATTAAGGGAATTGCAGCAGCAGACAGGTGGCGCTCCGGAGCCACAATGAGCGACAGCGATGACGGCGGGATGCCCTGATCGGCAAGCGGCACGTAGACGAGTTGACCCATGCGAATTTCGGGCATTGCGTCGATATCGGTCAGCAGACCCACGCCGCAGCCCTGCGCCACCATCATCTTGATGAGGGCGATGCTGTTGACAGTCATCACAGGCCGCACGTCGACGTTCGTCCTCACGAGCGCGGAATCGATGACGCCGCGCAAGGACACCGAGCTGTCGGGCAGGATCAGCGGCTGCAAGACGCAGTCGCTGAGCTTTACGGACTCTAAGGAAGCGAAGGGGTGCCCCGGCTTCACGATAGCTCCGAGATAAAACTTCACCGCGTGCTCAATGCGAAGCCCAGGCACCTGCTTCGGATCGAACGTGATCCCCACGTCCGCCTGTCCGTCCATCACCATCTGCCATACGCGCTCGGAGCTCGTGACGATGACGCGCAAATTGATCCGCGGATGGTCATGCACAAAGCTCGCGAGCGCATAGGGCACGAACTCGCCGGTCGTTCCCTCCGCGACGGCGAGGCTGACCTCGCCACGGCGCAGGCCGCGGAGCTCCTCGATCTCGAACTTCATACGTGAGAGGTCGCGCTGCCAGCGGCGTACGCCATAAACCAGGATCTCGCCCGCCGCAGTGAGGCGGAGGCCGCGCGGCAAGCGCTCGAACAAGGGGACGCCCAACTCCTCTTCAGCCTGCAGCAGCTGACGATCGATCGCCGACGGTGAGACATTGAGATGCTCGGCAGCCCGCCGGATCGAGCCGCGCCGGGCCACCTCATCGAAATAGCGCACGAACCGGGAAAACATGGGGGCTCCAACAGGGCAGCGGACCGTTGCATTTTATGCAACGCAAAGAACAGAAATCAATGATGGAAACCGGCGCTGTTTCCCAACACCTTTTCGAACGTCATGAGCCGAACTCAATCGGCTAGCGCGGGGGCGTCCCAAACCAAATTGTGCAGAACAGACAGCGGTCGCTGTCGTGCGATGCATAGTTTTTCACCAACACGACTAGAGAAGTTGCAAAAAAGGCGACACACGTTGAAGAAGCGCAAAAGACCCAATCTTCCTGTTATCGGCCTGATCGGCCCAACCAACATCCGGCGCATCTCGCAGGCAAGCGGGCTTCCGGAGACCCTCTACCGCGACAGCGCTCTGAACGCTGGCGCTCTGATCGCAAAGCATCAGGCCATCATGGCCATGGTGCCGGACCGCGGCATCGCCATGTCGGGCCTGCGCGGCTACAGCTCGGCGCAAGGCGCTTGGACCATCGGCCTGGTGCCGGCGGGCGGCCCCTCGGATTCGGTCGCCACCCCGAACTGCCTTGAAAACGCGGCCGCCTGCGACGAGGTCATCGACGGCTTCACCTGGCATCATCAGCACGCCGCAATCTGCGAGCTGTCGGACCTTCTGGTCTGCATCGGTCTCTCGTGCGGCACGCTGACGGAGATCGCCTGGACCAAGTGGGTCCACGGACCGCGCGTGCTGGCGCTGGCCGAAACCTTTACTGCCATCCCCACCGAAATCCTGGCTGAGACTGACGTGGCCCTCATCGACAGTCTCGATTCGTTGGATACCGCCATCGGTCGTGAACTCAGCGGCGGGTACAAGGACAAACGCCAGCTGAAGCACGTCCCTTCTTGACAACAGGAGCAAGCACCAATGACGACCCAGATCAATTACAGCGAATCCTCATCCTCAGGCTTCTTTCCCATCGTTCTCGCGGTGATCTGCGGCGTAGCGACCGGCGTGCTGTGGGCCTACGCCAATCCCATCCAACTGGTGCCCGGCGTCATCCAATGGCGCATCTTCGCATTCCTGCCGCCGCTCGTCGGTCTCTTGCTCGGGCCCAAGTCGGGCTTCATCTGTGGCTACATCGGAAGCTTGGTCTGGTCGTTGCTCGCCGGCACGTTCATTCCGCTGCACACCTTGATCGTCGACGGCATAATGGTCGGCCTGACCGGCGCCATCCCGCCGATGCTGATCAATCTGCGTAAAACGAATTTCGATCTGTCCTGGCCCGTTCTCCTGAAGATCGCCGTCATTTGCGCCGTCATCGGTCTCATCATGGTCGCAGCCGTATCGGCGAGCCTTGCGTTCCTCGGCATCTTCCCGTTCTGGTACGCCATGCTCTATCTCGGGCTGTCGGATATCGTCCCGATGGTGATCGGCACACCTCTGCTGATCCGCCCTGCCGTGAAGATTCTGGCGGGCATCAGCCGAGGCACACTGCACTGGTTCTGAGGATCCTGCATGCTGGCGCTCCGCAATTTGACTGTCGGCTTCGACCCCGATCGGGACGTTCTCTCTGGCCTCGACCTCACGGTCGAGGCCGGCGGCGCGGTCGTGGTGACGGGCGCGGCCGGCTCCGGCAAGTCCACGCTTATCGCGGTCGCAAGCGGTCTCATCCCGAAGCTGATCCGCCCGCGCAGGATGGACGGGCAGGTTTTGCTCAACGGAGACGACATCGCAAAGCTTTCGACCTCCGATCTCTACCGCCGCGTCGGCATCGTTCTGCAATCCGTGGAAGACCAGGTGTGGGACCTCACCGTCGAGGACCTCATCGCCTTTCCGCTGGAAAACCGCGGCGTGCCGAAGGCGGAGGTACGCACACGCGTTTCGGCTGTGATCGAAGAGATGTGTCTGCAAAGGCTGGTCGGCCGAACGGTGCGCTCGCTTTCGGGAGGCGAACGGCGAATCGTAGCTCTTGCCTCGTCGTTGCTGTGGAAGCCGGACCTTCTCGTCCTCGACGAGCCGACCACCGGACTCGATCCGGACGCACGCGCCCGTCTCGCTGCCATCCTGCAAAAGCTCCGTCGCGACGGGATCACGCTGCTGGTCGCGGAGCAGGATCTCGCTTGGTGCGGCGCGTTCGCCGATCGTGTGGTGTTTCTCTCGGGCGGACGACTGATCGGGACGCACGCCTGGTCGGGGTCTGCCGAGCTTGCCGAACGATGCGACGCGGCCGGCGTTACCTCCCCGTTTGCGGCGCAGCCCGCCAAATCCGAGCGGCCGGCGCAGAATGCCGAGCCGGCGCTGCGGATCTCCGAGCTCTCGAGCAAGCTCACGCGCCCGGACGGTACACCCGTTCTCAGCGCCCTCAATCTGATCGTGCCGCGCGGACAGGTGGTCGGCGTGATCGGCCCCAACGGCGCCGGAAAGAGCACGCTGATGCGCTCGCTGTTGGGGCTGCAGGCGGCTGCGACCGGCGGCATCGAGATCGCCGGCGAAGACAGCAGCGGATGGACCGTCGCCAGGCGCGCTCAACGCGTCGGCTACGTGGCGCAGAATTTGAAACGCATGTTCTTTCTGCTGACGGCGCTCGACGAGGTCGTGTTCTCGCTCTCCGGAGGCGCAACCGGTGCGAAAGCGGTGGCCGCTCATCGCGAGCAAGCCCTCGCTCTGCTGGTGCGGGTTCGGCTCGCAGAAAAGGCCGATCTCTCGCCGTTCGCACTCTCCACGCGCGAGCAGCTCATGCTTGCGCTCGTCTGCATCGAGGCGACAAAGCCGTCGGTCGTCATCCTCGACGAGCCGCTGATCGCCTGCGACAAGGCGTGGCGCGCCGACGTGCTCGCATTCCTGGACCGCGCTCGCGCCGACAATTGCTCCGTATTGCTGGTCTCACACGATCTCCCGCTGATCGACAGCGCCACCGACCGGGTCTTGATCCTAGAGCGCGGTGCGATCGCGCACGACGGCAGGACAGACGAAGTCTGGCAATCGGATGCCTTCGTGCGGCTGGGCTGGCCCGTTCCCGGTCAAGCAGTCGCGCCGCCGCGTCAGGAGGGCCGCTATGCATTGGCTTGATCGCGTCAATCCGTTCGCCAAGCTATTTGCGGCGGTGTTGTTGACCACCGCCGGATGGCTCACCCCGAACGCGGTTAGCGCCGGCGCGCTCGCCTTCGCGGTGATCGTCTTCATCGCCGCCTGCCGGCTACCGCAAGCCAAGGGCTACTTCAAGATCGCAGCTCTCGTCGGCTCCATCGTCACCGTGAGCTGGCTGATCAGCTTCCTCGCGGGGGGCGCCTCGCTCGCGGATGCCGCCGACCACGCCTTGCGCCTCGCGTTCCGCCTCATCGTCACGACCGGCAGCTTTTTCATCGCGATCGAGACGAGCTCTGCCGGCACTCTGCTCGCCGCCTGCGGTCGCGCGCGTCTTCCGGGCATGTTCACGCTCGTGCTGGTCCTGATCGTCGGCATGATCCCGTTGATGCGGGAGGAGTTCCAGAACATCGGCGAAACCCAGCGCGCGCGCGGGCTCGAACTCGACCGCGGGCCAATCCTGAAGCGCGTGCTCTACGCGCTCGCGCGCGGCGTGCCGCTGATGGTTCAGACGTTTCGCATGGCAGAATCGATCGCGCTCGCGTTGTCGATCTATGGCTTCGATCCCAAGGTGAAGCGCACCTCGTGGCGCGACGTGAGACTGCTAACCGTTCAATCCTCCTTTCCCCTTCAACAGCAACCGAGGTGACATGAGCGCTCGAACCCGCCTCAACCCCGAAACCTATACCGTCGACATCGCCGGCGAGCCGGTCAGCCTGCCGCTGGTCGCCATCAACGAGACGCTCGCAATCTCGCTACTGATGGTCATCGACATGGGCGTCACGTTCGGCGAGCGCATCGGCAAGGCGCTTGCCGAGCGGCTCGCGGGGGCCAGGCCCGACATCATCGTCAGCACTGCCACGCTCGGCATTCCGGTCGCGATCGAGGTGTCGCGTCACCTCGGCCTCGATCAGTACGTGATCATGCAGAAATCGCCAAAGATCCACCTTGGCGATGCGTTGGTGGAGCATGTTCAATCCGTGACCTCGTCGGGATCACAGAAGCTCATGCTCGACCGCCGCGCCATTCCGCTGCTCGAGGGAAAGCGCGTTGTCGTGGTCGACGACGTGGTGGCGACCGGGTCAAGCCTTGCGGCGACGATCCGATTAGCTCGGCAAGCCGGCGCCGATATTGTCGGGATCGGCGTGATCCTGACCGAGTCCCACGAATGGCGCGAGGTCCTTGGACCCGACGCAGATCTTGTCGTCGGGCTTGGTCACATCCCGCAGTTCAAAATCGAGAATGGAATGGTGACACCGGATCCCAAGACATTGATGCCCAGCAAGTCGTAAGCGCTGCTTTCCCTTCCTGAGCGTCACTTGCCCTCTCAGGATCAAGCTGCCTCCCGCGGGTTTCGTAAGGAGCGCCATCTGAGAGGAAATTTTCGTTGACGCTAGCGGGCAATGCGGACAACCGCTCGACGAATAGCTGCAACATGTGAGTACATCGCCGACGGGGCTTCTTACCCAGACGCCCCCCGGACCATCGGGCGAATTGCGCCATGCCGCGTCTTTCCAGCCCACAATCCAGCCCATGTTTGTGCTGCCAACGCTCGCTGATGCTCAACGACGCTCACCAGACAGACCCGACACCAAGTGATTGGAATACCTGGTCAAAGATCGACGTGGACAGACAGTGATCTAGATGGAATTGGCGGAGAGGGAGGGATTCGAACCCCCGGTACGGTTGCCCGTACTCCGCATTTCGAGTGCGGCGCGATCGACCACTCTGCCACCTCTCCTTTTTCAAGCAATATCAGTGGCTTGTGGTTGACATTGCCCGTCTTTGGGACGTTGGCCTTGCAGCTTTCGTCCCGCGCCTTACCTGAGAGGTGCGACCCCGGAGCAAAGCCCCGAGTCGCCAACTGCCACTGGCAAGCGAGCCGCGTTCCTAAACCGGCTCTCGAAGCGATGCAAGACCTTCCAAGCACGTAAGACGAGCAGCCTGTGACAGCCCTGCAGCGCGGGATGCCCTGATGTCACTTCGGCCTAGCGGCAGAGTGATCACACTTCGCCACGCTACGAGGCAAACCACCACGCGAGGGTTAGACACGGTTTGTAGACTTCTTTAGAAGACCACCCGATAAACGATAGAGCATCCTCGACAGCGCCAACGGAGAAGACGAGACACGGGTCCATGGTCAAGCAAGCTCTCGACCACCCACTGGTGTCGGTCATTACCCCGAGCTTTAACTCCGCACGTTTCATCACCGACACCCTGCTCTCCGTTCAGCGCCAGACCCTGCCCGATTGGGAGATGATCGTCGTCGACGACCATTCCTCGGACAGCTCCCTCGAGATCGTGACCGCCGCGGCGGAGCGGGACCACCGCATCCGCGCGGTCTCCCTGCCGTCGGGCCGTAAGGGTGCCGCCCACGCCCGCAACTTTGCCATGGAGCTGGCAAGAGGGCGCTACATTGCCTTTCTCGATAGCGACGACCTGTGGGTGCCTGAAAAACTCGAACGTCAACTTGCGTTCATGGCCACCACGGTCAGCCCGTTCTCATACGCGAGCTATGCCCTGATGCGAAGGGACGGTGCCATCTTCAGAAATCGGCTACCGGTTCCTCCGCGCCTCACGCACCGCGAGTTATTGAGGACATGCCCGATCGGATGCCTGACAGTCGTCTACGACACGGCGGCGTTGGGCAAGCAGTACATGCCCGATCTGGCGAAGGGGCAGGATTACGCCCTTTGGCTGCAGATCTTGCGGCAAGTGCCAGAGGCGCACGGGCTCGACGAGGTTCTCGGCATTTACCGGACCGGCGGAACCTCCCTGTCGTCGAACAAACTCGAGAAGGCACGCTGCATCTGGAGCATCTATCGCGAGATCGAGGGGCAGTCCTGGCCCCGCGCCACGTTCCATCTGCTACGCTACAGCACGAACTACGTCATGAAGCAGATGTGACGGCGCCCTACGAGCGTAAATACGACGGACTGACGATCCTGGTTTTCACATCGGCTTCGTCGTGCATCGTGGCCGGCTCGGCCGGCGGCCGGCTCCGCGGAATGACCGTCTCCGTTCCGAGCCACGCGTCGGAGAACGCGACAATGCCCTTCAGCAGAGCCACCTTCTTCGCGAGCCCCTCGAACACCTCGTCGCGATCGATTTCGTCCCAACGGAAGTGAAGCTGCAGGATCGCCTCGTAGATCTCCTTGAACTTGGCGCCGCGCCCCTTCGACTCCATGGCCTCTGCCAGCACCAGAAACTGCCCGAGCTCCATGACGAGCGCCTCCGACGGTCGCGCACCGTCCGGATCTGAGAAATGATCCTCGAGATAGGCGAGCGTCTGCGCCACCACGCGCGTGCGCGCCGCCATCGTCCTCTCGTCCGCATCGCGGTCGAAACCGAGCAACGAAGCCCACTCCTTAGGGGATCCAATCATGGCGCTTCTCCGTTGTGATGACGAAGCTCGAACGCATCACCTCTCGGGACCTAACGGACACGGGCCCTAACCGCAAATCAAGGCAGGCCCGGGGCCATATCCCCAACCCCTGAGGGACGAGCACCGCTGGACCGTACCGGCGCGAGCTTCTATGACTGAGAGGAACACCGGAACGGTGAGCGCCGGCGCTTCGGAGGACATCAGTGTTCAAGCCCCCGCACCGCACACGACTCCTTGCGATCGCTTTCGCCGGGGTCGCCACAAGCATCAGCCACCAAGCGCTCTCCCAAGCCGGCGTCGGCCAGTCCTGCGGAGGAGCGGACGGGCCCAGTTGCTCCGTCGGCCTGTTCTGCGACGCGCCTCCGAACCAATGCAAGGAAGACCATCCGGTGGGCACCTGTGTCGTGCGCACGGAGGCCTGTACGAAGATTTATCGCCCGGTCTGCGGCTGTGACGGCAAGACCTACGGCAACGATTGCGAACGCATCGCCGCCGCAGCTCACAAAGCTTACGACGGCGAATGCAAAGAGTAACCAGTCGGCGCGAGGGCGCGTGCACTGACCGTCGATTGATCGGACACTGCCCATCCAACAGGCAGGTGCGCATCGGACAAGCAGGCAGGTCCGCCTAAGCGACCGTTATTACAGGATTTTTCTTCGACCCTGCGTTTGGCCCGGCTTTTGCCATTGGTTAAGTCATGGAGCAGATCAAGGCCGCCGACTTGAAGCCAACCTTCGACGAAATGAACGGCTTCGGACAGGGTATCCGCGAGCCATACACCGCCGTTTCCGAATGGCTCCGGTCCATGCGGGTCGAGGAGCTCAGGAAAAAGAGCACCGAGGCCGAGCTGCTCTTCCGGCGCACCGGCATCACGTTCGCCGTCTACGGCGACGCAGAGGCAGCCGAGCGCCTGATCCCGTTCGATATGATCCCGCGTATCATCTCGGCAACCGAGTGGCGCCGCCTGTCGGCCGGCATCGAGCAGCGCGTGAAGGCGCTCAACGCCTTCATGTACGACATCTACCATCGCCAGGAGATCATCAAGGCCGGGCGCATCCCGGCCGAGCTCGTGGTCCAGAACAGCGCCTTCGTTCCCGAGATGATCGGCGTCGAGCCTGCGCTCGGCATCTACTCACACATCATCGGCATCGACATCGTCCGCACCGGCGAGAATGAATTCTACGTCCTCGAGGACAACACGCGCACGCCGTCCGGCGTCTCCTACATGCTGGAGAACCGCGAGACGATGATGCACATGTTCCCGAACCTGTTCGCAGAGAACCGCGTCGCCCCGGTCGAGATCTATCCCGACTACCTGAGGAAGACGCTCGAAAGCGTCGCACCGGAGAAGCTCGATACCGATCCCGTGATCGCCGTGCTGACGCCGGGAACCTACAACAGCGCTTATTTCGAACATGCTTTCCTTGCCGACCAGATGGGCCTGGAGCTGGTGGAAGCCCCGGATCTCGTCGTCATGGACGGCTACCTGAACATGAAGACGACGCAGGGGCTGACCCGCGTCGACGTCCTCTACCGGCGCGTCGACGACGCCTTCCTCGATCCGCTGACGTTCAATCCCGACTCGGTCCTCGGCGTACCTGGCCTGTTCGACGTCTACCGCGCCGGCAATGTCACCATCGTCAACGCCCCCGGCGCCGGCATCGCCGACGACAAGGCGATCTACAGCTACATCCCCGAGATCATCGAGTTCTACATGGGCCGCCCGCCCATCCTGAAGAACGTGCCGACCTACAATTGCAGAAAATCCGACGCACTGAAGTACGTGCTCGAGAACATGGAGGAGTTGGTCGTCAAGGAGGTGCACGGCTCCGGTGGCTACGGCATGCTTGTCGGTCCCACGGCCACGAAGGAGCAAGTCGAGGAGTTCCGCGCGCGCGTCAAGGCAAAGCCCGAGAACTACATAGCCCAGCCGACATTGGCTCTCTCGACCTGTCCGACGCTCTCCGAGGAAGGCATCGCGCCCCGCCACCTCGACCTTCGGCCCTTTGTGCTAGTGGGCGACGAGGTTCGTCTCGTACCTGGAGGCCTGACCCGCGTCGCCCTGCGCAAGGGATCTCTCGTCGTCAATTCCAGCCAAGGAGGCGGAACCAAGGACACGTGGGTGCTCCAGGACTGAGAAGACCTGACAACGACCAAAAAAATGCCTGAGGGCAGGGGCCGCAAAAGACAATGCTAGGGCGCACCGCAAACGATCTCTTCTGGCTCTCGCGCTACGTCGAGCGTGCCGAGAACATGGCCCGCTTGATCGAGGCCGGCTACCGCATAGCGCTCCTGCCCCGCATCGGCGACGACCGCAAGCAGGAATGGGCCTCCACGCTCGAAAGCGCCGGCTGCGCCCCGCAGTACTACGCCAAGCATGGCACCCTCGATACGAGGAACGTGGTCGAATTCCTGATGTTCGACCATGCCAACTCGTCGAGCATCTACTCCTGCATTTCTACCGCCCGTCGCAACGCCCGCGCCCAGCGCACCGCGCTCACACGCGAGATGTGGGAATCTCTGAACAGCACCTGGCTTGAGCTACAGTCCATCCGCCCCGAAACGCTGCGTCCCGACGCACTGCCGCGCATCCTTGACTGGATCAAGGAGCGCTCGGCCGCTTACCGAGGTGCCCTTCTCAACACCATCCTGCGCAACGATACGTACTACTTCAGCCAGCTCGGCACGTTCCTGGAGCGCGCCGACAACACGGCCCGCATCCTGGACGTGAAATACTACGTGCTGCTCCCCTCGACGAGCATGATCGGCTCGGGCGTCGACAGTGCGCAATGGGAGGCGATCCTGCGCTCCGTCTCGGCGCACATGAGCTATCGCTGGGTCTATAAGGAAAGCTACCGCTCCTGGCGCATCGCCGACTATCTGATCCTCAACCGCTACATGCCGCGCTCACTTCGCGCCTGCTATAGCGAGATCGACCAGGCGCTCGACGACCTCTCGTCGCTGTACGGCGAACAGAAGCCATGCCTCGAAACCGCCAAATCGACGCTTTCCCTCCTCGATACGGGTGAGATCGACACCATCTTCCAGTCAGGCCTGCACGAATTTCTGCTCGAGTTCATCGGGCGCAACAATCGCGTCGCGCACGAGATCTCCGAGGCCTATCACTTTAACTCATGAGGGGCGGATGCTGATCGAGATTCGCCATGTCACGACCTACCGCTACGAGACGCCGGCGCGTTACTCGATCCGGAGCCTGCGGCTGACGCCCCCCTCCTTCGACGGCCAGGACATCCTCGCCTGGGCCATCTCCGCGCCGGGCTTCGACAAGCACATCGAATATCGCGACGGCTTCGGCAACACCGTCCAGCTCGCCTCCGTGACCGGGCTCCATGACGGCGTCACAATTGAGGCCTCGGGGATCGTCGAGACCGAGGATCGAAGCGGCATCGTGCGCGGCCTGACCGAGGTCGCCCCTCCCCGCGTCTTCCTGCGCGAAACTGAACGCACGGCGCCCGACAAAGGCGTCCGCGAGTTGGCCCGCAGCGTCAGCAACGGCAAGGTGCCGAAGGATGTGCTGGACTGCATGCACGCCCTGATGCGCGCTGTGCAAGACGCCATCGAGTACGAGATCGGAGCCACACACCATCACACCACGGCCGCCGAGGCACTCGCCGCCGGCAAAGGCGTGTGCCAGGACCACGCCCACGTCTTCATTTCTGCCGCGCGCATCATCGGCATCCCAGCCCGTTACGTTAATGGTTACTTCCTGTCGGGCACCCTCGCCCCCTCCGAGGCTGCACACGCCTGGGCGGAGGTGTGGGTCGACGGCCTCGGCTGGGTCGGCTTCGACCCGGCCAACGGCATGTGCCCCACGGAGCGCTATGTGCGCCTCGCCTGCGGCTTCGACGCTGGCTCCGCCTCCCCGATCCGGGGCACCCAGAAGGGCGGCGAGAACGAAGCCCTTGACGTCAGGGTGGAAGTTGAGCAGCAAGGCGGTCAGCAGCAACAGCAGCAATAGCTGCCTGACGTCAAAAGGATACTCGCGATGACCTATTGCGTCGCGATGAGGCTGGACCGCGGCCTTGTCTTCGCCGCCGACACCCGCACCAACGCGGGCGTCGACAACGTCGCCCAGTACCGCAAGCTCCACTTCTGGCGTCAACCAGGCGACCGCGTGATCGTGCTGCTCTCGGCCGGCAACCTTGCCGTCACGCAATCCGTCGTCAGCAACCTCAACGAGGCTCTGGCCACCCCGGAGCTGAACGCCCCCACGCTGTTCTCGGTACCATCCATGTATCGGGCCGCGCGTATTGTCGGTGAAGCCGTGCGCGAGGTGCGCCGCGTGGATGGCGCCGCGCTCGAGGCAACCAAGGGCGGCTTCTCGGCATCCTTCATCCTGGGCGGCCAGATCGGCAGCGAGCGCCCGCGGCTCTATCAGATCTATTCCGAAGGCAACTTCATCGAGGCGACCGACGACACCCCGTTCCTTCAGATCGGCGAGCACAAATACGGCAAGCCAATCCTCGACCGCGTGGCCAGCCCCGAGATGCGGCTTGGCGAGGCCGCCAAGCTCGTCCTCCTCTCCTTCGACTCCACTCTGCGTTCGAATCTCTCTGTCGGCATGCCGATCGACATCCTGCTGTATGAGCGTGACAGCCTCGATGTCCGCCGCGAAAAGCGCATCGAGCAGGACGATGCCTATTTCAAGCAGCTATCGAGTTCGTGGTCGGACGCCCTGCGTGGCGCCTTCCGCAACATCGATGAATTCAAGATCTAGCCCGAGCACTGGCTTCAGCCCGGTAGCGAGCCTGAGGCGCGCCAAACGCGCCGCAACGACCCTTCTTTGCTGAATTTGACGCCGTCTCTCCATTATTCATCCGCAGCGTGTGTGCTATAAGTCATGCACGCAAAAGGATATAGGGATGATTGCTAAGAATTGATCATCACAACGGATTCCCGTTTGGCATTCGATTAAGCTGAACTTGCATAAACGCACCGGCTCACTCCGAATAATCGCGGAGTAAGAAACGGCTCGGCGGCCGTTCGGCCGCATGCGGCCCCCGGCGCCAGGGAGGACACGGTGAAATGACAGACCCGATCGATCTGGGGGCATTCCTGGATCGCTGGGCGCAAGGCAACCCCGTTCGGGCCGACGTGGCCGTCACCGTAGTCCGCATGGCCGAAGCCTGCTGCCGGATCGGCAGCCTCGTGAGCCTCGGCCAGCTGGCCGGCGACCTTGCCTCCCAGACCGGTCGCCAAACCGGTGCCGATCCGCAAAAGGAAGTCGACGTCCGCGCCAACGACCTGATCGTGAAGGCCCTCAAGAACGCGCCCGTCGCCACGTTGGGCTCGGAGGAGCTCGAGTGGCCGCTCCCAATCAATCCCGGTGCACCGTTGGCCGTCGCCGTAGACCCCATCGACGGGTCCTCGAACATCGACTCCAACATCTCTGTCGGAACGATCTTCACCGTCTTGCCGGCCCGCGCCAATGGCGTCGACGCGTCGAGCTTTCTGGCCACCGGCGAAACGCAGCTCGCAGCCGGCTTCGCCGTGTACGGTCCCTATACGTCGCTCGTGTTGACGGTTGGCAGCGGCACGCACATCTTCACGCTTCAGCGCACCAACGGCCATTTCGTGCTGACGCAGGCCGATGTCGAGATCCCGGCATCGACGCGCGAATACGCCATCAACGCCTCCAACTACCGCTACTGGGACGAGACCATCCGCACCTATATCGACGATTGCCTGCGCGGCTTCGACGGACCACGCGGAAAGAACTTCAACATGCGCTGGACCGCCTCCCCGGTGGCGGACATCTACCGCCTGCTGGCGCGCGGCGGCATCTTCCTCTACCCCGGCGACGTGCGCGAGAATTACACCATGGGCCGCCTGCGCCTCGTCTATGAGGCCAATCCCCTCGCCTGGATCATCGAGCAGGCAGGTGGCTCAGCCACCACCGGATGCCAGCGCATCCTCTCCCTCACGCCAACGTCTCTTCACCAACACACACCTTTCATGGCCGGCTCGCGCAACGAGGTCGAGTATCTTGTGCGTCTCCACCAGAACCCCTTCGGGGTCGGCGAGCGCTCACCCCTCTTCGGGCGCCGGGGTTTATTCAGAACCTAGTGGCATAATCGAATAGCTCACAAAGTTGCATCTGCCGCCTGAGGCCAGCCCCAAACGCAATGTCCGCGAAGCACCCCATCATCTCCGTCACAGGCTCATCCGGCGCCGGCACAACCAGCGTCCGGCGCACGTTTGAGCAGATCTTCCGGCGCGAGAAGATCTCCGCGGTCTTCATCGAAGGCGACGCCTTCCACCGCTACAATCGCGAGGATATGGCGGCGGCCACGGCCGAAGCGACCGCGAGAGGCAATCCCAACCTCAGCCACTTCGGCGAGGACGCGAACCTTCTCGAGGAGCTAGAGCTTCTCTTCAAGACCTACGGCGAGATCGGCACTGGCCGCGCACGCCATTACGTACACGACCATGCCGAAGCCGAAATCTACGGCTCGCCGGCCGGCACATTCACGCCCTGGGAAGAGATCCCTTACGGCACCGACCTCATGATCTACGAGGGCCTGCACGGCTGCGCCATAACGCAGAAGGTCAACATCGCGCGCTACGCGGACCTGCGCATCGGCGTGGTGCCTGTCATCAATCTCGAATGGATCCAGAAGATCCACCGAGACAAGGAGGAGCGCGGCTATTCCCCCGAGGCCATCACCGACGTCATCCTCCACCGCATGCCGGACTATGTGAAGTACATCTGTCCGCAGTTCACGGAGACCGACATCAACTTCCAGCGCATCCCGACGGTAGACACGTCGAACCCTTTCGTCGCGCGCTGGATCCCGACCAACGACGAATCCATGGTCGTCATCCGCTTCAAGAATCCGCGCGGCATCGACTTCTCGTATCTGCTGTCGATGATCAAGGACAGCTTCATGTCGCGCGCGAACTCGATCGTCATCCCCGGTGGCAATCTCGATCTCGCCATGCAGTTGATCCTGACCCCGATGATCCTGCAGCTCATCGAACGCAAGCGCCGCACGTTTTTCTGACAGCGCGAACGCAAACCGCCCCGACAAAAAAATAGCGCCGACCGCACATCGCGATCGGCGCCTTTGTTCTGCGTTTCCCAACCGGGAAGCAAAAACGCGAAGCAGCTATACGCGTCTCGTCGAGTCGCTCGCGGCCTGCCCAGGCACACGCCCATCGGCCGTTAGCGAGTCGATGATACCGGGGAGCGCTTTGGCGAGCTGCGACAGGAGATCGTCGCGGCTCACGCCAGCCTGATCCGCCATGCGTGTCACCGTAGTCTTCCCGAGCGCCGATCCCAAGTCGCTAGGTTCGACGGGAGCATTCTGGCCGGTGCCGATCCAGGACTTGATCTGCTCTCCGAGTCCGCCGGCCTCAAGCTTGGCAAGTAGATCGGCAAGCCCCTGATCCAAGTTCACCGGATTATCGGCCTGGGGAGCGGCCGCACTGGGAGGAGGCGATGCCGAAGGAGCGCTTGCATCCGGCGATTTGCCCTGCAGAAGATTCTTCAGCAGATCCCCCAGGACCGGCTGCGATTGTTGATTGCCTTGTTGTTGCGCGAGCTGCGCAAGAGTGTCGAGCAGTCCCATTGTGACCCTCCTTTGGTCAGTAGGCTTCAAAGGTACGATTGAACTTGGCTAATTCTGGCTAAGCCGCTTGTTGCACTCGCTGTAGTAGCCGCCGCCCTCCTCGCTCCACTTGAGCTCGGCGCGCCCTGCGGCCTTGTTGGCTTCATACTGATCGCGGCAGGTAAGAAGCCGGGCCCGGCCGGCGGCTTCGCCCGCGTACTTCTTGGAGACGCCGCTCGGGAACACTGCGTTCGAGAGCAGCGCGGCATGCGTACCCGTTACAGCTTGAGGGCATCCCGCGTGACGAAACTCGTTCCACGTCATGCCGCCAAGCTGTCCGGTGGTTTTGGCGTCCTGATACCTGGCGCTGCACTCCCGTTGACTGACGGTTTCCGTGTCAGACGCGCCAGGCTTGGTCGCGGCACCATGCGTGACCGTCTTGGCCTCATGCGCCAAAGTCTTCGCCTGGGGAGGCGCGGCCTGGGCAACACAGCCGCCCTTGCGGAAATCGTTCCAGCTCTGACCACCGAGCGTATCGCCTGCTTTCGCCGCCTTATAGCGTACGCTGCATTCCTCGATACTCGGGCCACCAGTGGCGGCAGCCTCGGATGGTGCCTTTTTTACGGGCTTGAGGGCCATGGTTGCGTCGGCCCCACACTCCTTCTTGCGGAAATCATTCCAGGATATCGAACTGGCAGCCCCCGCCTCCTGCGCCGCTTTGTATTTCGCGCTGCACTCCTGCATGGTCAATGCATGCGCGGGTTGCGAAAGTGCGAGCATCGAGAGAGCAACTGCCCCCGCCAGCATTCCGTAAGAACCGTTCGCCATTGCGTCTTCCTCACGAGCTTGGAGTTTCTGGAGTGCGCTGGAGGATGACTTGCAAAGGATGAGGGTCAACAAGGGCTGGTCGGCGAGCTTTACCTTTCACAAACGAGGTCCTGACCTTTTTACGCCTCGTCGAAACCATGATTGGAACAAGCGAGAGGGCCTGCCGCCCCACCTGACGCCAGCAACGACGGCGGATTCAAAGGATTCATGACAGCGGCAGCAGCAAACGGGCTTGAAAACCAAAACCTGGCCGACACACAGAGCTGGGAGCGTCCTCTACGCGACCTCCAGCCCAGACTTTGTTAGCCCGCAGGGCTGCGAGCAACTGTCCGCGTCGCGTATCGACCGGCCTCTCGCCGATTGCCAAGCCAATAGACCGGAATACCCGCCGCCAAGACACCGAGTCCCACCAGCGCGCCAGTGCCCGTGTACATCACGCTCGAATAGATGAGATAGACGCACATGGCCGAGAACACGATCGGCGGAAGCGGGTAAAGCGGCACGCGATAGGCCGACGGGCTCGAAGCCCCACGCCGGCGAAAGACGAAAAGCGACAGCCCAACTAGAAGCAGGAACGTCCAGAACACCGGCGCCGTATACTCGACCATGGCCTGAAAGCCATTTCGCGCGCCCGCTCCGAAAGCGATCAAGACGAGAGCGATACAGCCCTGCACGATGAGGGCCGTCAATGGCGCAGCGTTACGGGGGCTTCTGCGCGCAAGGGTCGCAAAGGGTCGGAAATCGAGACCCAAGGCAAACATCGACCGCGCGCCGGTGAATATGGTGGCATTGATCGTACTGATCGCGGTTGCGCAAATGATGAGTGCGACCACAGCGCTTCCGGCCTGGCCGAACACCTCGGCCACAGGCCCTTCCACGATCGTTTTTGATTGACGCAGCCCTTCAAAGCCGAAGGCATAGAGAAGCGCGCTGTTATAAATGAGATAGAGGACGATGATGGCCGATGTTCCAAGAAGGAGCACGCGCACCATGTTGCGCCGAGCGTCCCGCACCTCGCCGGAGAGATACGCGGCCTCGTTCCAGCCTCCATACGTGAGCAGAATGAAGACGAGCGCAAGCCCGGCAGCGCCCGACGACGGCCCACTGCTGACAACATTCGCAACGGACGCATGCGGCTCGGCGAACATCGCCGCGCCAGCCACCACGAGCAGGATAACGATCGTCAGCAGCGTAAGGAGGGTTTGCGAGCGACCGCTCGTCGTTGTCCCGAAGAGCTGCAGCACTGTGAACAGGACGACAGACATCGCAGCATGCAACGACGGCCCGAGCTCGCCCAACGGCACGAGTTTGTTGGCGTAGTCCCCATATACGAATGCCACCGCCGCGATGGCACCGGTCTGCATCACCGTCATGCGTGCGAACGCAAACAGGAACCCAGTTGCGCGCCCGTACGCGCGTGTAAGGTAGAAATATTCGCCCCCAGCGCTAGGATTTTGTGAGCCGAGCTCTGCGTAGCAGAGCGCGCCGACAATCATCAGAACGCCGCCAGCAAGCCACAAGGCGAGAAATTCCGCAGGACCTGCCGAATTGGCCGCCACAAGCGGAGGTGTCTTGAAGATCCCGATACCGACGACGATGCCGACGAGCATCGCGCTGGCCTGAAGCACCGACAGTGTCGGGCTCCGGCCTTGCACGCTTGCATCCATGCTATGTGGCTCCGCGAGAGGCGGGGCTAGTCTGCGGCTTTGCCGGCATTGGTCTCGCGGATCATATTCTCGCGCACCACCCAGAAGTAGACGTTGCGGCCGTCGACCACCTCGCTCTTGTCCGGCTTCCAATCGCCGAGATCGAAGGCATGCGAGACGATACGCGTGCCCGGTTTCAACTTCTCGAGCTTCGGCCGAAGCTTCATGTTGACCTCCGAGAGCAGGTACATGGTGATGACCGTGGCCTTGCTGAGATCGGTCTCGAACAGGTTCTGCTCATGGAACTGCACCTTGTCCGTGACCCCTTCCTTTTCCGCGTTCTCTTTGGCTTCCTTCACGCGCACGGGGTTGAGATCGACACCTGAGGCGGTGATTCCATACTTCTTGGCCGCCGTGATCGGGATCCGTCCGTCACCCGAGCCAAGATCCAGCAGCACGTCTCCAGACTTGATGCCTGCCAGTTCGAGCATTTTATCGACCACCGCCTGCGGCGTTGGCACATACGGCACATCAAGATCACGGGCGAGCGCCCGGCCCGACGCCAGCACCACCACAAAGGCGGCGAACGCAATCAGCGAGCAGACAAGGCGCCACGACGGCGCATGAGCGGGATTGGGCATGCTGACGCTCTCCGGAGGTTGGGTTCGATAAGATCGGCAACGTACCCGCGGGCATGTAGTTCCCGCATCCGGTGAGAACCAGCCCTGTGCTGATTCCCTAGGGAAACACCGTTTTCAAGCACGAGAATTTCAGAGATCGACGTAAAACCTTCCTCTTTCTGAAGAAAACCACCGTCGCGAAGCGCACGCGCAGCGCCTCATCTCACCGCGATGCTTCACAACAAGCTTGCGACCGCGGCTCGATGGACGTTGCCCCCCGCCACCGCGGCCAAGTAGGGTTGCGGGCTGCGCGAACCACGCGCGCGCATCCAACCCGCAAGACAAACTCCGCAAATAACGAGCAGCACCGTGCCCCACCTGGACGTCGTCGTAAGCGAAATCGCCGAGGAAATGCGCAAGCGGCCGGACCGCGGCGAGGTCGCAACCTACATTCCCGAGCTCGCACGCGTCGATCCGGACGCCTTCGGCATCGCGGTGATCGATGCCGAAGGCAACATTGCCGCGGCCGGTGACAGCGACGTGCCGTTCTCGATCCAAAGCATCTCGAAGGTGTTCACCTTGACGCTCGCCCTCGGCAAGGTTGGCGGCCGCTTATGGCGCCGCGTCGGACGGGAACCGTCGGGCAGCCCGTTCAACTCCGTCGTGCAGCTCGAGTACGAGCGCGGCATCCCGCGCAATCCATTCATCAATGCCGGAGCCATTGCCGTTACCGACTTGATTCTGTCGGGTCACCAGCCTCGGGAGGCGCTCGGCGACATTCTGCGCTTCATGCGCTTTCTGGCCGACGACCAGACCGTCTCCATCGACAAGGCCGTGGCGGCCTCAGAGCAACGAACCGGCTTTCGCAACGCCGCGCTCGCCAACTACATGAAATCCTTCGGCGTGATCGAGAACCCGGTCGAATACACGCTCGGAGTCTATTTCCACCATTGCGCCATCGCCATGACGTGCAAACAGCTCGCCATGGCCAGCCGCTTCCTCGCCCACTCGGGACGCAATCCGGAAACGGGCATGTCCGTCGTACCCCCGGAGGGTGCACGCCGCATCAATGCCGTGATGCTGACCTGCGGTCATTACGATGGATCGGGCGAGTTCGCGTACCGGGTTGGCCTGCCAGGCAAGAGCGGCGTCGGCGGTGGCATTCTTGCTGTGGCACCAGGCAAGGCATCGATTGCCGTCTGGTCTCCCGGACTCGATGCCAACGGCAACTCCCACCTTGGCCGCATCGCGCTCGAGGCGCTGACCAAACGCATGGGTTGGTCCATCTTCGGACCCTGAGCTTACGAAACGTTGGAAACAGATACCTTGAGCCGATCGAAGCCTAAGGCTCAAACGACGGCAGTGGGTCGGCACGCATCTCGCGGCGCCCCCATCAGCGCGCCCACCCCGGCGCGACGTGGAACACTCCACATCCGCGCCCTCACATAAACATCAGGCTTGGCAACATACGCGCACATAGCCAACAGCTAGCCTATTTGTGCTGCTCGGACTGGTCGGCTTCCCGAACGGCTTCGTCGTGATACCAGCTGCTGCCGCACACGACCTTTGCATACGGCACAGACGGGTCCATCGCGCTGCGCCAGGCGGCTCGCTCAGCCTCGAGGCCGGTACGTCCGCCTGCAGGGAATTGGTAGATCTTTGCGCTTTCGCGCTGAGCCTTTCCAGTCATCGTCAGTCTCTCCTATTCCATTCACATAGTAGACACTCAGAACACAGTGTCGATTTGACCTATTTTGCCTGATGAACAGACAGATTGCTCGCTAAAAATCACGGTTTGCCTATATTATGTGCATGATATTTATTGCTTATCTGGCTAGCATTTTGGAGTGAGGTACAGGGGTTCTTCTGCCTCTTCACTGACCAACTCAACACACAAGGCGCGTGTTTTGTTCGCTACCAAACAACGCTCTTTCCCTCGAGGAATACAGTAGGCGGATGAGTATCGGCGGCTCGCAAGAAGAAGGGCGCCGCCTTCGCGCAGCGAGCAGAGCTCGGCGCGCTCACTTTCTCGTCCGCGCCATCGCCCAAATCAGCGAATCCGACACGCACCTTTGAGCCATGCCAAGCGGCGGGCTCATGCGAAATTCATGTGTCAAACGAGGAGCAATCGATGACGAAGTACAAGCTCGAATACATCTGGCTCGACGGCTATACGCCGGTTCCCAACCTGCGCGGCAAGACGCAGATCAAGGAGTTCAGCTCCTTTCCGGATCTGGCCGATCTCCCGCTCTGGGGATTCGACGGCAGCTCGACCAAGCAGGCCGAGGGCCACAGCTCCGACTGCGTGCTGAAGCCGGTTGCTCATTATCCGGATCCCGCCCGCACCAACGGCGTGCTCGTGATGTGCGAGGTCATGCTGCCGGATGGCGTCACGCCGCATGCCTCGAACAAGCGCGCAACCATTCTGGACGACGCGGGCGCCTGGTTCGGCTTCGAGCAGGAGTACTTCTTCTACAAGGATGGCCGCCCGCTCGGCTTCCCGACCGCTGGCTACCCGCCTCCGCAGGGTCCCTACTACACGGGCATCGGCTACAAGAACGTCGGCGACGTCGCGCGCAGCATCGTCGAGGAGCACCTCGATCTCTGCCTCGCTGCCGGCATCAACCACGAAGGCATCAACGCCGAGGTGGCCAAGGGCCAGTGGGAATTCCAGATTTTCGGCAAAGGCTCCAAGAAGGCCGCTGACGAGATGTGGATCGCGCGCTACCTGCTGCTCCGTCTCACGGAGAAGTACGGCATCGACATCGAGTGGCACTGCAAGCCGCTCGGCGACACCGACTGGAACGGCTCGGGCATGCACTGCAACTTCTCGACCGCATACATGCGCGAAGTCGGCGGCAAGGAGTACTTCGAGGCGCTGATGAAGGAGTTTGAGAAGAACCTCGAGGACCACATCGCCGTCTACGGTCCGGATAACCACATGCGCCTGACCGGCAAGCACGAGACGGCTCCGTGGAACAAGTTCAGCTACGGCGTTGCCGATCGCGGTGCATCCATCCGCGTCCCGCACTCGTTCGTGACGAACGGCTACAAGGGCTACCTCGAGGATCGCCGTCCGAACTCGCAGGGTGACCCCTACGCCATCGCTTCGCAGGTTCTGAAGACGATCTCGGGGGTCTCGACCGCCGCTGCAAAGGCTGCCTAAGCCCAACGGCCTTTCGACGCCAGACCACCCGCCCGGGGCGCTTCTCACGCTCCGGGCTTTCTTATTTGCTACGCCCCTCAGCCATCAGAATATTTTTTAAGGCTGACAGAGATCTGCATCACATCGATTAATTGTTGACTGTGAGTATAAAGTTTTTCTAGGGTCGCAACCCGATGGCGCCGTCTCGCCTCACGCCAGCCAGCGGATTTGTAGCTCGTCCAGCCGGATCCCAGCCAGCAAGCGATTAAGGACTGGGGGATTCCGATGAAGACGTGCATGCCCGCGGGGCTTCCCGCGGCAATGGGTATTTGCGTGCTTTTTTCCGCGGCGGGGGCCGCCCAAGCACAAGAGACACAAGCGACAAGCGACAAGACGATCGAGCAGACAGCCGCCGAGCCCGCTGACGCAACGGCGCTTCCCAAAGTGGTCGTGACGTCACCGAAAGAAAAGAAGAAGGCGAGCGTTAAGAAGGTCACCGGCAAAGGCACGGGCTCCGGCACATCGGAAGGCGGCACCACCGGCGAAGCCGCAGCACAAGACAGTGGGGGCATCGGCGGCGGCCAGAACGCAAACACAACGACAGATGCCGTAACCCTCGGAGGCCCGGCGATCTCCGACACGGGTACGACAGTTTTCACATATGAAGGCGTGCGCATCCGCACGGACGGAAGCGGCGACGCCAACAGCTTCATGCGCAATCTGCCGAACGTGCAGTACCAGAACGACACCGATGACAACCCCGGCATCACGGCCGCGAAGACGATCGACACGAAGCCCCAGTTGCTGTCGATCAACGGCGGCAGAACCTACGAGAACAACTTCATTCTCAACGGCGTCTCGATCAACAACATTACCGGACCTGTCGAGCTCAGCGATCCTGAGCTCGGAGATGGCGAGCTGACGCCGAACCAGTATGCCGTGTTCGGGCTTCACCCGCAGCAGGTGTTCGTCCCGACCGACTTCATTGGGCAGGCGACGATCATCGACAGCAACGCATCGGCGGAATACGGAGAGTTCCAGGGCGGTGTCGTTATTTACGATCTGCAAAAACCGCCGACCGACGGCCTCCACGGATCTGTCAGCTACGAACGGCAGACGGATGCAATGGTCAATTACCTCTTGGCCACGCCGTCGAAAACAAACCCGCTTAATCGTAAACCACCCGAGTTCGAGAAGAACAAGCTCGCGGCCTCCGTCGGAGCACCCATCACGATCGATTTGTCTTTTATCGCGCAAGTCAGCCAACAGACCGCCGAGACGCGGAAGCAGAAGGCCTATTACATCAGCGACGACTGGGTCGACGAGGACTCGGACAACAAGTTTTTCCGCCTCGCGGCCACGCTGCGCACCGATATCGGCAAGTTCACGCTCGACTCGTCATTCACCGATTACACGCAGCACTGGGAGAACATCTACGGCCGCGATCTTTACATCGACACCGAAAGCCAGGGCTCGACCACGAAGCTCGAATACGAAGGTAGGTTCCCGGGCATCGCCGTGGACAGCATCGGACTGGGGAACGTGAACCTCAAGAGCCGCGCCTACTACAACAAGAGCGAAACCAAGAACCTGTCCGGCGGCGACACGACGTACATGTGGTACAACCAGCGCCTGACGAACTACAATCCCGATACCGGCTGGACGGAGAACTATGACACCACGCTTCACGACGACTGGTGCCGCGGCGTCGATCCCGCAACAGCTCCGTCGGACGCGGGCGGAGTCCTGAGCTGCCGCGAAGGCGGTTACGGCAACAAGCTGCAGGGCCAGGAAGACCTCGGCATTCAGGCGCACGTTACGGGCGACGTCTTTCTCGGTAATTTCAAAGTTGGAGCCGAGGCCAAGAACATCGAGGGACGCCGCGCGCGTTTCGAAGACTATTACTTCGTGGCGGTCAGTAGACTGGCGACCGACGCCAACCCTGTCGGTGGATCTTTCAATTGCGGCGACGATCGCTTTTGCACACCGGAACAGTACGCAAGCTCCGTCTCGATCTTCGAGGAATACGACGTCACCGCAAGCGTCAACGCCTTCCACACCTACGCGGAAATCGACCAGACATGGGAATGGTTCAACATCCGCGCAGGCGTTCGCCTCGACTATGAAGATTATTTCGAGAACCTCAATCTCGCCCCGCGCGTAGCCGGCACAATCACGCCGTTCCATGGCCTGAGCTTTACCGCCGGCTTCAATCGCTATTACCTGGGCGAAACGCTTTATTTCGCCATTCGCGACAAGCAGCCTCGCGGATACACCGTGACGCGCAACCACAATACCGCAACCGGCGTACCCAACGAATTTGTGGAACCAGGCGCGCCCTATACCTTGAGCTACAGGGATTCGGATCTCGACACGCCCTATAACGACGAGTACACCGGCGCGGTAAACATCAAGGATCCGCTTTTCGGCGGCCACCTTCGCTTGCGATACCTTGAGCGTTACGGAGAGGACCGCTTTGCTCGCGAGAACTGCTCCGTCTCCGGCGTCGACCCGCAATGCTACCGCCTGACCAACGACGGCGAGAGCTTCTACAGATCGGCGACAGCCGAATACACGAAGCATTGGTTCAATCTGAACAACTCGTTCCACCTCAACGCTGCCGCGCTCACCGGGACAGTGACCTGGTCGGAACAGAATACGTCGCGGAACACCTTCCACGACGACTACGACGGCGATATCTACATTCTCTACAAAGGCAAATCGTACACCCCGTTGACGTTCAACGAGGTAACCGGAAACCTCGACATCCCCATCCGCGTCGGCGCAACACTGTCCACGAACTGGTTCGACGATCTGTTGTTGCTTGGCTTTAGCGCCGGGTACAATTTTGGCTACGACGGCGTCTACGACACCGGTATAAACAAGCTGTTTAACGGCGTGACGCACGACGTGTGGGATGACACGTCGTTCGATCCGGCGTTCAAGCTGGACATGTTCGGGCAGATCAACGTCACCGAATATGCTTCCATCGATTTCTCGGTGAACAACGTGACCAACTCCCCTGGCAACGCCATCACGACCTCGAACATCCCCTGGGTTCGCGGCCGCAGCTACTGGGTCGGCTCGACCGTGCGGTTCTGATGACCAACGCCGACGACACCACGACACCCCACATCACAACCTGGACGGCGAGCGCGATGGCGCTCGCCGTCCTCTGCGTCGTGATCGCTACTGTCCTCACGCTCCGCCCCGAGCACCGCGTGCCGCTCGACGCTCGCTTCCCTGCCGCGCCCCAAGCCGCGGACCTCGCCGCGCTCCGCCAGGCTTACGCCGGCCCGCCGAGCGCCTGGCCGCGCCCGCGCCTGCTGCCTCGCGCCCGCTTCACCGAGATGGCCCCGCTCGCCCTCCACGCACCACCCGAAGGCGAGGCGCGCAAGCTCGCCCGCCTCGGCGCGGGCCTGTTCGAGGATCCGCTGCTCTCAGCCTCCGGCCACGTCTCCTGTCAGAGCTGCCACAACCGCCGCCTCGGTTGGGGAGACGCACTGCCCACGTCGTTCGGCCACGCGCGCGCCAAGGGCAAACGCAACGCCCAGAGCCTGTTCACCGTCGGATACAAATCGCAGTTCTTCTGGGACGGTCGATCAACCTCGCTTGAGCAACAGGCGTTGGCCCCGCTCACGGACGACCGCGAGATGGCCAACCACGACATCACCGCGCTTCTCGAACGTCTCAATGCCACGGAGCGCTATCGTGCAGCCTTCTCCGCCATCACGCAGGATCCGGAAATCTATCTCACCGATGTCACCGGCGCCCTCGCAGCGTTTCAACGCACGCTCGAGCGGCCAACGCGTTTCGATCGCTTTATGCAAGGTAACGCCAACGCTCTGAGCGACACTCAAATCTGGGGCCTGCACCTTTTCCGCACCAAGGCAGGCTGTGCCAACTGCCATTCCGGCCCGACGCTCAGCGACGGCGGCTTCCACAACATCGGTCTCAGCTTCTTCAATCGTAAGCTCGAGGACCTCGGCCGCCACGGCGTAACAGGAGATCCCGCCGACGCCGGCCGTTTCCTGACGCCTTCGCTGCGCCATGTCTCGCGCACGGCACCCTATATGCACAACGGCATATTCCCCTCGCTCGCCGGGCTGATCCGCTTCTACGAGGCGGGCGGAGGACGCGTGCGCATGGAGCAACAACTCCCACCCGAGCGGCACGCACTGCGTGAGGCTGCCGCCCGAAAATCTCCGCAGCTTGAGCCATTCGAGCTGACACCCGCTGAGCGCGCCGCCCTCCTCGCCTACCTCGAAGCGCTCTGAGCACGCCCCTCAGAGCGCGCCGCCTGTATCCGTACCCGGAACTGTGCCGCTCAATCCGGGCCATGACCGAGCGTAGAGCTGGTGACCATCATTTGCGATCCGTCACAGGTGCACGACGAGCTGACCTCACGACGATAGGCGAAAGCGGTTGGTAGCGCCGTGTAGGGAAGCCCCGAAAGATCCATCAGCGGCGCGGCCTTGCGGCCAACGACAGCGTTGACGAAAAGGCGTGCCTCCGACGAGCAGCTCGCCCGGCACTTGTCATCGTCTGCCTGCAGCCGGCCGCGCGTCGTGAGATAGTTCATCGGATAATAGAAGCCGTCGCACAGCCGCACGCACCAGGTTCTAAAGCGAACAGCCTTGCTCGGCCGCGCCGCCACGATCTCGCTCGGCGCCTCTTCGGCAACATCGCCCAACGCCTCATCGTGACGTACCGTCGTGACGGACTCCGCATGTGGATTGAGCAACCGCAGACGCACGGGTGGTTTTCTCTTACTCGGAGCGGACCGATTGATCTCCCGAGCATCCTCACGCTCGTGAGCCGTTTCGGCGCGCCCTCCCGCAAACATGGCGAGCCCGAGGACTGCAATCGGACCAAGCGCCAGGCAGGCCCTGGGTCCAAAACCGGATATCGCGCTTCTCAATTGGTAAGAGATCATCACAGCCACCACTCAAAATCCGAAGGCGCGACGAATGACATCGTTCGCACTGGAGCCAGAAGAGCGGCGCGGACGCTGAGCCGAGCTGCCGCCCAACAAACCCATGGGGGCACTCCACCCAGAGGATGCCGTCGCAGTTTTCCTGCGCGAGCTTGATCGCTTTGGTTGGGACCTTTTCACCTCGGCCATGTCGACCGGAGCCAGGTGGTTCTTCCCCTTGTCGATTTCCGACCAACGACCTTCGAGCGCCAGCTTGATACGCCTTTCGTGGCCGTAGATGTCGCGCACGGTGCGCAGCGTACCGTCATCATCGACCCACGCGGTAAAGTACGCAATGTGCACGGGCACGGTGTCGTCGAGGGTAATTGCGTTATCCAACGGACCGTCGGCGGCCAGATCTTTAACGTGCTGCTCGCTCCAGCCCTTGTCGTCGTTGAGAAGCAGCTTTGCGAACTTGAGCGGATTTCTGACTCGGATGCACCCGTGACTGAAAGTGCGCACCGACGAGTTGAACAGATGTCGCTTCGGCGTGTCGTGCAGATAGACGGCATGCTGGTTTGGAAAAAGAAACTTCACCTGGCCCAGAGCGTTGTAATCGCCGGACGACTGGTAGACATCATAGTTTCGGATGTCGGCCTTGCTCCAGTTGACACGCCGGGACGAGATCTCCTTGCCGTTGCGAGACAGCACGAACCCGCGGCTCTCGAGCGATCGCCCCCTCAGAAGAGACGGCAAAAACTCTTTGACCTTGATGGATTCCGGCACATACCAGCGGGGATGCAGAACGACCGTCTGCATTCTGTGAGAGAAGATCGGCGTTTGTGTCGCCGTCTTGCCGACGACCACCCGCTCGCTGAAGGCGACCGCGCCATCTCTGATCAGCTCGACTTTGAATTCGGGAATGTTGACCAGAACATGGGACGCGCCGAGATCGGCGGGCATCCAGCGCCACTGCTCCATGTTGGCGCGCAAGGTCGCGAGCTTCGAGGTATCCGTAGTGTTCAAGGCGCGGCGCGTGCGATAGCCCACGATGCCATCGACACCCCGCGCACCATGCTCGCGCTGAAAGCGTCTCACGGCCGCATCCAGCTCGTCGTCGAAAAGCGTGGTGGTCGAAGCAAGACCCAGCCGCTTTTTCAGAACCGCGACCTCGGGATCATCCATGCCCTTGCGCAGGTTGGGCCCTCTTATCGCAATGGCCGTATCCCGAATGCGTTGTGCATCGCTCACGATGGTGAGATAGGCCGCGCGCAGTCTCGCAAACTGCTCATGTTGCGGGTGATAGGAGAGCAGAGTGGCAACAGGTTCATGGCTGGTCCCGAACTCGCGCAGAACCGTGAGCGGATCGGGCAGGTTTGGCCGGCGATCGAGATAGGAACTCAGCTGCTCTGACGGCTGGGTTATACGGCCGCCCCGCGCCGCCTCGACGTAATCCAGGATCGTGAAGGACAGCCGAATCTCCGCTTCCGCGAGGCTTGCATCGCTGATGTCCCGAGGAGGCGCCACGGTGTAGCTCCCAGCCGAAAGCCCCCACGTGTCGGCTTTGGCCATCTCTTCGATCACAGACTGAGCTTCGGATTTGAAACCCGTCTCGTCGACCCACAACGGGCTATAGCCGCGCTCCTCGTAGAACGCCTGCACGGCGGTCTGGCGAGGCGTCGGTGGCCAGTCGAGAGCACGGCCCGCATTGGACGCGATGGCGCTGGCTAATGGGGTAAGCTCATCATCTGCGTGAGCGGGCGAAGCGAAGAATCCGACCAGCACAACAAAACTGATCGGACGTTTCAGCACTTTCATCATGGCGTGTGCTCCCGAACTCGCTGGGTACGGGGGGCACAAAAACACGGTTCGAAACGAAGTCTTGAGTTAAGGGGCAATAAAGATAATCGCGAGGTAAAATTCGCGGACCAATTTTCTAGTATAAACTCCTTATACTAGAAATGAGACATATCACGTCGCGGACGAACAGCATGCGAGCGATCCTCCTCCTCGTGGCCAGCGGCTTGGTCTTGCTCGCGCTCACGGCCATAAACGAGTGGGTCATCGGCCCCATCTTCGAGATCGCAGGCCCAGCGAAAATACTGGACGGCGACACGCTGCTGATCGCAGGCGAGAAGCTTCGCTTGACGGGCATCGATGCACCCGAGGGGGACCAGATCTGCAAACGCGACGGACGCGATTGGCCCTGCGGGCGTGACGCCACGCGGACACTCAGAAGATATCTGGGCAACGAGACCGTCCATTGCCGCTCGCGGGCCCGGGACAACTTCGGTCGCTCGGTCGTAACCTGCACGAAGAAAGACGGCACCGACATCAACGCCTGGATGGTGAAAGAAGGCTGGGCCGTCACGGATGGCTTCACCGCGCCCTACGCGAGCGAGCAAAGCGAGGCCAAGGCCGGCAAACGCGGCATTTGGTCGGGAACCTTCGACAATCCAGCCGACTGGCGCCGCCTGCACGCTCAGCCGAAATAGGCCGACATCGGCAAGCTCCCCAGGTCTTATCCCTTGTGCCCTTGCCCGCCCGCGGCGCGCCGTGTAGGGCAGAGGCTCGAAACCCTGAACGGGAGGCGGAACCCCGATGCCCCGGCCGCTTATCATCGCGCCCTCGATCCTGTCCGCGGACTTCTCGAAGCTCGGCGAGGAGGTTGCTGCCGTCGACGCCGCAGGCGCCGACTGGATCCACCTCGACGTGATGGACGGCCATTTCGTACCCAACATCACCTTCGGCCCGCCCGTCATCAGTGCCATCCGGGCAAGCTCGAAGAAGACCTTCGACTGCCATCTGATGATCGCTCCGGCCGATCCCTATATCGAAGCCTTCGCCAAGGCCGGCGCCGAGATCATCACCGTCCACGCCGAAGCAGGCCCACACCTCGACCGCTCGCTGCAGGCCATCCGCGCTGTCGGCTGCCGCGCCGGCGTCTCGCTCAATCCCGGAACGCACGAGAGCGCGCTCCAGCATGTCCTCGACCGCGTCGACCTTGTCCTGCTGATGACAGTGAACCCCGGCTTCGGCGGCCAGGCCTTCATCCCGGCCCAACTCGACAAGATCCGCGCCGTGCGCGCCATGATCGGCGAGCGCGACATCGACCTCGAGGTGGATGGCGGCGTCACGCCCGAGACGGCGCCGCTTGTCGTCGCCGCCGGCGCCAACGTGCTGGTCGCGGGCTCGGCTGTCTTCAAGGGCGGCACGAAAGAAAGCTACGCCTCTAACATCAAGGCCATTCGCTCCACCGCCGAACAGGCCCGCACGGCAAGATCCGCGGCCTGAGACGTTCATCCGCTTCCCTTTATTCGCTCGATCGCCAATAGCGAGGTCATATGTTTCCGCTCTCGCACATGCTGAAATCGTTCGTCCGCCTTGGCACGCTGAAGGTAATCGACGCCGAAGGCCGCGTGCACATCTTTGGCGGCCGTGCACCGGGCCCTGAGGTGACGATGCGCCTCACCGACCCGACGCTCTATCGCTCGCTGTTCTTCAACCCGGAGCTGGCAGCAGGCGAAGCCTACATGGACGGCCGCATGAGCTTCGAGAACTCGACGCTGCGCGACTTCCTGACTCTCTTCTCCGTCAACCGTCTCTCGCTCGGCTCATATCCGCTGCAGAAAGTACTGCGCACCGTTTCGCGCGGGCTGAAGCGCTTCCAGCAGGCCAACCCCATCGGCAAGGCGCAGAAGAACGTCGCCCACCACTACGACATCGGCAACGACTTCTACCGCCTGTTCCTCGATCGCGGCATGCAGTACTCCTGCGCCTACTTCCTCTCCGACAGCGACACCTTGGAGGAAGCCCAGCAGAACAAGCTGCGCCTGATCGCCTCCAAGCTGGACCTGAAGCCCGGTCAGAAGGTGCTCGACATCGGCTCCGGCTGGGGCGACATGCTGCTCTTCCTGGCGCGCCTTGCGGACATCAAAGCCGTCGGCGTCACGCTCTCCAAGGAGCAGTGCAAGCTTGCCAACGAAAAAGCGAAAGAGCTCGGCGTCGCCGACCGAGTCCGCTTCGAGCTGCGCGATTATCGGGACCTCACCGAGCGCTTCGACCGCATCGTGTCGGTCGGCATGTTCGAGCACGTTGGCGTGCATCATTACGGCGAGTTCTTCACCAAGGTGAACGATCTCCTCACCGACGACGGCGTGATGCTGCTCCACTCCATCGGCCACATGAGCCCGCCCGGCACCGCAAGCCCGTGGCTGCGCAAGTACATTTTCCCGGGCGCCTATTCGCCCGCGCTTTCGGAGGTATTCACGGCCGTCGAGCAGAACAGCCTTTGGGTCACCGATCTGGAATTCCTGCGCGTCCACTACGCTAAGACGCTGGCGCACTGGGATCAGCGCTTCCAGGCGAACCGCGCGCGCGTCGCGGAGATGTATGACGAGCGTTTCTGCCGGATGTGGGAATTCTACCTGATCAGTGCCGAAATGATGTTCCGCACCGGCAGCCAGCTCGTCTTCCACATGCAGCTTGCCAAGAAGCGGGACGCAGTGCCGCTCGCGCGCGACTACATCACCGACACCCAGCGCGCCTATCGCGAGCTTGAAGCCACGCGCGGCATCGGCCCTCCGGGCTGACGATCACTCAGCCGGTCTTGGAGGCGCGGGCGGCACGCCATCGCGCTCACAGTGGTAGGCTGGCTTCGCCACTTTGCTCCACACCTCCGACGACCCGAACAGCGGCAGGAAGACGTAGCCCCTGACCTCCATCTGCGTCGGGCTGATCGGCGTAGCATAGCCCTTGAAGCCCATGCCGAGGTCCGGAACGTAGACGTCGCCGCCGCCCCACGTCCCATCCGGCTGCTTCGTGAACCCTTCGATGACCCGAAGCCCGCAGACCTCCCGGTTCTGCAGCGACGTGTCCGGATTGCGGTAGTCCTTGAGCGGCTTGCGATCTGGGCCGTAGGGCAGCCTCAGCCACACGACCTTGGCGCACATCGCGTCGCCGCAATTCTTGACCTCGAGCACGACCTCGCCGTGGGAATCCATCCAGTAGCCGTCGAGCTCCGTCGCACCGGCGGAGAAGACGCCCATGACGGCGAAAAGCACCGCACCTGCGGCGCGCGACAAAAACGTGGCTGCAAAGCGAGGCATCAATCTGCTCCCCCAGCACATTGGATTGGCTGACCACTGTTACAGCACGCGGCGGACCGAGCTTGCTCGCACTCGTCCGGAACCCGTATCGTCCAGCGCCGCCGTGTTGTAAAGGCGGCGCGTCGAGAACCTTCTTCTTCACGTCGGCGCCGTGCTAAGCCCGCCACGATGACAGGCGCCACGCCCCCCAATTCCTTACGGCGATTCGCGGAGCCGCTGCCGATCGACGATGCGCTTGCGCCGTTGGCGGAAGCGCTCGCGCGCGGGCCGGCCGCCGTGCTCGTCGCGCCTCCGGGCGCCGGCAAGACGACGCGTGTGCCGCTCGCCCTCCTCGACGCGCCGTGGCTCGCGGGCCGAAAAATCCTGCTGCTCGAGCCCCGCCGCCTTGCCGCCCGCGGCGCAGCCCGGCGCATGGCAGCAACCCTCGGCGAGGAGGTCGGCGAGACGGTCGGCCTGCGTGCGCGCCTCGAAACGCGCGTCTCCAAGAAGACGCGCATCGAGGTGCTAACCGAAGGCGTCTTCACGCGCATGATCCTCGACGATCCGACGCTTGAGGGCATCGGCGCCGTCCTGTTCGACGAGTACCATGAACGTTCGCTCGACGCCGACTTCGGCCTCGCGCTCGCCATCGACACCCAGCGCAGCCTGCGCGAAGACCTGCGCCTCCTCGTCATGTCCGCGACACTCGCCGGAGACAAAGTCGCCGGCCTCTTGGGCGACGCACCATTGATCGCAAGCGAGGGTCGCAGCTTTCCGGTCGATACGCGTTACCTCGGCAAAAATCCGTCCGAGCGCCTTGAGGACCGCGTGGCGAGTGCCATCGTGCGCGCGCTGCGCGCAGAGCCGGGCTCAATCCTGGCGTTCCTGCCCGGCCAGGGCGAGATCCGCCGCACGGAGGAACGCCTGCGCGAGCGCATTGATGCCAGGGACGCCATCATCGCCCCGCTCTATGGCGCGCTCGACCGTCGCGAGCAGGACACCGCCATCGCACCCGCGCCACCTGGCCAGCGCAAGGTCGTCCTCGCGACCTCCATCGCCGAAACCTCGCTCACCATCGAAGGCGTGCGCGTCGTCATCGATTGCGGCGTCGCCCGCATCCCGCGGTTCGACCCGGACGTCGGCGTGACACGGCTCGCAACCGTACGCGTCCCTCGTGCTTCCGCCGATCAGCGCCGCGGCCGCGCCGGCCGCACCGAGCCCGGCGTCTGCTATCGACTCTGGGACGAGGCCGAAACGGTGAGCCTTCCCGCCTTCGGAGACCCCGAAATCCGCACCGCCGACCTTGCGCCGCTTATGCTCGATTGTGCCGAATGGGGTGTCACAGACCCGCGCACGCTGGCGTGGCTCGACCCGCCGGCCCCTGCCGCCCTTGATGCCGCTTGCGAGGAACTGCAGGCGCTCGGCGCGCTCGACGCGGACGGACGCATCACGGAAGCCGGCCGGCGCCTGCGCGCGCTTCCGCTGCCGCCCCGCCTTGCCGCCATGCTGATCGGCGCCGCGCACCTTGGCGCCGAGGAGGAAGCAGCGGAAATTGCGGCGGTTCTCGTCGAGCGCGGGCTTGGCGGCAACGACACAGCCCTCGACCACCGCCTCGACACCTTCCGTCGCGATCGCTCCCGCCGCGCCACCGAAATGCGCCGCCTGGCCCAAGGCTGGGCCAAGACGGCACGTGCCTCGTCCCCTCCCCATCGTGGGGAGGGGGCAGGGGTGGGGGGATTCCCGACGGCAAGCTTGCGGGAATCCCGCCCTCCCGGCCTCCCCCACCAGGGGGGAGGAGAACAGCCGCCATCAACTGCCGCCCTGCTCGCCCTCGCCTATCCGGAGCGCATGGCCAAGGCGCGAGGTCCGCGCGGCCAATACCTGCTCGCCAACGGCCGCGGCGCAAACCTTGATCCCGCCGATCCTCTGGCTCGCGCGCCCTATCTCGTCGTCGCGGAAATGCAAGGCGCGGCCGGCGCGACACGCATCCTGCTCGCCGCCGAGACGGACGAAGCGGAAACGCTGCGTATCGCCGGAGACCGCGTCAGGACCACCGACGAAATCACCTTTGATCAGGAAAGCCGAGGTGTCCGGGCACGGCGTGTGCGCCGTCTCGGCGCGATAACCCTTTCGAGCGAGCCTCGCCCAGCCGACGCAACGCCGGAAACCGCGGCCATCCTTGCCTCCGGTCTCGCCACGCTCGGTGCGGACAAGCTTCCCTGGAGCAAGGCTCAGCTCCAGCTTCGCGACCGCGTCGGCTTCCTACGCGCCGCGGGCGAAGCGGATTGGCCGGACCTCTCCGATGCCGCGCTCACCACAACGCTGCCCGATTGGCTCGGACCCTACCTCGCCGGAAAAACACGCCTTGCCGATGTCATCGCCGAGGATCTTGGTCACGCGCTCGACGCACTGATTCCCTGGGCCTTGCGTCGCCGTCTCGACGAGGAAGCTCCGACGCATTTCGAGGCCCCGACTGGCAACCGGCACGCCATCGACTACGAAGGCGCCGGCGCGCCAGCGCTGCACATCCGCGTGCAGGAGCTGTTCGGCCTCACGACGCACCCGACGATCGCGGACGGCCGCCTGCCACTGACGCTGCATCTGCTGTCGCCAGCCCAGCGCCCGATCCAGATCACGCGCGACCTGCCGGGATTTTGGCAAGGATCCTGGGCAGCCGTTAAGGCGGAGATGAAAGGCCGCTACCCGCGGCACCCCTGGCCGGATGACCCAGCCAACGCCATGCCGACGGCACGCGCTAAACCCCGCGGAACCTAGGCACGCGAGCCAAAGAAAAGTGAAAAGCTTATCTGCCGGCGGCCGCGCGGCGCTGCTGGACCTCGGAAGCGGACACGTGGCCCTCTTCGATCAACGCGTCGACGCAGCGGGGGCTCAGCTTGGCGCCGGCCTTGCGCATGCACGCGCGCACCTCCGGCGTGCCGAGCCGATAAAGGTGGCAATTGTCCATATAGTCGTTAGCGCAGAGTTTCCTGACCTTGGGTCCGTAGGCCGCCGCACTAGCGGGCACGAGAAGCCAAGCGGCAAGGGCGATGGCAATCGGGCTCACACGTAGCATTGCAGTCTCCTTGACTTCGGCCGGCCCGCCCCAGTCCACAGGTAACTGCCGGAAACGAGACAAACCTCTACAGGGCGCGCCCGCCCCCATCCAACACTTCTACGAAACCATGGATAACGTGGTGATTCCACGAGGCAAAACAGCGCTGGTTCCAAATAGTTCCGTCAGCAGTCCGGCACAGGCTCTGCAAGTGTGGCCCTCAAGCCCGTGCCAGGGCTGCAGCCGGCTGCTATAAGCCCTATGCATCGAGCGAGTCGCCGCTCACTAAGGCCTAGCCACGAGGGGGTAATCGACCATGGTCCTGAAGGCACCTGGCATCCTGACCTACATGCTGTCAGTCATCCTAACGGTGCTCGCACTGGTCACATATTTCTTCGGGGCATCAATTCCTTACATTACGGGTCAAGAATTCTGGGTGCTCGTGATCGCTCAGATCGTGCTCGTCTTCGGCTGCATCATGCGAGGGCTTTGAGCGGCAAGCCGCACCCCGACGGGCGCTGATCGGACGTACGCTGCAGCGCGAAAATGACTTCGATCAAGGTTACGACCGAACGCTGTGCCGATCTGTCGCGCGGCGTTGAGCACTCTGGCGAGACGGCGTCCGCGTCCGCAGATTGGCACCCATGATGAGGATCCTGCGCAAGTTCCAGTCCAGCCCCTTTGCTGAGCGCGCTCGCCGTTCTGCGCGAGGGATTGCGCTCGCCACGGTGCTGACGTTGGCCGCTGTGGTGTTTGTGATTTCCGCGATCCAGAACGCCGGACCTGAGACGGCCTCGATAACCGGTCCGACCGATATTCCCCAAAGCCGATCCAACTGAGCAGCTTTTGCGTTCGGCAGCACGAAGCGATCTTAAACAGACTAATCGCCGCTCACGCCGATCAACTCTGCCCTGACCAACCCACGCACGGAATTACCCACATAGATCGCATCGGCTGCGACAAGGTCGTCGCCCGTCAGCACAGCTTCGTGCACCCTGCCGGCTGCGAGAAGTGAAGTGCGCAACACGCCGGGCAGTAGCCCGCTCGACAGTGGCGGCGTCAGCAACTTGCCGTCCCACTCGACAAACACGTTGGTCCGGCTTCCCTCCGCCAGCTCGCCTCGCTCGTTGAGATAGAGCACCTCGTCCACCTTGAGCGTCTCTGCGTAGTGCTGCCACTCGCGATCGTAGAGCTCGCGCCGCGTCGTCTTATGGAACAGGAAAGCGTTCGTGCTGTCGACCCGCGTATCAGAGACGACAACGCGCATGATCGCATCCGGTGCTTGCGGAGGCTGTTCAGTGGCCGTGACGGTCAGCGTCCCGTCTTCGGCCAGCAAAAGGCGTACGCGCAGCCGCTCTCCCTCACGGCCCGCAACCGCGCCCTTGAGTGCCACCCGCACCTTCTGCTCATCGTAGGCGTACTCGAAATAGGCAGCCGACGCGGCGAGCCGGTTGAGATGCCCTTCGAGCAGCCAGAACCCTGGCCCCGGCTCATGGAGCAGCGTCTCGATCAACTCGAACGTCTTCGGCGGATCGGTGAGGAACTTCATCTTGAGCAGACACTCGGCGTATTCCTTGGCGCCGACGGAATCGTAGACGACGCCCGAGCCGATCCCCATTTCGCCCTGCCCGCCGCGGAAAATTACCGGCGTGCGAATAGCGACGTTGAACAGCGCTCCGCCCTCAGGCGTGATGTGCCCGATGGCGCCACAGTAGACCCCGCGCGGCTCGGTTTCGTAATCGCGGATCAGCTCCATGGCCCGGATCTTCGGCGCCCCGATCACCGATCCCGGTGGGAAGATCGCGCGGATGAGATCGGCAAGCCCGACACCATCCTTCAACGTCGCGCGCACGCCGGACGTCATCTGGTGCAGTGTCCGGAACGTCTCGACCGTGAAAAGGTCGGTCACCTCAACGCTGCCCATTTCTGCAATGCGCCCGAGATCGTTGCGCATGAGGTCGACGATCATCAGGTTCTCGGCCCGCTGCTTGATGTCGGTCGCCAGCACGCGCCTCTGATCGGCATCAGCCTCGGGCGTGCCGGCCCGCGGCGCCGTGCCCTTCATCGGCCGCGTCGAAACCACCTGCCCGTGCTTCTCAATGAACAGCTCCGGGCTCGCCGACAGCACGGTCACCTCGCCCGTGTCGACGATCCCGGCGTAAGCCACGCGCTGGCGCTGGCGCATGTCGCGGTAGAAGGTCAGCGGCGAGCCCTCGAGCCGGAAGCGCGCCTTGAACGTCAGATTGAGCTGATAGATATCGCCGGCCCGGATTTTGTCCTGCACGGCCGAGAACCGCGCTTCATATTCAGCCTGGTCCCAGGCGCACGTCACCGACGTGAACTGGTAGGAGCCGCTGCGAGTGTGCGTCGCAAGCCAGTGATCGACCTCGCGCTCGCTCATCTCGCGCGGCGCTTTGTAGAGCCCGAACCACAGAAGCGGTACGCTGCGGCCTTCCGGAAGCAGGCTGCGGATCTTGGGCTCGAACACATAGCCGAGCTCATAGGCGAAATAGCCGGCCGCATAGAGCCCCGATGCCGTCGCCGCTTCGAGGCGCGCCAGCGCCGCCGGCACGTCCTCGGGCGCCGCCGCCGAGACGATCTCCACCGGCTCGGTGAACAAGAGCGTCGGCGCGCCCCGCCCGCTGCTGTTGTCGAGCAGGACGAACGTTTCGTCGAGCCCGGCGCCCGTGCGCGTTTCCTGCGTTCGGTCGGCGCGTTTCGGGTCTGCTGCAGTCATGCGTGCGAGGTCTCGTCTCAGTGCCAGGCGCTCGTTTACCGGAACGAGCTTATACGACGTTTACGGGCGGATGGCCGCGACGGAGCACGAGAAAATCAGCCTGTCGCACCTTGAAAGGGTGAGTAATCCACCGCGGCGGCAAGGCCAAGTCCGAGTGGGGTTCACAAAGTCGAAAATCGTGCTATAGACCCTGCCGAGCCGCCCCGGGAGGCGGCCTTCGAACGGGCCAGTCCGCGATCAAACGGACACAGGCCTGATCAAGCCCCTAGCCCTGATCAAACCAAGACCAGATGCGGTGGCCGGATCGTTCGAACGACGCGACAGGGCTCCTTTGGGGTTCATGGCGGGTCGACATGTCGGTATCGCGGGATGGAGCAGCCCGGTAGCTCGTCAGGCTCATAACCTGAAGGTCGTAGGTTCAAATCCTACTCCCGCAACCAACCCTTTAATCAATAAAATCAAGCGTTTACGAGTTGTTGGCTAGACAGCGCGCACCGCTGCATTTTGCTCGCTGTGGTAATGCCGTGGCAATCAAAGTCCACGACCCCTGCCAACCAAGCTTGTGTGCACACGGCGCGTGCTCGTTGCGTTGGGTCGGCAAATCAATGACCGTCGTCGTGTTGTAGCCCGCACCAGGCAATGCGATGACCAAGACAGACGACACCACTAGCGCCGACGACATAGCGACCGTTACGCTTAGTATGGAGAAGGTGCGCAAGGACGTGCACCGTCCGGTTATCCACGTGCTGATGAGCGATGGCCGCGTGACCGAGTTCCGCGAGCGCGCTTTTGCTATGACGGAAGTCCCGCACCCCGATCAGCAACCAAATGACGGCCGCATCTACGCAGTGTTCGTTGACAGCAACGGCACACCATACGTGAACGATGAAGGCCAAGTGCCGATGGTCGCCGTGCCAGTCGTTCACTTGGGAGCGGTCCACGACCCAGAAGAACCGCTCTCGTGGAAGCAGGTTGCCGAGCGCGCTGGCGTCTCCCTGTCCACGGTCAAGCGAGCGGTAGACGCTGGCGACATTCCCAGGCCATTGCCCGTGCCGGGGATGGAACGAGCCGTGCGTTTCAAGGCGGACGACGTACACGCGTGGCTCAAGGGGGAGATTGCTCGGACGAAGAAGCGTCGCCGCTAGCTCACGCGATCACCATGGACGCAGTTGCTGCATTTCGAAACAGCGCGCCGCCTGACCGGGTACACCCCCTCGCGTAAATCACGGCAGGCACCCCCGGGGGTCCAAACTCGCAGATGAGACTCTATGGATGATTAGGAGCGCGCGCCAGAAGTCTCGATTTCGCAGGGTGATTAATACCAACGTGCCTCGGAGAGCCAAATGTCCCTTTCCCCTCAACGTTTGCGAGAGTGGCAGTTTCACAACCAGTTCCGTGCAGATCAGAGAGAAAAGCGGCTCGTGGAGTGGGCTGAGGTAGACCGGGCGGCATTCTCACGGTCAGCGGCGTCCGGACAAGGGAACGTAAGAGCCGCGCTGACTATCATCGATAATTATCCCGCCTCGGTAAAAGTCGCTGCTGGTAGGGTACACAGTCTTCTCAAAAGGCTGGTCCAGGCAGCAGCAGATGGTGCAAACGACGTGAACCTCATTGCCTTCAAGCGCGCCGTCGATGCGGAGCTAGGCCCAGACGTTTTCGCGCGAATGGAGGAATACAAGCGCACAGAGGATCTGGCGGACTATTGCGTCAACGCTGGTCACTATATGCGCGACGCGCGTGCTTGCGCTCAACGCGGCGGCTTCCACGAGGTGAAGGAAGAGCTGCTGAGATTAGAGGCAGAGCTTCGAGCGATTTCCAAGAAACTGCGGAAGGCGCAGAAAAAGATAATCCTGGCCCCTTCTGTCGCAATTGAGACAGAAACATTAGATGTTTCATAGGGCTGCAAATCAGACTATAAGTGAGCCATTAGCAATTGGAGAACAATGGCTCTTCACCAGATTTCTATTCCGACCACGATCATAGTACCGCATCGTGAGATCGAGACCTCTAGTTCAAAGGTGGGATGAGCGCAGATGCGCTTATCGGCGATGTCCCGAGTAAGAGAGATCAGTTAGACGATCCCGCCGAGCGCCACCGCTGTTTCGTTGAACATTTCGAAAAGTATCCCGAGCCAAGTGGTTACGTCGAGATACCGTCATGGCATCTTAAACCGGGCTGGCCCGACGTTGAACGCGGCTTGAAAGAGATCGCGAACCATTCTGATCGTCGCCCTTGGTCTGCGTATGACCAGCTTGTGCTTGAACGCGCACGGGACTTCGATCTACTTCGCTTTCTCTCACCTACAGCCACCGCCGATATACTTGGACCTGCATCGGATGAGTTGCCTGATTGGTGGGAGCTTGAACCCGATAGCGAAAGGCTGGAGGCTTTCCGCGCCGAGCTAGTCGCACAGGGCGTCGATGCTGTGTTCGCGAAGTGGAAGGGTTACGTAACAAAGAAAGCCAACGCTCTCGCTGACGCGGACGATGCTGCGAACAAAGCGCTGGCTGCGAGTAGAGCACGGCTTTTATATTCCTACCAGCGGGCCGTACTGAAGACCACCGGATCTGATGACCTATTTTGCCTAGACCGCCGAAGTACGCACGTTCGAATTGCAGTCTCTTGGTCCACATCCTCGCGCCAGCTGCAACGCCGTGTCCCAGGCGAATTTACCCTGCGTCTCAGAGCCGCCGAGGACAGGCGATTTCGAGAATGGCTTGCGGCCAATCCTGTAGTGAAAGTTGAGTTCTCGGAGTTGGACCGCGCCACTCTGCGTGAGGCAAAGAATGCGCAGCGGTCTGACCTGCCTATTTGGAAGCCTAAGACAGAGAGACAAACAAATCGCGAGCGCGAGCCTTATCGAAAGAAACGCTCTGGCGATCCGGGCTACAATCCCAAGGCAGGTTATCGCGCGGGCGACGTGGCAGAGTTGAACTTTCGAGGCGTACCAGGGATGAGACGTGAACCCCTTATGTCCTTGGAAGATGAGAGGGCTCTATGCACGTGGCAGCTAGCCAACGGCGTAGGCACCACCGCTGCTGTCACGCCTATTGAAGAGCTCTTTGCTGAAGCACAGGCCATCGGTTTCTACGTCGGCGGTGAAAAGCCCGGCAGCAAGGGGCTGTTCGCAGCAATTGAAGAAGAATGGAACGAAGCGCGCGAAGAAAAAGCGAGCGGGTGTCGCAAACACGGACACGAGAAGTGGTGGCGCGGATCTGCGATGCACTTGCTCATGTGTCGTCGAGCGAGCAGCCCGAGAGAAGCGGTGATCAGGTCAGTCATGCAAGCGCGAGGACGGCTAAGAGACAGGCGGCGAACACATCCGCTGAAGAACATGCCGCTCTTTTGGCCACTCGACGACGTGTTTGAAAAGGGGCTGACACTTAGGGAGGTCGCAGAGTTGCGTTGGCCTGAAGACCGAAAAGACAATGCGCTGGTAAAGACAGTAAGAAGCTTTAGGGCGGCGCTGAGGGATCTAAAGGCTGCGAATACAACCTCCTGCACGGACAGGAAATAGCTGAAATAGAAAATGATCTTAGTTTCCAGCTAGTTGCGTGAGACAGGACGAGTACATCGAATTAATTACCTCTGTTTTTGGCCACCTATTTATTAGAGGCCCTTAAAGCGACCCAAGCCGCTTTAGGGGCCTTTGCATTTGCAACCAAAGGAGATGAAACGTGCTCTCAGAACGAGCAATCAACAATCCTCACGCGACCATTGCCGAAACGCTCGCGGACGTTCAGCTCATGTCGTCACGCGAAGTGGAGCGGGCAATCGGGCTCAAGGCTCTCACGCTTTTCGATATGGCCGGTCGCGGTGAGTTTCCACGGCCCATCGTCGTCCTCCGCGACAAGGCTGGACGACCGAGGAAACGCGTATGGCGCGCAACCGAAGTTCGCGAGTGGATTGAGGCCAGAGCCAATGAGCGATGACCGCAAGCCACCGAAAGAAGTCATAACAATCAACGAGGTCTCCGAGATCCTGGGACCGCCACGCCGCAGCATCTGGGACGCGATGCGCAAGAAGCCCGACTTTCCCAAGGCCTTTAAAGTAGGGCGTAGCTGGTTCTTCGTTCGTGCCGAGGTCATCGCGTACCGCGAGAAACTGCAAGCCGAGTTTGCGGCGAAGCACAAACTGCAGACGGCGGAGCGCAACGCAGCACAAATTATGCGAAGCGTCTCGCGATCGAAGAAGCCAGATAAATAATCACGCGGCACGACCTTGTTAGCCACGCGGACCACGCTATCCATGATTGGCCAGTTCGCGGCGGCACGAGCGATCCTCAGTCAGTTTGAGTAACACATCTAGAAACCAGAAACAGCCGCAGAGCGGAGAAGAAACTATTACCACGAAACGTACTGCCACCGCCGGCAGCGTCAAAAATGAGCCGGCGATTGCAAGAGCAGAAAAATTTCTGCGTAAGCTCGATCCTAACACGAAACACTTTGAGTGGCGCGCAATCCACCCAAACGGACAGCGAGAAACCCGCAATCTCAGCGGGACTCTCGATAATTTGCGCGATGAGCTGGTTCGGCACAACAAGGAAGGCTACGGCATCTTCGTTACCGTCAACGAAACCTCGAAGGGTCGCCGGAAGAAGGAAGATGTCACCCGCGTTCGCGCAGTGTGGGCCGATTGGGATCACGGCAGACCAAACGGCAAACTTCCGCTGAAGCCGTCAATGGTCGTCAACACCAGCCCTGGAAAGTATCAGGCGTACTGGTTAGTTGCCGCGGAAGGCGACGACGACTACGAAGAACCGCTCGCATTCGACGAATTCGACCGAATAATGAGGTGCATCGTCTCGGACTGGGGCGGTGACAAGGGGGCGAAGGATCTTGCTCGCGTTCTTCGCGTTCCTGGCTTCTACCACACAAAGGGTACGCCCTATCAGGTCCGGTTTGCATCTGGGGGCGACGAGGAAGCTGATATCTACACAGCCTCGGAACTAATCGAAGCCTTTAAACCGCACGACCGGCCAAAGACGCCGATTAGCTCGAAATCAAACAGCACGGCACCGAAAGCCATCAAAGCTTTTAGCCGTATGCAATCGGAACCATTCGTTCCTGACAAGGCGCGCGAGCTGCTAGATTTTATCCGAGAACACGATACCAACTGCGATGGTCACGACACTTGGCGCATGATCATTTTCGGCCTGCAACATTGGTCGCACGGAAGCGATGACGGCCGCGACATCGCACACGAGTATTCCAAACACTCTGACGTGTATGACGCTGATGAAATCGACGGGATGTGGGAGCGACCGAACCCCGCAACTCCTGTCACGCTCGGCTCGATCATTGCTCATGCGCAGCAATTCGGATGGAAGGGTTTCACGCCCAAGCAACTCGACGAGGTGGCGACAGATGGTGATGGCCTTTCAGCAGTTCGCTGGGGCACGATGGAAAACCGCAGATGGAGCGATGACGCCGAACGTCAAGGAATGCTCTCGCGTATGAATAGGGAGCACAGCGTTGTCCCCATTGGCTCATCAGTGAGGTACACGCGCAACGTCACCGATGAGCAAGGTCGTCAAGACATCATGTTCATGCGGTCAGAAGACATGGCCGCGCTATACCAGGGTGTCGTGCTCTCTGGGAAAGGGAAACAAGTCGTCACGGCATTCGACGAGTGGAAGACGTGGCGCTCGCGCAAGCAGTATGCAGGAGTGGGGTTCTATCCGCAGGGGATCGGGCCACACAGCAAATCCACCCCGGTTCCAAAGGATTACCTGAACCTCTGGACCGGATGGCCAGTAGAGCCAAAGCAAGGCCACTGGTCGCTGTTCCGGAAGCACCTGCGAAAAGTTGTCTGCAAAGGCAATGAAGACCATTTCCGATGGCTCATGGACTGGATGGCTCACCTTGTCCAGCGTCCAGGGGAGAAGCCGGGTAGTGCGGTCGTGCTCAAGTCAAAAGGCAAGGGCACTGGCAAGAGCATGGTGGGTCGGTTCATCTCCCACATGTTTGGCGTCCACGCGATGGAAATTTCCGACGAACAACACCTCACGGGCCGGTTTAACGCCCACATGAAGCGGCTCAAGTTCGTCGTGATCTCCGAAGCTTTATGGGCTGGCGATAACAAAGCGAAAAGCAAACTCAAGACGCTCATTACCGACAAGACGTTGGCCGTTGAAGGAAAGGGCGTCGATCTCGTCACCATCCAGAATTACTTGGCGCTCCTGTTCACGAGCAACGAAAATTGGGCGGTGCCCGCTGAAACAGACGAGCGCCGCTACTTCGTATTGGATTTCGAGTCCGATCAAGCCAAGAAGGCTGAGTACTTCGATCCCATCTTTGAGCAGATGGAAGGTAACGATTTCGCTGGCGTGAGAGCGATGATGCACGATCTCCAAAACCGCTTGATCACGTCGGACCTTCGGAACCCGCCTGATACTGATGGGCTCAAGGAACAGCGGGAACACGGTTTGACGGGTTGCGAGAAGTTCATGTTGTCAACAGCTCGCGAGGGATGCGTTCCATTGCCCGAGCAAAGAGCGTTCAGAACTGAAAACGGCACGCTAGGCAAGGAACACAAGAGACTGCACGCTGAGAGCGTTCGTGAAGCGATAAAAGAGTTCTGTAATCCCTATGAGGCACGCAATCTCCACACAGTAGCGAGCAAGGAACTAGAGCGCTTTGGCGTTCAATACGTCCGCGCCGATAACAAGCGCGCGTATTTGTTTCCGCCACTCGCAAAGCTTCGAGACAACGTGCGAAGAGCGCTCAACGTCAATATCGACGGATAATGCCAACCCCTGCCGGCCCTCTGCCAGGGAGGGTGGCAGTCAAGTAATCCTTATTTTTCGGGCACAACTTGGTCTTCTGCCAACCCTGCCAACCCTAAATAGATATAAGGGTATATATATAGAGGCCGCTCCGCCTACGTGTGGTCATACGCACGCATAGGACGGAGAAGTGAAATAGGGTTGACAGGTTGGCAGGGTTGGCAGAAACGATGCAACATACGGAAAAATAGGGGGAAACTGACTGCCAACCCCACGGCTCAGGGTTGGCAAAATGCCAGGGTTCCGCTTCAAAATGCAGGATTTCACCCTAAAAACCTACCGCGCTACGGATTTCACACCTGAAAGTTTCGTGTTCACCGTCGAAACCGTAGCTCGCGCACTTCCTGATCTCGAAACTGCAACCATCAAAGCGTGGCAACGTGCGCAACCGCAGTCGCTCAAGATGAAGGCGCGCGTGGTCGTCACTGGCTTGCACATCTGGCGAAAGTGGCAGTCGGCCGACGCATCGTACCTCGACTATGCCGCTCATCATGTATGGGCGCACAAGACGGTTCGCGTGACTGATCAAGGGGCGTATGCTGAGCTGCGAAGGTTCCTTGCTTGTCCGGATGTGGCGTTGCGGCTTCGTCCGTACAGTCGGCAGTGGGCGCCGCTTTAGTGAAACCGAAACTGAATTGTTGACTGCAATTCGCGAGTTCGGTACGGCCACTTCGCAAACGGCGCAATGGAGTAGAGTAAATGGCAACGGTCGCCCTGGGACGAATGAGTCTTAAGGAACGTCGCAGTCTTCGCGAACGCGTTGACGACGAAATTGCCGAGCGTGAGCGTGTCGAGCGCGCTGAGCTAAAAGCCAAGCTGTCCGATATGGCGTCCAAAGCCGGTTTCAGTGTCAATGAGCTTTTCGGGCGGGGCGGTCGGCGTTCTCAGTCTACAGTCCAGTACCGCAACCCGGATGATCCATCACAGACGTGGACCGGCCGTGGAAGGCGTCCCAACTGGATCATCGAAGCTGGTGGCAACGTAGAGCGCTTCCGCATTTGATCCGGCCTTAGCCAACATCACGTCAACTTTTGGCCCGTCGTTCCACACCGGATCGGCGGGTTTTCATTTCAACAAATCCCATCGATCAATAGGAACTGAACTCCGAATGAAACTTCCTTCCTACCAAGCAGGCGGCACGCTGGACATCGGCGGTGGCCCGCGTCTCCGCTCGCCTGACACGGCTATCGCATCTGCGTTTTCGAGCGTCGGTCGCACGCTTATCGACGCGTCCGAAGACATCTCTCGCCGTAATGAGAAGCAGAACGCCAAGCTTCAGGCCGAACGCGAGCGCAGCGAAAACCTGCAACTCGAATACGATCTCTTGCAGACCCAAAACCGTTGGCAAGAGAAGCTTCAAGAGGCGCAGGAAAACTCTTCCCCTGACGCAGCGAACTTCACCGAAGATTATCAGCGCGGCATGGAAGACGACGTGTCTGCGCTTACGACGAAGTACGCGAACCATCACGATCAGGACTACGTTCGTCTCAAGATCGCACAGGCGCAGAACCCATTAATCGACGGCGCTTCCAAATTCGAGTTCACGAAGAGCCTAGAGTTTCGGAAGACCGTTCTCGACGAGAAGGTGGCAAGCATCTCGTCTTCGTTCGCTGCTGGCCCTGGCGTCACGCTCGAACAAGCCGAAGCCGAGTTCAAAGAGTTCGTAGACAAGTCGATCTCGGTCAACCCGAAGGTCCGCGAGCAGGGCTATAAGTACGGCCTTCGCACCATTCAATCGGCGTACATCGCCTCGCTGGCCGGTCGCGATAAAGAGGCGTTCCTTGAGAACTACAAGAAGACGATCAGCGCCGACGCGAATAGCGCAGTGCTGCCGCCGCACATCTCGACGACCATTGCGAACGCACAGGCCCAAGGCGCAGACCCGCAGACCATCCTGGCGATTGGCTGGATCGAAAGCAGGCTGAACCCGAACGCTGGCCGACCGACGCGCAAAGACGGAACGCAGATGTCGTCGGCCGAAGGGATGTTCCAAGTCCTGGCTGGCGACAACCCGACCGCTGAGGCTACGCGCAACGCTCTCGGGCTCACTCGTGCCGATGTCAGAGACGTAAACAAAGTCTCCGCTGGCTTGTCCACGTTCCTTGTCCGCAAGCAAGAGTGGATGCGCGCCAATGGTATCGAGCCGACGCCCGGCAAGACGTACATGATGTGGAACCTTGGCGAAGGCGCGGCTGCTGCGGTGATGCGTGCAAATCCGAACGAGCGCATCGAAACCGTTCTGTCGCGCGTGTGGGCTTCGAAGGGTCCGGCATTCGTACAGACCGCACTCAACAATAACCCGTCAATGTATAAGCCGGGAATGACGGTCGGACAGGTCATCGCGAACTACGAGCAGAAGATGGGGAGCGCCAAGAACGCAGTCGGCAAGATCACGGCTGGCGCTGGCCTCACTGTCGAAGATCGCGCGAAGACGTTCGTTACTCAGTTCGCCGGTATCTCGCCCGACAATCAGCACGTCACCGCCGCAGACTTGGCTAAGACTGCCGAGGATGTGATTGCGGATTACGGCAAAGAACAGAAGGCGAACCTCGAACTTGAGCGCGGACGGGCACGGCTTAATGGCGAACTTCCTATGGACCCGTACAGCTCGGATCATAAGAAGGATGTCGAGAAGGCGTTAGAGCTCAATTTCCCTCCGCTGGTCGAAGGCATCGCACAAGGTGACGGCGGTTCGCTCAGCACGGTTCGCTCCATCGCTGGCGAAGTGCGTCACATCCCCGAGCCGTTGCGCAATGCGATGCGGACGACACTGGAAACCGGCGAGCCATCTGCGAAGTCGCGCGTCTACGGCACTCTCCTTGACCTTCGCAAAGCAGACCGCACCGCCTTCAACGCCTCGAACTTTGACGGCGACACCAAGAAGCGCATTGAAGAGTTCGAAGCGTACACGACGGAGATGTTGCTTCCACCTGAAACAGCAATCTCGCGTATCGACAAGGCACGCTCTGAAGACGGCAAGGTTCGTTCGCAAGTCATGTCGAGCGACATCAACAAGGAACTCGGCAAGGTCACGGATAGGAAGTTGATTTCAAATTTCAGCGGAGCGCACACGCCGCTTGGATCGCTTTCCGTGGGTTCGGCGGACTACGACCTGAACCGACTGACGCCATTGATCCGGTCGCATTACGAGACAGTTTATCGTGATGCACGCGAAGACGGTAAGGACAAGAGCGAGGCGGACGCGCTGGCTATGACTTCGCTGCGGTCTGCTTTCGGTGTTTCGTCCGCCGCAGCGTCGAGTGGCGCAATCATTACGATGCACCCGCCTGAGGCCCACTATCCGGCGCTTTGGGACGGGCAGTCGAAATGGAGCCGTTCCCCTTCCCTCGGAAGTTTGGCGAGCTGGGGCGAGAATGACGGACATGCCTGGATAATCGAGCAGGCGCGTAACCGAGTGGCCGTCTATCTGCTCACCACGGGACGTATCAAAGGTGATCCCGGTCTTGCTGGCGGCAAGTCAGGCCGAGACTTCAAGGAAGCGGTGCCAGCATGGAAGGAAGCTGAGGACAAGGCAAAGTCGATTGAGATCCGCCTGATCCCGACTGCGCAAACGACAGATGACGTGCGCAGAGGGCGGCCGCCGAGCTACCAGCTCTGGTTCCGCAATGATCGTGGCCAAGTCGAGATGGTTGAAGACAGCTTCGTGCCGGATGTCGAGGAAGCCTCGTTTGCCAGCAAGACGCAGTTCAAAGCTGGCCATCGTCCTAAGTCGCAGATGGAGCGTGACGTGCAGCGCTGGCTCAACGATCCCGACGGCCACGGCGTCCACTAGCCGATGGGCCAGCGATCTAAGGAAAACGTTGCGCGTGCAACCGACAAGCCTCGTCAGAGAGCCGCTGAGACTCGTCGTCGTTCCGGGGTTGCAGAGGACTCGAAAACGCCAAATCGCCGCGTAGCACCCCGCCAGAGTCGTTTAAACGGCATTACAGCGGCACCGTGTCGCCTGAAAGCGCGTAGTCGGGTAAATACGTCGGTTGCGGATGCAGCCTTTGTCCTCTTCAAGCAGGCATCCTCTGCCGATCTTCTCCGGGCACCTCTTGGCTATGAGCTGCGGCTGTTAGCCCAGGGGGAGAAGGTGGCGGGCGGCTATTGGCACATTGCGTCAGGAACGTTCATCGCGAGCTGGTTCCACGTCCTCGCGACTACTGGCACGTCGTGGCTAGTTGCGTACATGCCGCCTGCCTGTAACCACCTCGAAGCCAAGCTTATCCCCTTCAGCGAAGTCGAGAAAGTTCCGCGTTGGCTTCGGAAGGCAGGGTGCAAAGTCGGAAGCGCAAAGCTGCTTGTCGAGATGATGGCGGGCTTCGTTGCTGCGTATCCAAAGCTAATCTAAACCTTCGCACACCGCTTCTTTGGCCACGACGCGCCTCCGGTGTGCGAGTCCATTTTTGAGGAAATGATTTTGAACGATCAAGTTTTGAAGTGGCGTGATGTCGAGTCTGACGTTTATCGCTACGTGACTTCTGAAGGCGTGAAGCTCACCCTTGACCAGTTCCGCAATCCGCGCGGCGGTGTCAGCGGAAGAAAATATATCGGGCCGTCGAGCCGCAAGTTCTGGAAGCTCGATCCTCCCTGGGTTCCATCGAAAACCGATGACCCAATGGATTACGACGATACGCTGTGGCGCGGTGTCCGAGCGTGGGAATACTTCTGCAACCTCATCCGGTGGCGCTGCGACGACGGCAAATCGTGCGAAGAGATTTGCGATGAGCGACTAGCCCGAAGCTGCTGAGCAAGACAGCGGGTAAAGGTTCGGGAGCATACGTACGTTCTCGAACCTTCCACTGTTTGGAGCAAGACTTTCTCGATTGAGAGTAATTCTTACGCGTTGAGATGAAATTTGAGTCTTCGGAGTCACAGGAGTCGACGCAACCAATCAAGGGAGAAGGAAATATATTTGCAAGAGCAGCGGCGAAGCAGTGTTTCTTTAGACGGCAACTGAAGCCGTCACGCAAATGGAGATCGCTATGAATTACATTCAACACAGCCTCGCCGCCTCCCTATCAACCGCAGCGACGAAATTGCATGAGTGGACAACGAACGACGCCCTTCCAAATTGGATCAGAATGAGCGTAGCCCATATGGCTGAAATCCTCGATCTCTGCGCCGGGACAATCACTCTAGCTGAGCTGCGGGAAATGTACCGAGAATATCGCGAGGACGAGCGGATTAAGCGGCGCAAGGCTGCTGAACTTGGCCTCCGTCCTCAGGTTCGTGCACGTCCTAGAAGGCGCGCCTATTTCGGAATTGGATATGCCCAGGCTTCAGCAGCCATTTGAGCTTGTCGTCAAAGATTACTCAGGCAGCCGTCAAGACCGGCGAGTTAGTTTGCCGGTCATCGAAACTGAACCGTCCGAACCACCACCGCGTGTCGCCTACGTCTCGCGGAAACAGAAAATTATAAATCGTCAGACCCGGCGTGAACAGAACCGAAAGCGCTGGCATCGTCTGCACGAACAGGAGCTAAACGAGACGAAGAAAGCCTTATTCGCGGCACTCCGCCTCTTGCGTAAGCACAAAGTAGCTGTGCCGCAAAAGCTAGCCGACTTGCTCGCGAGACACGAGGCCGCCGTGACTGCCCGCGTTGTGCGCACGAGAGAGCTACGAAAGAAATTCGCAGTGAATACCGCGTAAAAACAGCGAACCCCCGGAAGCGTTGGCGCGCTGCCGAGGGCTCTTGATCTCAATCCTTCCGTAGAGAGGACTGAAACCCATGTCTATCGCTACCACCAATTGGACTAGTTGCACAGACTCATCGACATTTTTGAGTCGCCTCAGACTGCTACTGCCTGTCGGCTCACAACCATCTCAGCAAATCACCTCTAAGATGTCGGCAGGACTCGCGAATGCGGCTGCAATCGGTCTCGTCATCGCGAGCACTGGTTTCGGTGCTGTCTATGCTTGGACGACCGGAGCACACCACGGTATCGCGCTTGGCTGTCTCATGGTCGTGATGGCGGTCGCGCTCGAACTGGCAAAGCCCCTGTCAGTTGCAGCCGCCTTCGCCGCGTTCCGTTCATGGTCCATCTTTCGGGGCGCAGCTCTTGCGATCCTCGCCGCCGTGGCGGTAGCCTATTCACTGACTGCGGAACTGTCTCTAATGGCGACAAGTCGTGGAGACCTCGCGGCAAACCGTGAAGCTTCAATCAAAGCAGCGTCCGCCATAGAGGACGAAGCGCAGCGGGCACGAGATCGGTACGAGCGAGCAACGGCTGAACTTGATGCGCTTCCTTCCACACGCCCAGCATCCGAGCTTCAAGCAGAGATCGATGGCTTGTTGCTAACGCCAGGTGCAGACGAATGCGCCGAGATCAACGGCAAGGTGACGCGCGAAGTCTGCCCGAAGGTGGCAGCGTTGCGAGCAGAGAGAGCAAGAGCCGAGCGCCGCACCGAGCTTGAGAGCATCCTCGCTACTCCCCTCCCTTCAATCCCTCAATCGTCAATGCAGGCCGTCAGCAAGTCCGATCCCGCTGCGTCGGCGCTATCGGCATATCTTTCGCTCCTCGGATTTGCGGTCGCACCAGCAGTACTTTCAGAATGGCTCGTGCTTGTTGGCGTGCTAGCTCTTGAAGTTGGCTCGGCAATGGCAGGCATTCTTGCCCAGTCGTTCGCTGGTCCAGCCCGTGCGGTTCAAGCTCCTGCAATTCGTAAACAAGAGAACGAACCAGCGGCGGTCCAGACCAGGCCGGTTCAGGTGGTTCACGCTGAAAAGACGGCGGCTGCTGAGCCCGTGGACCACACGCGAGAAAAAGTTAAGGCAGCAATCGTGAAGCAGCTCAAAGTCAGCGGTGGCTCAGTCTCAAGTGGCGAGCGCGGTCTGGCAAAGTTGATTGGTGCGAACCGCTCCACCATGCGCCGTGCGATCAACGGCCTTGTGACGGCTGGTGTGATCGCTGCCGAGGCAACGCGGAACGGAACAATGCTGCGGTTGATTGCGTGAACTGTCTTAAGTAAATCGACAGCAAGGGCGGCCAGTGCCTAACCGCCCTTTTTTCCCGAAGCGAACGACGAACCTCAATTTTCGTTGTCGGACGAAGAACATTCGGATCGTTGTATTTGTCCCCGGTGGAAAAGGCCACCGCTTTCATTTGCGACAATTTCGTAGCGAAGGCCTAAACCAGCCTCCCGGATGACTTGAAATTCCAGCCATTCGCTGCAGTAGATCGACTTAACAAGCTCACGAAAACGAACACCTCTCTCGTCGGAGAGCACGGTTGTGCCGGGAACCGGCTGCACCCAAGTTGGCACTAGGCCATCAAGCCTAAGTGCTGGCACCAGCCCGCTTGGCTCGCCCATCTTGTCAAATTCTGGTTTTATCCGAGCTTGCAACTGTTCGAGAATGACTTGTAATCCGTACTTTCGCGTAACTTCCGGAACGATCCTCTGTATGCATCCTGAATTCGAGGCGGCAATATTGCCAATAGTGGATTTAATCTGCGCATGGCCAAAAGTGACAGTTACATAAGCAAGTAGCGCCAATAATACGTTTAGCGGTACCGACGCACCGTACCGCGCATTGAGCGCCTTCGCGATAAGATAACAAAACGGAATGAAGAGAATGAAATCTGAGTATTCTCTGACCCAGTCCAGAGAGCTTGCTAGGGGAGAATACTCAGCGTGCGTATAGAACACCTGTTTGCCGTGCAGGAAATTGTAAATAGGGGAGCTTTCCGCCAAGCACCTCTGGTACTCCGTCTCGATAATATCGACGTCTCCACCTTGACCCACCAATCCGAAAATAACCGCTGCGATGGCGAGGTTAAAGATAGAAAGCGCAATCAGGAAAACACCGTCAACATAGAGTACCGACTGAGCTGTTCCTGACACTCGAACCCGCTGGCGACATGCTATGTTCAGCAGATAGAAAATCAGCGCACCAAGGACTACTTGGGTAGCGTGCTGCCAAACGGCCCGCCATTGGGAAAGTCCGCCAAAGTACGAAATGGACGACAGAGCATTAGACAGCGCGAACAGGAACACGAATATGTTGACGTGAAAGCTCACCGCGCGCCAAGTATCTCCGGGACGCTGGTCAATTAGCTGTAGCCCCAGGACTGCCGGGTCGAACAAGATGTTTCGAACAGTCCTTGCGAACCTAGCAAACCGCGAAATGATGTTTCGAACCAGCACCCGCAAAGCCAACTGAATTTCCGGCGTCTTTGTACGTGCATGAAAATGATCGTGGCGAGTCCAACTTTCCCGCCCCGAACGCCATATTAAGTCGTCAGGATAAACTTGCTCATTGTCGCATAAATCGCGGAACTGTTGATCGGAGAACGGACCATACTGCGCACCGTCACGGTAGATGTACCAAGTCACCTCCCGCACGCTAGAGCCTCATCTCTCGCCGCGCCTTCTGGATCATTTCTGCCGTTACGTCACGCGGATAACAGAGCGGCGCATAACCTCCCGGCTTTGAATATGCACTTCGGGCACCGCAACGCCGTCCGGCTCGGTCGCGATCATTGGGACAAGCACAGTTCCCCGGATAGCGGGTGCGAGACCCAGCGATCAGTTGTTGAATGATTACGCTGTCACTGAGATCGGATGACTTCTTCGGCCGCGGAGCTTTCTCGGTCGGACCTGTCTCGGAAACATGTGGACTGGCATCAACTTGCGCGGTTTGCGTAGGCAATGAGGAAGGTGCCCCAACAATAACGCGCGAACGTTCGGATGTTTCCTGTCTGTCTGAGGTTACCCAAGCTTGCTCGGACACAAGCGCTTGCTCAACTGGCGGCGCAGTTACCGTGGCACATCCAGAAACGGAAAGAGCTAAAGCAATCAATGCGTGACGCTGAAACATAGTGCGCCCCCTCATCGAACCTACAATTGATCAGTAAGCTTCGCAACTATGCCTGTGGATGATCGACGGAAGTCGCAACACGCAGTGTTCTCAGCTTACCATCGAGCGGGGGCAGAGTTGAGACAGCATGGTTGATCTGAAGATTGTACAATTGCGAAAGTGTAGACGACAACGCGCGACAGCGGCTGTTGCCAAATCCACTGGCCAATATGCTCCGTCCGTTTTCAGATATGACGCCAGCCCTATCTGGCCAGCCACTACGTCTGACAGCAACGTAATGATAGCCGGTGGCAACACGTTTGGCATCGTGGGGACGCGTCGATGAGGATGCTAAAGCGATCCGTTCCAGAAAGATATCCTGCTAACGTCTGATGGCCCTCCGGCCATCTCATTGGAAATACAGCGCGGTCATTGTTCCATCCGGCATCAATCCGATTTGCCACGTCGTCTGGCCATTCTGGAAACCGACATCAAACTGGTAGTATGTCGCTCCGTCAGGACCGGTCTGCTGCTGCTTTTGTTGTGTGCTCCTAACGGCTCCCAACTGCTGGATGCGCGCGATTACCATCTGCAATTGTTGCTGGACGGCAGAGGCGAGCTGCGGCGTCATTTTATTGTAGGGGGGTGTCCCGGCTCGTATCTGTTCGATCGTTATCTTGAGCGTGTTGGCTACGTCTCCCACTCCTGGCTGTTCGTTTTTCGGTTTGTCAGGTGCTTTGCCATTCTGCGCCTGTGTCCAGCCCTTCGTAACGGCTTCGAGCCGCGCACTCCTCGGAGGATGCGTGGGAGATCCTGCAGGGTCCATCTGTTGGTAGGGCGATTGCGCTTGCTGCAATGTTCCGCCCATTCGAGCCACGGCGTGCCCAGCGAAGCGATCAGCCTGTAGTTCTATCGGCGGTCGGCTTCCTGCTCCGGAAAGCGTGTGGCCGTTGAGATGGTGACCAACCTCGTGAGCCATGATCGTCCACGATGCCCATTCGGTCGCTGCGGACTGAGTGATTTGAGCAATGAAGACCTGGCTATAGAGGATGAAGCGCTGACCGTTCTGGATGACCGCCGACGCATTTGGGACGTTGGCCTGTAAGACTTGGAAGTTTGGTTCGAGGCCGACTGCATCCGCAATCTTCTGCACTACTTCCTGAGCCTGCTGCACAGATCCAAACGTATAGATCTCCGCCTCCAACTCGTCCTCAGGGTAGAAGCTACACGCGTTCTCAAGGTCGAAGCTCCATTGCTCTTGCGCGACTGCCGATCTACCAGCCAGCGTGAGAGCTGCTGTCGATGCCAGGAAAGTTCGGCGGTTGAGTTGGAATGACGAAAAGCAGCCACAGCACCCGTGGTGCCCATGCTTATGGTCCATCGAACCCTCGGAAATTTTGCTTTTTGATAAGGACGTAGTGCGGCGGCGAGCGCAGCTAGTAAAACTTAGTCGAAAGAAATTCCAGAACGTGAGACGAGATTAACGTTCTTCAGCCGTCTGCGCAATAATCCGTTTGAGCGATGCTTCGATTTTTTTTTTTTATCGGAGCTTCGCCGTGACCGCCGACGCTTTTCCCGATCTTGCGAAAATGTTCGCGGAGCGCGCTGAGAGGTCGGACACGCGCTAAAGCGGCCTAGGCAATGCGCGACAGGCTATCCCGCCTTTCCAGCCCCGACCCAACAATCCGCATAGCATCCGCTAAGCAAGGTTTGCATAGCGCAAATGCTTCAGCGGGCGTTCCCTGCATCCACGTCTCCCACTCCGCCTCCGACGTGAGCAGCACCGGCATGCGTTCGTGATTGATCGAGGCCGTCAGTTCATTCGGCGTGGTCGTCATGATCGAGTACACGTCAAGCTCGACTTCTGGCCCGTCTGTCTTGAGCGGCCCGGAGTAGCGACGCCAGATGCCAGGGAAAGCGAACAACGGACGCGTGTCGTCAGCATCATTGATCGCGAACCAGTACCAAGTCGCAGGCTTCACGCCTTTGGGCTCGGAATAGGCCGTCACTGGCACAAGGCAACGTCGCTTGATGAAGCTTTCGCGCCAGAATGGATTGCCTCGCACTTGCTCATCTCTCGTGTTGACGACGCGGCGTGGTGCTTTCCCTGGCTCACGGCGAACGAAGCCCCACGACAGGTTCACAAGCTCGCGCTCGCCGTCGTCAGCCAAACGAACCACTGGCGCACTGTCACTCGGAAGGATCGCGTCTTTAGGTTCGAACGTTGCGGCGCGGTTGTCTGACACGAGAAAGAGGTTGCGTATCAGCTCGCGTGGTTTGGTATTGGCGTAGAGGGTGCACATAATCTAAAGCACGTGTGACTAAAGCTTCTCCGCGTTACCGCATCCAATATCGGGGCTGATAGCTCCGTCAGTGGCTTCCTTAAGAGAGAGCCAAAACCCCGCAGGCAGGATGGTGCGCGGTGACCCGAATTTATCGATCCGCGCAAGTACGGTTTCATGAATCGATTTGGCGTCGGTGCATAAGGCCGAGCCGCCCCCTGCGTCCATCAGGAAATTGGCACGCCATTGTTGATTGAGCGCTTCCAGGAAAACTATGCCCCCGCATTCGGTTTGTTCCGATGCGTCCGAGACCTCGGCAACGGCAATGGCGCTCTTATCGAGCCTCATGATTTTGAGATGATGGACCTTGAAAATCGTTTCGCGGCAAACTCCTAAGCGGATGGCGTCCATGATGGCCTTGCGCTCCGGGGTGCCTGGGTTAGGGGTATGCAATTCGCTCTCGACGGCAAGGACACTTGTGCACACCGCGATCTGAATGAGGAGGGCCAGATTCGACACTTTGTTCATGAAGTTTTCTCGGATGTGTCGTGTGCCAAATCCCAGGCAGCGGTTTCGTAGTGGATTGGAAAGAAGTCGGGGCTGCAAAGTTCTCGGATGACTGTCTGGATTTCCACATACTGCTCTCGCGTCGTTACGAACCTCATCGATGCGTGTCTTGTAATACGAAGCTGCGGAGCAAGCAGGCGGATACCTCGAAGAGTAAAGCTATCCAGCGGGACATCTAGCATACGTAGGAGAGCAGTACGCTGCGTCTGCGGTAGCATTGACGAACCGCTGACGACCTTGAAGGACAGGTTCAGCAATTTAGTGGCGCGCCCAAAACCTAGCGAGTGCTTTCCACCAGTCGCTTCTAACCAGCGCGCCTGAAGCCTCTCGGCACGCTCGAACAAATAGTTGCGCAACTCCATTTCCGTATCAAAAGCCGCGAACCTTGGCAGATCGTCTTTTAGGGTGTGAGATGCCCAGTTTCGGTAGACCTCAGAAGGCCTCACCCCAAACTTTCTGATTGCAAACGCCCTAAACGTGTTTCCGCTCACGCTCTGCGTTACGAGCGCTTTGATAGGCGCTTCTCGCGGCATTAGAAGCTTGGCAACCGCAATGGCATTTTTCTTACTGGCCAGCGCAGCTAGCAATTCATCGCGTGATTGAAATACATGAGGCTTACGAGCCATTCTGAGAGTCACCGACACCAACATTGTGCTCCGAACCTAGCGCAAGAGCTTGGTTACCGCCACGGTTGTCGCCACCATCGCGGCTCTAACGTAGCGTCGTGAAGCTCACCACCGAACTTCGCGCGGAATTGCTCGGCGTGCTCTCGCTCTGCAAAGCAGTACACATTGAAGTCTTTGCCGTCGCGATAGAAGCCGTGACCACGTGGGCAAAGGCTCAGCTCTTTGCAGAAGTAGTGCACTGTGTAGTAGCGGTCGCCCATGCTTAGCCGCGCTTCGAGCGCCACTTGGTACGGCCAGCCCCGATCAACTGCGGATTTGGTCATCTCTCCCTTGCGCCGAACCACAGCAGCTTACTCGCACGTCTCGCATCGTTGATAGGGCTCGACGCCACACGCCGAACCGTGCGCGCTCGCGATAATCGTCTGCGCTGCCAACGCTGCCTGGGTGTGCTTGACGACATCGGCCCAGTAGATGCCTTGGCGCTCTAGCTCATCGAAAAGCGCGGCATGTGTTCGGTTCAACTCGGTCATCTAACTTACCTCCATAAATTGCGTGTTCCCTTTTTGTTCCATAGATGCTACTGCTGTCAAGCCGCTCGCCTGCGTTCTCGACTGAAGCTTTCCCCCGCTCCCGCTTCCGTCTTGATGGCGAGCGGTCACCGACTTGCGAGGTGAGTGTGCGTGAGCCAACGCTAGGAACGTATCCGTATGAATTCATCGACCTGGCGTGTCGGTATTGCCCGCGCAAAGGGCGCTATCGGCGTGCGCGTTTGATCAAAGAGTGCGGGGCCGACATGACACTTGATCGCTTTGTTGCGATGGTGTCGGCGGACTGCGGTTTCGCTCAAGTGCGGACGGGACGGCGAAAGTGCAGTGGACCGTATGTGGTACCGCCAGAGACGCGACCGCCAGAAGTGCCGAAGACGTGTATGCTGATGAAGGAAAAGAAGCCGCTGGGTTGACTAAAGCGCATGGGTCACTGGGAAAGGAGAACCGCGAGGCGCGGAAGTCAGGACAATTCTTCAAGTGGAAAGCTGCGCTAGCGATATTAGGTGCGGGGATGTTGTGGGTGCTGGTGATAGAGCGGCTGACTCGTTGAATGCCGTGCCCGTCCATTCAGGGTTTCTTAGCAAATCGCCGATGTTTGAGCCATAAGCATTGAGCGGTCCAAACCGACGTATACTGATCACGGCTAGTGTCAATCGGACAGCGAGCATGAGTACGAAACCTTTAAATGGCGACCGTTGGGCCGACGATCGCTTGGGCCGACAGCACGACAGCGTGTTTCTTCGCGATTTCCTCGTAAGTCGTGTTGAGGAACGTCGAGCACGGGGAGCGGGGCGAGCATACGTATTAAATCTCGACGCCGGCTGGGGGCAGGGGAAAACCTATTTCCTTGAGCGCTTCAAGCAAGATCTGTCGGAACGCTACTCAGTTGCCTACGTCAACGCATGGGAGGACGATCACGCCGACGATCCTTTGATTGCGATGATGATAGCAATAGAGACTGCGCTCATCGCGAAAGGGAAGAAAGCATCTAAAACATTAGCAGCCGTCAAACGAGCGTCGGGCAAGATAGCCGTTACCGCAGCCAAGCATGCCGCGATCGGACTGACCAAACGGCTCATTGGGCAAGAGGGTATCGACGACATATCGGAGGCCATCTCGGATGCCGCCGCGAGCCAGATCGAAGAGAGTTCGGAGGAAGCCGTCGAAGACATCGTCGGTCACTACGCCGACGCTGCCTTGCAAAAGTTTGAGATCGCGAAAGAAACAATAACCGATTTTAAGCAGAAGCTCTCTAAAGCTATAGAGCTAAAGAGTGTTCGCAGGCCATTCTTCGTGCTCGTCGATGAGCTTGACCGTTGCCGACCCTCCTACGCTATTGCGCTGTTGGAGCGCGTCAAACATCTTTTCGATATTGAAGACATTGTATTCGTTGTGGCGACTGACACTGAACAGTTGCGGCATGCAGTCAGCGCAATCTATGGCTCAGGTTTTGACGGATCGGGTTACTTGCTGCGGTTCTTCGACCGAACCTACAAGTTTGCGACACCCGATCCAAACGACTTCATCGCGACTCAGTTCGGCCAGTATCAGGTGCCCGACGATTTATTGTCTTCGCCAGTATTGAATGATCACGTCGGCTACACATCCGGTGTCGCCCAGGCTTTCAAACTCAGTCTTCGCGAGATTGAACGCTGCATGGATGTGCTTCGAAGTGCTATAACCATATGGCCCTATCAAAGCAAGGGAGCGCGATTGGAGCTTGCTTACTTGCTCCCGTTGACCGTTGCTTACTGCCGAAGCGATAAGTCTTTGTTTGACAGCCTTGCACGGTTCGATGCGGGTGAGCTTCAAAAGCAATGGGCAGGTTCCAACATCTTCCTACCAACCAAGCAAAGACAGAACGGACAGCCAGTTCGCGCGGGAATCTTTGAACCTACGCAACGTCTTTTGGAGCGCGCAGGCTCAAAGCTCATTGATATTGTCAACGTAGCTAGGAGGGAGGAGGGTGTGCGTGGTTGGGTGTATGACCGCTTCCTCGAAGAGTTGAATAAGGTTGGCAGTGGAGTATCGCCACAACTCGATGGAAGAAGCGTCCTCAGAACCTACCCCGAGTTGGTGCGATCCGTAGGTCGGTTGTCCGGTCGCGAGTAGCTAGTAGCTAAACTCCGCCCGCCCCAATCATTCGAATGCTTTGCTGTCACCGCCCTCCTTCGCGATCTCCCATCGATCTCTCATCTATGAGATCATCGATCGCTCGTAGCCGTCTCCGCAAATCGGCCACTCGCGCCGCATAGGCCTGTCGGAGAGCAATGCGTGCGTTGTCTACGTCAGAATACCGCGTTCCGAGAAGATTCAAAGCGATCTCAGCCGCACTATCGAGTTCCGCCTGCAGCTCTGAGCGTTCTTGGTCCGAATGTCCTCGTGCAGGATCAGCTAAGTCAGCGCTGTCCGGGAAATGAATGTCGCGTAGGCACTTGCTCAAAGCGCTAAGACACTTCTGCAACGCTACTTTGCTTTCGTCTAAATGCGCGGGATCGTTCTTCGCGAGGCGATCAGACCTAATCAGGTCGCGCACTCGCGTTACGGCTTTCTCGGCATCGAAAGCCCATTCAGGTTCAATTTTTCGTTCGAGGTGATCCCCAAAAGGAGCAGCGCGGCGCCAGTCATCGAGTAGCTTATTCACTTCGAGCACTAATGTTGCGCCCCGCGTTTTTGTCTCACGCAAGCGTGCGGCTAAGCTATCGCGCGCCATAATGGACGACTGCACAGCCATGAGCTTGAGTTGGCGCCTAGCAGGCTGGACGGTTATGAATGCAGCGAATATCGCTATGCCGCCCGTCGCCAACGTCTGCCAGTCCTTCAGCCACGAAGCTTGAGTGACGAGAGGAAATATAAGAGCGGTCGCCATGCCAGCTAAGAACCCCATCAGGAGACCAAATTCGAAGTCACTCCGCACGATGCGCTCCCTCAGTTTCGCCTAGCACCTGCCCGTTGATTTGATCAGCAGCTTACATCTCAAAGTACGGGGAGCCGTGAGGACACTGAGCCGTCTCAGCATAGGGATTGCGTTTGCGCCAATGCAAGTATTCAGCGAAGCGGCCACAGGCTAGCTCTAAGATCGCAGCGGCAAGCTCATCGGCATCCAGTTCGCTCGGGTTGTCGCCCGACCAGAACGGAGAGCCTGACAGCGCATCTATGGCTTTCCGTCTGTTGACGTGGACATCTAAGCGCCGAACCCAAGCTTGCGCTGCGCCGCTCTCATAGCCCTTGAACCAGCACGCCTCGATGCACTCAGGGGGCAACTGAGAAATATGGATTGGCCCGTCGAAAACCAGCATGATACCCCGAAGAAATTTGCTGTCTCGATATCCGTGGCGAAGCTCCGATTAATCAGCAAACGGCGCAAATAATGCGTCCACAGAAATCCTGTGTTCTGAGAAGATTGCGGCACAGACGCGCGTGTATGCGTGCGCGCGAGGTCCGAACTGCCGCAAGCTGAGTCAAATCGGGCTTTAGGCGCGTAGCTGCACAACTTTGTCGCCACCTGCGGCCTTGCCCCTTACGATCAAAGTCACGTGATCTGCCCAAGCTTGTAGCGCCGCCCGAACTTGCTTCTCCATACGCGCGTTCTGCGTGTAGCTCTTTTCCGTCACGCTCTGATCTTTGTGGTTCAGGATCAAGTCACGGACGTCACGGGAAACGCCCTCGTTTTTGAGCCAGTTCGAGACACCACGCCGCATGTCGTGGATGGAAACGTCATCCAACTCAAAGTCCACACGCAGCCGCCGCATCGCCATTGTCACGCTTTCTCCGTGAACATGCGGCAGCCGTGGCTTCTTACCGGCCTTTACGCGACCCGTGTCGGCGGGAAAGACGAACTCACCGTTGGCGCATTTCTCCATGGCCTCCCGGAACAGCTTCGCGGCTTGGACAGATAGCGGCACAATTTGGGTGAGCCCGTTCTTCGTCCGTCCCTCAATCAGCTTCCCGCGCTTATTTACGTCACCCGGTATCACCCACGTCGGTGCATCAGTATCCAGCCCATGGATTTCAGATACCCGCGCGCCTGCGACCTCAGTTCTCCGTTGACCAGTAAGGATTGAAAGTCGGATGATGCAGCGCACCGCCTCAGACAGGCGATCCTCAATGCCGTTCCAGAGCGCTTTGATTTCGTCAGCCGTAGGCTCGCGGTCACGTGCAAGCTTCTCACCACGCTTCTTGATGCCAAGTGCGGGATTTGACTTGGCCAACCCTTCTTCGACTGCCCACGTAAAGACGGCACTGATCGTCAACCTCGTATGGTCTGACTGAGAGGTTGGCTTGTGGCGTTCCTTGGTGTCCTTATCCACCTTCACGCGCTTCTCGATGGCCTGACAGATACCGATGATGTCCTCGCGCGTCACATCGTCTACGAGCTTGTCACCGATACGCGGGTAAGCATCTTTCTTCAGCGCGTACTCATAGACCTTGCGCGTAGAAGCAGAGAGGCGGTGGTTCTCGGCTAGGAAGCGCTCAGCCAGCCCCCGGAACCTTAGTCCATGAATGCGCGCTTTAGCTGCCTTTGCCGCGACAACCGGGTCAGCCCCTTGATCAACATCCGCACGCTTAGCAACGGCGATCTCACGCGCTTTCTTCAGGCTGAACTCTCGGCTGTACTCGCCTAGCTTCAGCTTCCGCAGTCCTTCGCCTGTCTTGGGAACATAGAACAAGTACCAATAACAGCTTCCGGTCGGCTGCGTGATGAATACAAGGCCGCGCGTGGTGGTGTCTCGCCACTCGGTCCTTGGATTTCCCTTCGCAGCTTTCGCTATTGAGACCAGCTCTCCGTCGGTGCTGAAGTTGTTTGTGCTTGCCCTTGGCATGTGCGCCCCCCGTAAATGACCTTCAGGCAAGGATTACCACGAAGCGCTGAACCTGTCTACGGCTGTGGCAATAACGTGGCAATCAAGTGTGACATCCCCTGACCCATCTTCGTCGCGCGACTCTCACATACAGAATAAGAAAAAGGCAGTAACTCTCCGACTTGCATATAAATTATGCAGCAATAGAGAGCGAGCCAAAAGCGGCGAGATCACTGCATTTTCCATGACCTTAAGTCTCATAACCTGAAGGTCGTAGGTTCAAATCCTACTCCCGCAACCAACCCTTTCCATTAGGTAATTTCGTTCTTTCTAGCGGCGCGCAGCGCTGCATGCGACGCTTGGGGGTTCCACTGGGGTTCCACCACCCAAAGTCTGTGGACATTTCTCAGCCTGCCAACGAATCACACAACGCCCGCCTATGCTGCATCCATGGCGGGAGACACCGTGCGATGATCGATGAAGATGATTTGGCAGATGCCGCACTTCACGCGAAGGAACCGACACAACAGTTTCGGTACGTTGAGCGGCTCGCCTTGAGGCGTCTCCAGACCACCACGAACTTCGACGAAACGCATGTCTTTGACGACTTCGACTATATGTCCGCGGTTCTCCCCGCGGCACAAGCATTCGGGATAAGCGAGTTGGCAGATTGGAAGCTGCCCTCGCGAAGCGAAGATGAGTGGGCGATGATCTGCCGCGATTTCCGCGCAGCCGCCACAATGATCTCGCAGCGCATCATGTTCGAGCATGCGGCCCGAGCAACCTCCGACCCCAACACCGTAGCTCTAGGCCCGGTAGCCAAAGAAAAGCTGCGCTTCCATCTCGCCCAACTCCGCAGCATCGTCGACTCGGAGCGTGTCGCGGACTGGCAGAAGCAAGACATCTTGGGCGCCATCTCGCGGCTAGAGCGAGAAATCGAAAAGGTTAGAACGCCCCTCTCGGCAGTTTTTGATATCGTCGCCAAGGTATGGGACGGCGACACGAAGCTGCGAGACGCCGTTCACCAAGTTCTGGTCATCCTTCAAGACGAGAACAATCTCGAAAAGGAAATCGCGAGCATCGCTGCGACGACGAAGAAGGCGCTTGGTCGCGCGGAGACGAAGCAGCTTCCGCCTCCGCGCCCCGCCAGGAAGGGAAAGGAGACCTCGCCTTTTGATGACGAGATCCCTTTTTAAGCCCGCAACTGCACCAACGTCCCCGCAGCGCTCGTAGCAAGGCTTACAGCGCCGAGCCGTCCAACGCGTGAAGTGCGCGATGGGCGGATGAGCGCGACAAGCCCAGCCGCCCGCCAATCTCGTCAATCGAGCCCTCGAGCTGGCCGCCGGCGCTTTCGATCTTCGCGAGGATGTCGTCTAGCGCGCGCGAGCGCTTACGGCCGGGCTTCTTATCGGCCACGGGCTCCGGCGCTTTACCGTCGGCGGCGTCTGAGGCGGCTTCGCGCTTTTCCTCTTTAGCCGCGCCTGGCAGTGCCCCGACGACGATCAGCGACGCCGCGGCGCGCCCATCGTTGCGAGCAGCAATTAGCCGAATAGGTCGGCAAACCCGCTCTTAAGCCCGCTCAATGGACTTGTTAGACTGAAGGCAGGAGTTCCGATTGCGTCCTGATCGCCTCCTGCAAGATCGCCGAGGCCATCGAGCAGCGTGTCGGCGACAGAGTCGACGCCGGACACCACGTCGTCGACCGGAACGATGATGTCAGACTGCAGGACAACACCCAGATCCGTGTGTAGGCCGTTCTCGACATAGGGATTGGAGAAGATGTCCGACACCGTGTCGGTAAGAGCTGGAACAACGTCCGACCCGATGGCTTCGCCAAGCGCCGAGAAAATGCCGCCTGCATCAGCAAGCATCTCTGTCACGACGTCGACGGAATCGCTCACGGTGGTCGTTACAGCCACCAGCGCCGAAGATACGATATCCTCTACGACGTCCGTGACCTCGGTTAGCTCCGTGCCGACGAGCGGCACTGAATCCGTGACGTCCTGAACGACATCGAAGACGAGATCCGTGGCCTCATCGATCGTTGCAACGACGATATCGGCGGTGTCATCGACGAGATCAGCAGTCACGCCGACGGTTTCGTCCACGGCTTCGAGAACGTCTTCCACGACGGCACCGACGTCGTTCACGACCTCGAGGAGAGGCTCGGTCAACGTAGCCACGGGCACGATCGAAAGATTGCCGACGCCATCGAGCAGCGTGTCGACAAATGAGGCGCCGCTCGACACCACATCTTCGACCGGCGCGACAATGTCTCCGACATCAAGCCCCACGAGCGCGCCGAGTGGATCGGAAAGAGCATTCGACAAGGTCTCGGTAAAGGCCGGAATGACATCTGAGCCAATGGCATCCCCGAGAGCAGAAAAAACGCCCCCCACCTCAACGAGCGTGTCCGTCACAACGTCGACAGCGCCGCTCAAGGTTGTCGACACGTCCTCCAGCGTTGGAGAAACGACCTCATCCAGAAAGTCTATGATCTCGGCAAGAACCGGGCCGACGAGTGGCAACGCCCCCGTGACGCCCTGAAGTACATCGAAGACGACATCGATCGTCTCGTCGACCGTCGAAAGGAGCGTATCGACAGTATCGTCGACGAGCTCCGCAATGGCGTCAACGGTGTCGTCGACACCTTTGAGAACTTCTTCCACGATGCTCCCGACGTCATCCACGATATCGAGAACAGGCTCGACCACGGTTCCGGCAACCGTCTCGACCTCAGGGAGCGTAACGACCACAGTTTCCACGATCGTTTCACTAGGCTCAGAAACCGTGACCACCACCGTTTCCACAATCGTTTCGACCGGATTGATACCGTGGCCCGGGTGCTCGGGAGCGATCGGGCCGCCCGACTGAGGCGGTTGCTCGGGAAGAGCAACGTTGGGCAGTGGCCCCTGAATGCTTTTGCTGCTTGTTACGAGCGTACTGCTGCCTTGAGTCGCAGCACCAACCGTTAGCGACGCGGTCGTCTGAAAACCGCCAACAGGGGAGACGTCGACAGCGCTGAAGGCTTGCGGCGGTGTGCCTGCTATGGTCGCAGCGGGCTCCGTGTTCGCAGCGCTGGAAATAGCCAGATCGTCCGCCCCTGTTACCGTGAGATGCTGAGCAGGCCCAAAGGGTGTTGATGCAGATGGATCGCTTGTCGCGTTCAGACCAGCTCCAATGTCGCCGTCTACCTGGCTGGCTTGTGCGCCGCGACTGAGGGCCGGAAGGGCAACAAGCATCTGACCGAGAAAGAAGCTGCGCGTCAGGAAGCTCCACAGGCCGCGATGTCTGTTGAGGCGTGAGGAATCGGCCGGCGCTTCCTGTGCGGCTTCGGCACTCGTTGCCTGTACGACATTGATCGGTTCGCGGGTGTCGCGCATGAAAGTGCTCCCAGAGAAAAGCTTAAAAAAACGTCTTCTAGCTCAGCGACCAAAAATCACAGGTCGCCCATCAAAACTGTATGTGTGCGGACTGATCTTTTGCCAGAGGTATCGGTTTGCGTCCTTATGGGTGCGTAAACATTCGCGACGTAATCCGACACGCATAGGTCAGCAGGTCAGGATTTCGTGTGAGGTCTCAATGAGCTCCTGGAAAACGCTGAGCGCGTTGCAAAGGAGAGCTCTTCGAAAGTCCACCAAGGACCGGTCCGAAGGATGTCGGCACAACGGCAACATTGATGATCTCTGCAACCGGATTAATGCCCCTCCGACGAGCGAGCCCACTAGGTTCGTACCGCCCGCTTTGCCTTGCGAAGAGATGACGTCGCCACAACAAACCCGCTTCAGCCAGCACCAACGGCCAGATGGCTTCAGTTGTCCGCACGCTGATCTCGTGGCATGAACGCGGCTCCTTCTTTCTCCGCCGAGCCCGCATCATCGCCATGAGCCCCCAGATCTTTAAACCTTTCCGCGCCGGCCTAGCCCTGCTGTGCGCCGCCGCGCCCATAACAGGTGCCCACGCATTCGAGAGCTATCGCATCACCGGCGTCGCGGCGGCCGACAAGCTCGTCGTGCGCGAGGAGCCGTTCGACGGCGGCAAGCTTTCCGACTGGAAAGAGATCGCAAGTCTCCCTGCTGACACGAAGGACGTCCTCGGCACCGGCCGCTCGAAGAGCGTCGGAGCGCAGCGTTGGTTCGAAGTCGTGGTTGGCGAGACACGCGGATGGGTGAACGGCAAGTTTCTCGAAGCGGGTGATCCCGCCGATCTCAAGACCGAGACCTTCAGCTGCTCCGGAACCGAGCCGTTCTGGGGCGTCACGCTCGGCCCATCCAAAGGCGAGTATTCCGACCCGGAATCAAAAACGAAGCTGACCACCGAGAGCGTCCAGCCATCCACCGCACGCTTGTTCCCGCTGCTCTATCGGCTGAAGGATGCAAGCGGGCAAAAGTATCAGGCCACGGTCTCCCGCCAGAGCTGGTGCTCGGACGGCATGTCAGACTACGACTACGCCTTCGAGGTGCTGCTTTCTAACGACGAGGTCTTTCAGCAGGGCTGCTGCGTCATCAACCGATAGAGCAGGGTATCAATTGAAGCGCACCAGATACCGCTCGTGGCGCAGGAAACAGTAGGCGACGCGCCACTCAAGCGCCTCGTCTTGATCGGAGAAAATGACCCGGTCGAGCCTGAGCACCGGCGTTCCTTTCGCAATATCGAGATCGCGGGCCTGCTGCTCGGTGGCAAGCGCGATATCGACAATCTCGTCCGCCCGGCCGACCAGGATCGAGTTGAGCTGAGCGAGCGCCGAAAGGCGGTAGCTGCCGAAATCCTCAGGCAAGCGGGTGAACAGCTTCGCCGGCAGCAGACACACTTCGGTGAGAAACGTCTGCTCCTCGTGATCGCGCGTTCGCTCGACACGGATAACCTCGTCGCCGCGCCTCAATCCAAGTTTGGCCGCTTCCTCGGCCGAGGCTTGCACACGCGAGATCGAGCGGCCATGCTTGGTTCCGGAGATACGCCGCCCCTCGAAATTGTGAAACATTGAGAACGGAAATGTCGTCTCGGACGACGCGTAGTCGTTGACGAACGTGCCCCGCCCCTGCCGCCGCGTGACGATGCGTTCGACCTCCATCAGATCCAGCGCCTTGCGTACAGTGCCGATGCTGATCCCGAGTTGCTGGGCAAGTTGCGTTTCGTTGGGAAGCGACGCGCCGGGCTTCCAATGTCCGACGATGATCCGTTGCACCAGGACGTCGCGCACCTGCAGATAAAGCGGACGCGCAGCGAGGCGTGTCTCCAGATCTGGCATCGCATATCCCCCGAGCCAAATGACGAACGTGGCGCACGAAAGGCCGACAACTCAGAGTAGCGACGCGCGGGCGATTGCCGCCTTTCTGCTCGTGCGCAAGTTCTAGGGGTGAGAAATCTATTGTGCAACCATAAATTGTATACGTACAGCACGAACTTGGCTAAGAGTTGGGGAAATAACACGAAAAGCTGATCGTTAGAGTTTGGAGAAATAACGATTATTCGAATGAGGACTTACGACAGCGTACGTCGCCGCGCGCCGAAGTCAGCGGGAAAAATTCTATTTAAGATTGAATCCGGGCGAGGCCGTGAAGCTCTGCGCGACGCCTAGATGCGGACCTTCATAGCCTGAATGCTGGCCAGCAGATCCTGGCCGAAGCCAAGCACCTCCTGCTGGCCGAGCAGCATGGAGGGAATGGAGTCCGTCGTGGTCGGGTTCTCGATGTCGTAGAGCGCCGCGAAGCGCGCCAGGAACTTTTCGACCTTCTCCGGATCCTTGAAGTCCGCGAGATCGATGCGGTTCGCTATCATTTTCGCGAGCACGTCGGTATCCGCCTGCGTCGCGGCATCCGGAATGCCGAGCGTCGTCATCACCACTTCCATCAAAGCCTTGTCGGCGAGGATGCTGTAGGCGGAGGTGATGCTCGAAGCCTTACGCTGGAAGTAGAGAGCAAGGCGCACGCCCTGGTTCTCGTTGCCCGCGTTCTGCTCCATGGTCTGGCGGACATAGAGGTCTTGCGTGTCCTTCAGAGAGTTGGCGTCCTGTGCCAGGCCGAGCGTGACGCGTTTCGCGACACCATCGGTCCCGAAGTTGAACGCCTCCGCGAGAGAGCGGAAGCGCGTGTTGGTGCCGGTGTTGACGAAGCTGCGCGGATCGTCGAGATCGCTGCTCAGGATCTGGCGCAGCATGCCGTCGCTGATCGCCTCGCGGCCGAAGCCGTAGGCGGTCTTGATGAAGCTGACGAGGCGCTTGTCGGCGATGAGCTGATCCACGGTCTCGATGGTATCGATCGTGGCGCTGTAATAATCGCTCTCGACCTCGCCCGCCGCCTTCTGGTGATCATACGGCCCGAGCGTCTCGGTGTAGAGCGCGATCGCCTCGGACTTCGAAGAGGCGAACTGTGCCTGGAGCGGACCCTGCGCTTTGCCGTCGGCACCGAAATTGAAGGCCTCCGCGAGCGCCACGTAACGGGAGTCACGCAGCCTCCTGGCATAGCTGAAAGGATCGCTGGTGTCGCTGGTCAGAACCTGGCGAATTTTGACCTTCGATTCCTCGTCCGGATCGAGACCGAATGCCTTCATCACATAATTGAAAACCCGGCTATCTTTCAGGATATCGTCAACCGACGAGAATAACGTCATCGCGAACCGATAGTCCTTCGTACTCGACACCTCGCTGTCCAGGGCCTTCGCCTCGTAGTTGGCGAAGTAGCCGTCGATCAGGGTTTGCTGTTGCTCAGCAGACTGCGCCGGCACGCCGGTATCGAGCAACCCATCGCTATTGAAATTGAACATCGCCGCAAGCCGCGCATACTCCGGCTTGGTGTTCGCGTAGCTGTCCGGATCCGAGAGGTCGCTGGTCAGCATGTCACGCACCATCTGGTCCGAGACCAGGATGGGATCGATGCCCGCCGCCACCAGCACGTACTCGCGCAGGATGGGATTGGAGAGGAGATCGTCAACCGAGGTGACGTTCGCGATCGAGCCGTTATAGACGCTGGTCTTGAAGGCGGCAGCGGCGGGGGAAGCCCCGGCACCGGTCTCATCGTAGTTGAAATAGATCGTCTCGTTGAGCTTCGCCGCCGTCTGCGCCTGCCCGGCCGCCACGCTACCGTCGGCTCCGAAGGAAAACGCGGCCGCGAGCTTCTCGTATTTTGCATAGTTGGGCGAGGTTGCGACCACCGACAGATCGCCGGTGATCACGCTCTTGATCGCAGACGTGGAGGCGATGCTGGCATCTATGCCGTACGCGGTCAGCGCGAACGTGAACAGACGCTCGTCGGCAACGAACTGGTCCGCCGACGTGATCGTCGCCATGCGCGCCTGATAGTATTCGACCTCTGCGGCGGCCGCCTGTCCTTTGCGCATGCGCTGCTCGGAGTAGAGCCCGACGATGTTCTCGAGGTCCATCGCATCCTGAATGACGGGCGTTCCGGCATTTACCGTCCCGTCCTCATTGAAATTGAACGCGCGGGCGAACGCCAGATACCGTGAATCGACGAGCTTGCGCACGAAGCTGTTGGCGTCGTTGACGTCGCTCTCCAACACCTTGCGCATGAATGCCTTGGCATAGGTCATGTCCTCGAGCCCATGCGCTTTCATCGCATAGGCATAAAGACGCTGATCCTTGAGCAGATCATCGACTGACTGAACTTTGCCGATGTTCTCTTTGTAGTAGGCGTGCTCGCGCGCCACCTGCGCGCTCGACAGCGTCCGCTGCGTCGACTTGGCGAGGTCGGCGGTCAACATGCGATAGGAAACGAAAGTGGAGATCATCGCCGGCTCTTTGACGCGGTCGCCCCGATTGCCGCCTGCACCCGCGCGGCAGCGATGCCGCGAATCGCACTTTCGGCAGCCAATCCTGCGGCCGAGAGCTTGCCCGAGCCTGCCCCAAGGCAAAAAAGCCCCAGGGCCGACGGCAAGATCCTAACCGCGAGCCGTAACGGCATCCTTAACGAAGCGGAAACGCATCAGGCCCGGAAGACCGGGCCTGACCAAAAAGAGCGGATATCGCGGGGCCCTGGCTATTTCCGGGCGTCGGCCTCGGCAAAGTGACCGTTACCGACCGGCGCCGCAGGAGCGCCCCCGACGATCAATCCGAGATTGTCGAGGAATTCATCGACGCGCTTGCCGTTCAGCGAGGAAAGAAGCTTCTCCTCGATACGGCGTACGATCGGCGCCACGGACTCGAAGAGCTGCTGGCCTTCCTCAGTGATCTTCACGTCGTAAGCCCGCGCGTCGTCCTTGTCGCGCTTACGCTGGATAATGCCCTTCTTGAGCATCCGCCGAACGATGTCCGCCATGGTGGAGCGGTCGATCCCGGTCGCATCGACCAGCCTGCTCTGGCTCATGCCATCCGAGTGTGCAAGTGCGAAGAGCACGGCGTACTGGCGGGCCGTGAGATCGTAGCTCGCCATCTCGGCCTGATAGATCTCGGTCACCACCTGGACCGCGCGGTGGAACAGATGCAGAGGCGACTGCCCCAGATCTGCTTCAGTTGAGTTACGCGCCATAGCTGCCCTACCGTTCCTTTGCTCGCGGTGTAGTTGCATTTCGAAGAGCCTGACATGCCACGATTTGCTGCTATGCAGAATCGTCCGTCGACACCTCAGTTCGGGAATTGTATTGAAATAGCAAAGGGTGAGGTGGCGCTCGCACCACACGGCTTTATCTGTCGACTGACGGGGCAGTTATCCGAGAAATGGCCAGCGGATGATCTACTCAACGCACGACGTTCACCCTCGCGAACGGCTGAGCTACTGGCTCGAAGTCGCGACGCGCGGCTACGTGGAACATGAGTTCCAGGCCGAGGACGTCGCCTCGTTCACGGGTAGCGTTCAAATCGCAACCCTGCCGGGGGTCGGTATGGCCATCTTTGATGCTGCACCTGCTCGCGTCCGCCGCACCGAGCGAGCAGCCGCCCGCTCCGACAACGGCGATCTTCTGATCAGCATGGTCCGCGCAGGCGAAACCAGGATCGCTCAAGACGGGCGGGACGTGACCATTCATGGGCGCGGGCTATTCCTGGTAGATTCACAACGTCCGTTCGAAGTCGACCTGAAGTCGTTTTGCTCGCACCTCATAGTTCGCATCCCGCGCGCCCGGCTCGAGGCCCGGGTCGGCAATGTTGCCGGTCTGACGGCCCGGCCGATCACGGCGGAAAGCGGCATCGGCGCCCTGGCGATGGGCTTCCTGGAGCTTCTGCCCAAGCAGGCCGAGAAGATCGACGGCACGACAAGCGTCAAGGTTGCCGAGCAGATGCTGGACCTCGTCGCACTGGCCTTCACGGCCGAGGAAAACAGAGGCCCGACACTCTCTTCCCCGCGCGCCACCGCCCTCGTAAGGCTCAAGGCCACCGTCGAACGCCTCCTCACCGAGCCCGGCCTGAAGCCCGACCGCGTCGCAGCGGAAGCCGGAATTTCAGTCCGCTACGCCAATACCTTGCTGGCGGAGGAACACACCTCGATCGAGCGCTTCATCTTGGAGCGCCGCCTTGAGCGCTGCCGCAACGCCCTTGAGGACCGCACACAGGCCCACCGGTCCATCAGCGAGATCGCGTTCAATTGGGGCTTCTCGGACCTTTCGCACTTCGGGCGGCGCTTCAAGGACCGTTATGGATTGACGCCGACGGACTACAGGCGATTTGCCGTCGAAGCTGCCGCCGCCCAGCCTGCAAACATCATCCAGCCGAAGCGCACCTTGAGACGCGCACGCGCACTGGATCAGTCGCTGACTTGAGATCCGGACCAAAAGCAACCGCGTAGCAGAGCAGCCGGACACCCGCATCGATCGTGCGTGTGGGCAGCCGTTTGCGCGCCGGCGCCGGAAATATTCCAGTCCCGCCCGAAATGGGATAGGTCTCGCGCACGAGACCGTCAGCAAGAAGCAGAAATGTCGAAAAAAATCGCCGGCCCCGAGATCGAGCGGCTCGTTCAGCTCTTGGCACGCCTGCCGGGCCTAGGCCCGCGCTCAGCCCGTAAAGCCGCGCTCGCCCTCTTGAAGCGCCGCGAGGATTTGCTGATCCCGTTGTCGGAAGCCATGAGCACGGCCGTACGTACAATCGTCGAATGCCCGGTTTGCGGCAGCCTGGACACCGTATCGCCGTGCACAATCTGCCGCGACGATCGCCGCGACAAGAGCATGATCGTCGTCGTCGAGGAGATGGGGGATCTCTGGGCGCTGGAGCGGGCGGCCGTGATCAACGGCACCTACCATGTGCTTGGCGGCCACTTGTCGCCGCTGGACGGCATCGGACCCGATCACCTGAACATCGCGACCCTCGTCGAGCGCGCTGCCTCCGGCGATACCAAGGAGGTCATCCTGGCCCTCAACGCCACGGTTGAAGGCCAGTCCACCGCCCACTATCTGACCGAGCAGCTGGCGCCGACCGGCGTCGTCGTCTCGCGCCTGGCCCAGGGTGTTCCCATCGGCGGCGAGCTCGACTACCTGGACGAGGGCACGCTGGCGGCAGCCATAAAAGCCCGCAAACGATTGTAGCCGCCTCCCGCGCCGCGTCTCGAGCGGCTCATGAGGACAAATCCGAGGACGTGTTCATGGACGCCCGACCCGAGGCGCCAGCGCCCACATACGCGCAACCGAAATTCGTCTCGGGTTCGCTCCTGCGTCATATCCTGATTATGAGCGGGGCCGGCGGCGTTGGCCTCGGCGCGATCTTCCTCAGTGACCTGGCCAACATCGTCTTTCTGTCGTGGCTCGAGGATCAGGCCGTGCTCGCAGCCGTCGGCTACGCAAGCTCGATCCTGTTCTTCACCATCTCGATCGGCATCGGCCTTGCCATCGCCTCGAGCGCCCTCGTCTCGCGCGCCCTCGGCGCGAGACGTCGTGCACGGGCCTGCCGCCTCTCCGTCAATGCTCACCTTGCAAGCCTCGTCCTCGGCAGCGTCACGGCGCTTTTCGTCTTTCTCGCCATCCCGGCGTTGTTGACGCTGATGGGCGCCATGGACCGTACCCACGAACTCGCCGCGCGCTATCTCTACATCCTGACACCGTCCGTGCCGTTGCTGACCGTGGCCATGACCTCGGCAGCAGTCCTGCGCGCAGCAGGCGACGCGCGCCGCGCCATGAACGTCACGCTCTACGGCGCCGTGGTCAACACGATCCTCGATCCGATTTTCATATTCGGACTCGGCCTCGGCATCGACGGCGCCGCCTGGGCGACCGTCTCTGCGCGCCTCGCATTCCTGGCCGTGGGCCTCTACGGCGTCATTGGCGTGCACCGGCTCATTGCGCGCCCCCGCCTGCCCGCGTTCGTGGCCGACACGCCGGCCTTCACTGCCATCGCTGTCCCCGCGATCCTGACCAATGTCGCAACGCCAGCATCCAACGCCTATGTTACCGCCGCGATCGCGGCCCACGGCGATGGCGCGGTTGCGGGCTGGGCCATCATCGGGCGCATCATGCCGGTAGCGTTCGGCGCCATCTTCGCGCTGTCGGCCTCCATCGGCCCCATCATCGGCCAGAACTACGGCGCCGGCGAAGGCGAACGCATGCGCGAGGCCTTCAAGCTGGCGCTCGGCGTCAACGTCGCCTTCACGGCCGTAGCCTGGATCGCACTGGCGCTCCTGTCGCCAAGCCTCGTCAACGCCTTCGGCGCCACGGGCGAAGCGGCAACGCTGATCCGCCTGTTCAACCTCTGGCTCGCGCCGCTGTTCGCGTTCATGGGGGCGCTGTTCGTCGTCAACGCCGTCTTCAACACGCTGAGCTTTCCCCACTACGCCACACTGCTCAACTGGGGCCGCGCCACCATCGGCACCATTCCGCTCGTGCATCTCGGGAGCTGGCTGGCTGGCGCCGAGGGCGTGCTCGCCGCGCACCTCGCGGGCGGCATCCTCTTCGGATGCCTCGCCGTTTGGCTGTGCCTGCGTCTCTTCGATCGCCTGCTGAAGGACCAGCAACCGGCACAAAATCCAGCGTACTGAACCTGTGCATGCTGGGCGCGGCGGAGTCAGCATCCCTGTTGGCCGGCAGCGCGCTACGATAGGCTCTGCCGATCGAATCGGCTCAACGGAACCCTCAACATCGGCCTCGCAGCGTGACCCACCCAGTCTCCGAACGGATCGCCATCGTCGCGCCCTCGGTCGAGTCCGCCGCTATCCTGCGCCATGACCTGATCCGATGGCTGACGCGAAAAGGCCACCGCGTGCTCTGCCTCACGCCGCCCGGACCCGGCCGCCATGTGCTCACCCTGCGCGGCATCGGCGCCCAGCACCGCGTGATTGACCCGCCGCGGGCACGCTTTCGCATCCTGGACGACTGGCAGGAGATCGCGGCCCTTGTTTCACAGTTCAAAGATTGGCAGCCGAACATCGTGCTCGGCTATGGGTTGCACACGCTGACGCTCGCCGCCATTGCAGCGCGTCGTGCTGGCGTCCGCCGCGTCGTGAGCCTCGTCAATGCGCTGCCGAGCGAAGGTGTCGAAAGCCTGGGCCGCCGGCGCGTCGCGCAGGCCATCCGCTCGAGCGACGCCGTGGTGTTTCACAACCGCGACGACCGCGCCACGCTAACGCGTCTCGGGTTGCTTCCTGCGAACATCGACACACTCGTCGTTCCCGGCAGCGGCATCGACCTAAAGCGCTTCAAGGCAGCACCGATGCCGCCACATGCAGACGGCCTCGTCTTCCTGATGCTGAGTAGGCTTGAACGCCGCCGCGGCGTCTTGGAGTACAAAGCCGCCGCCGCGCGCCTCAAGGCACAATGGCTGGACGCACAGTTCCGCTTCGCCGGCCAGCCGAGCCGCGGATCCGACGCCGTCACGCCCGACGCCCTGACTGAAGGCGGCGCCGTCGAATACCTCGGCGACCTCGAGGACGTGCGCCCGGCGCTCGCCGCCTGCCACGTCTTCGTCTACCCATCCTATGGCGAAGGCATGCCGCGCGCGGCGCTCGAAGCTTTGGCCACCGGCCGCCCTGTCGTCACGACACACGCGCCGGGCTGTGCCGACGTCGTCGATGAGAAGGTCTCGGGCTGCCTCGTCCCACCTGCTGACGCCGAGGCGCTGACCATCGCCTTGGAAAGCTATCTCCGAAACCCGGAGCAGCTTGCCGTCGGAGCTCGTGCCGCCCGCCTCAAGGCCGAGCGTCGCTTCGACGTGAAGCCAGTCAACGCCGCCCTCGCACGCGTCATCGGCGTCACTTGAGCTCTTGATCGCAACCAAAATGACTAATGTCAGGCCGTCACGCGATAACGCCGCGTGCTGAGTTTCGGCAGCAGGAACGAGCGCGCCGGGTCGACCAACATGCCGGGGCGGATCGCCTGGCGGCCGAGCAGCATGCGATTCGCGAGCCCCTCGCGATTCGTGAGCCCGAGTTCGATCGGCCACGACTGCCCGCCGGCACGGAGCGTCGTCGAGATGATGCAGCGGCACTCCCGCTCGCCGCTGGTGCTGGTCACGTCCCGTTCACCGAGCAACTCGGCTTCGCACCAGATGGCGATCTCCGGCGCCTCGAGCAGCGGCCGCACGAGGAAACGCGCCCGCGGCGCCGAGGCCGGGCCGATTATCTCCACCTGTTCGGCGTGCAGCGCCGAAGTGCGTGCCCCGGTATCGACCTTCGCCTTGATGGCAAACAGCCCAAGGTCGGGCAGTGCCACCCACTCGCGGCGGCCGAGGATCAGGGGGTCGAGGTCAGGCTTCATGCGTCGGTCTCTCGAAAAGACTCCCCGCAAATGACAATGATCTTACAATAGAATAGCGCCGGATTGCAGTGCGTTCAGTGCAGTCCTGGTAATAGTACGTAGTCGTTAACTGCTCCCGTGCCATGCGTTCGCCGCACCGCGATTGACCGCAGAACCGGACTTGCCTATTTCATGGCCATGTCGACGCTGCCCATCATCACCCTTCCCGATCCCCTGCTGCGCAAGGTCTCCGAGCCTGTGGAGCGGGTCGACGCCGAGCTGCTGAAGCTCGCCGACGATATGCTGGAGACGATGTACGACGCACCGGGCGTCGGCCTGGCGGCGATCCAGGTGGCGGTGCCGAAGCGCCTCATCGTTCTCGACGTTTCGGATGATGACGACAATCCGACGCCGCTGACGCTGATCAATCCCGAGATCCTGAAGGTCGTCAGCGACACCACGCGCGTGCACGAGGAAGGTTGCCTGTCGATCCCGGATTTCCACATCGAGATCGAGCGCCCAGCCAATATCGTCGTGGGCTATCTCGACCGCGAGGGCAAACCGCAGGAGCTCACCGCCGACGGTCTGCTCGCGACCGCTCTCCAGCACGAGATCGACCACCTGAACGGCAAGCTGATCATCGACTTCCTATCGCGGCTGAAGCGCGACATGGTCGTGCGCCGGTTCAAGAAGCAGGCGCGCGAAGCCTCGGCCTGAGACGCCTCGCCTCCCCGCTGAAAGCAAAGCCGCTGGAAGGGCCCATGCCGCTCAAGATCGTATTCATGGGAACACCGGACTTTTCCGTGCCGGCACTCAAGGCGATCCACGACGCCGGTCACGACATCGTCGCCGTCTACAGCCAGCCGCCGCGTCCGGCCGGGCGCGGCATGGCCGGGCGTCCCTCGCCCGTGCATGCGCACGCTGAAAGCCTGGGCCTCCCCGTGCGCACGCCGCGCTCACTGAAGGACGCCGAGCAACAGACGCTATTCGCCGACCTCGGCGCCGATGCCGCCGTCGTTATCGCCTATGGCCTGATCCTGCCGTCGGCTGTCTTGGCCGCACCGCGCCTCGGCTGCTTCAACGTGCACGCCTCCGCCTTGCCGCGCTGGCGTGGCGCCGCGCCGATCCAGCGCGCCATCATGGCCGGCGACACCGAGACCGCCGTCATGGTGATGCAGATGGACAAAGGGCTCGACACCGGCCCCGTCGGCCTCACGAAGCGCGTCCCCATCGGCCTCGATATGACTGCCGGCGAGTTGCACGACTTGCTCTCGCGCCGCGGCGCCGAGTTGATCGTCACCGCCCTGACCGAGCTCGAGCACGGCAAGTTTGTTCCCGTGCCGCAACCCGAGGACGGCGTGACCTACGCCGCGAAGATCGACAAGAAAGAAGCCGAGATCGAATTCGCGAAACCGGCTCCTGAAGTGCATAACCACATCCGCGGCCTGTCGCCGTTTCCGGGCGCGTGGTTCGAGGCGACGCCTGCGGGCGGCAAGCCGGAGCGCATCAAGGTGCTGCGCTCGACACGCTCGGAAGGCCGCGGCGTCCCCGGCGAGGTTCTCGACGACACGCTCACCATTGCCTGCAGCGAAGGCGCGATCCGCCTTGTCGAGGTGCAGCGCGCCGGCAAGCGCGCCATGAGCGCGGAGGAGTTTCTACGCGGCTTTACCATGCCCCCCGGCACCCGCCTCGGACGGTCAGCGCCGCGTTAAGCATCCCCACCGAACGCCGCGTCCAGGCGGTTCGTTGTCTCCTAGAGTGCGCCCGACAAGCAATCCGGTCCGGCGCCTCATGCGCCCAGGAGACGACCAATGCCCCGCACGCTCATGGCTTATTCGGCCGCCGCCCTCGCGCTCGCCGCAGCACCCGCCAGCGCTGGCGACTCCACGACGACGCGCATCGTGCCCTACAACGTCTATGGCGCGACCGTCACCGTCGAGCAGGGCGTGCGCGTGACGCGCCCCTTGCCGCCCGACGGACACGTGATCGTCAACCCGGGCAACCGCACGCCACTGAGCCTCAACGTCTACGAGCCGGGCGTCCCCCTCGTGCGCGAGCCGCGCCGCTAAAGCAGAAAAGCCCGGCGTGCGCTGACGCCGCGCTTGAGGCGCTCCGCGGAGCGGGCTAGGCAGGGCCCTTCGGAAAAAGCACCGCGCCCAAGAACGCCCCAAGGAAAATGCCCCGCTACCGCCTCACGATCGAATACGACGGCACCCCGTTCGTCGGCTGGCAAGTCCAGCCCGACGGCGTCTCCGTGCAAGGCGCGCTCGAATCCGCGATCACGAAGCTGACGGGCGAGCAGGTCGGCATCCGCGGCGCTGGCCGCACCGACTCCGGCGTCCACGCCCGCGGCCAGGTCGCGCATTTCGACCTCGAGAAGGAATGGCCCGCGGACAAGATCCGCGACGGACTCAACTACTACCTGAAGCCGCTTCCCGTGGTCATTCTCGAGGCCCGCCCGGCACCCGATGATTTCGACGCGCGCTTCAGCGCCACCGCGCGCCATTATCTCTATCGCATCCTGACACGCCGCGCCCCGCCGGCCCTTGAACGCCATCGCGTATGGTGGATCCCCCGCGCCATCGACGCAGACGCCATGCGTGACGCCGCCTCCGTGCTCGTCGGCCGCCACGATTTCACGACGTTCCGCGCCGCGGCTTGCCAGGCCAAGTCGCCGCTGCGCACGCTCGATCGCCTCGACGTCACGCGCGAGGGCGACGAGATCCGCGTATATGCCTCCGCACGCTCGTTTCTGCACAATCAGGTGCGCTCGATGGTCGGCAGCCTGCGGCTCGTCGGAGACGGACGATGGACCAGGGACGATCTCGCCCACGCCCTCGAGGCGCGCGACCGCACCGCGTGCGGGCCGGTCGCGCCCGCCTCAGGTCTTTATCTGATGGCCGTCGACTATCCGCCTTCGCCCGGCAATCCCGAACAGACTGCCTGACTGCCGACTATCTGACGACAGTCACAGGGCAGTGCGCGCGATAGACCACGTCGCGCGAGACCGATCCGAGCACCAGACGCTGCACCGCACCCTTACCGCCCGTTCCGAGCACGATGTGGTCGAAACCTTCCTGCTCGGCGAAATAGATGATCGCCTGCGCGGGGTCGCGGCTCTCGATGGTCACGCCTCGGGTTTTGATCTTGCCGATCTTCTGCACCTCGGCAACGGCATTGGCGAGAACGCGCTGCGCATCGCTGTCGGTCCAAAGAAGCACGGGCGAGCCGCCGCGGCTGTAGCCGCCGATCAGCTGATTGACGGCGACAAGCGCAAGCTCTGCGTTGAGAGCACTGGCAAGCTTTGCCGCGTGCGCAATGGCCGGCAAACTATGGTCGGTGTCGTCGATGGCGCACAGGATCTTGGTCATCTCCACCCTCGTTTGTTGGACTTTTGTTCACTTCGGGCAAAGTCATCCCATGCAGGAACGCACGGGACATTGCGCGAACTCAAACCCGTTCCAGCAAGGTCCGACCAATGATTGATTACTTAAGTAACGGCAGAGCTGGGGAATTCACCGACAACGGCCGTTACCAAGCGTTGAACAAGCGCCGCACGAGCCGCACGGAGAGATGGCCCGGAACCCACCCCCGCGCCCAGACAGAAAGCGTGGCGTTGGGCTGATAACGGAGCCGCGGCCAGAAGCTGGTCGAGGCACGCCAGATGCTGCGCGCCACAACCACTGGCTCCGCACCTGCGTCCTCCCAGGCCTTGAGGTTGGGCATGACGAGCGAGACAAACTCGTCGTAGGCAGTGAGGCCCTCTTTCGTCGCCACCTCGCGCGAGCGCTCGAAGAAGTCAGTCTTGATCATGCCGGGCTCGATGATCTTGACCTTGATGTTGTGCTGCCGGAGCTCGAACCAGAGGCTTTCCGAAAAGCCTTCGAGCGCCCACTTGGTCGCGCAGTACATGGAATAGAGCGGTAACGTCAGACGCCCCGCTGCCGAGCCGACGTTGACGATGCGGCCCTGCTTGCGCTCACGCATGTGCGGTAGCACGGCGCGCGTGACATTCATGACGCCGAATACGTTTGTTTCGAACTGCCGACGGATCTGCTCGTCGGTCTGCGCCTCGAACGGCCCCAACAGCCCATAGCCCGCGTTGTTGACGAGAACGTCGATGCCACCGAAGTGCCCGATCACGTCCTGGACCGCCCGATCGACCGAGACCTGATCCGTGACGTCGAGCTTGAACAGCTTGATGCGGTCGGACTTACTCGCGAGATCGCTCTTCTCGGGCGATCGCATGGTTGCAGCGACGTTCCAGCCTTTGGCTGCAAAAAACTCCGCCGTTACCCGCCCGATGCCGGTAGACGCACCGGTGATCAAAACAGTCTTTTCGGAAGGCAAACGCGATACTCCACAAAACAATGCCGCCGAGCTGGCACCCCGGGGGCGCACTGGTAAAGGAAACTGAGCTAGTCGATCATCGACAGGAATTCCTGCCGCGTGATGGCGCTGTCGCGGAACACGCCGAGCATGCGGCTGGTCACCATGTCGGTGCCCGGCTTATGCACGCCGCGCGTCGTCATGCAGTGGTGCTCGGCCTTGATCACCACGGCGACACCCTGCGGTTTGAGCGCGCTTTCGATCGCGTTTGCGATCTGCGCCGTCATCTTCTCCTGGATCTGGAGCCGCTTCGCGTAGGCATCCACCACGCGCGCAAGCTTCGAGATGCCGACCACGCGGCCGTTCGGGATATAGCCGACCCAGGCCCGCCCGACGATCGGCGCCAGGTGATGCTCGCAGTGACTCTCGAACCGGATGCCACGCAGCACGATCATCTCGTCGTAACCCTCGGTCTCCTCGAAGGTCTTCTGCAGGATCGCCTCGGGATCTTGCTTATAGCCACGGAAGTATTCTTCGAACGCCTTGGCGACCCGCTTGGGGGTCTCGAGAAGCCCGTCACGCTCCGGATTGTCGCCAGCCCAGTGGAGCAGCGTGCGCACGGCAGCTTCGGCCTCCTTACGCGTCGGCTTGTCGTGGTCGGAAGAAGACGAATGGCTCATCGCGTGCAACCTTGTTGATACGGCGCAGAAAGATACGGGCCCCGAGCGACCTTGGATCAGCAATTGGGGGAAGGGCGGCCATATGGGACGCCAGCGGACAAAGCCCGACTAGGGGCTTTCCCTTAACATAGTGTCGCCGAGACGGAAGGGAAGAAACGCCGCGTTGAGGAGCGAGCGCCCAGCGCCGCCACTCATGATTAATGCGCCCCGCGACAGCGCGCCACGATCTTGTGCAGCGCACGGCCGAGCCCGATATCCGCCCTGGGACAAAAAGGAGGGATGCCATGTGGCAGCGAGCCGGCGCGATCGCGGCAGCGATTGTAACCATGCTGACGACGGGCACCGGTTATGCCGACGGCATGCTGAGCGATTTTCCTTACCCGCATCCGGTCAGGCAGTACGCCTTCACGTCGCAGGGCCAGCCGCTCTTCATGGCCTATATGGACATTCAGCCGACGGCACCAGCGAACGGCCGAGCCGTCGTACTCTTTCACGGCAAGAACTTCTGCGGCGCAACGTGGGAATCAACGATCACGCCTCTCGCAGCAGCCGGCTATCGCGTCATCGTGCCGGACCAGATCGGCTTCTGCAAATCGACGAAGCCCACCACCTACCAGATGAGCTTTCACCAGCTCGCCGCAAACACCCGCGCCCTGTTGCAAAGCCTTGGCATAGAGCGCGCCGCGCTCGTCGCTCACTCCATGGGCGGCATGGTCGCAACCCGCTACGCCTTGAGCTTCCCCGAGAGCACAGCCGCTCTGGTGCTCGTGAACCCGATCGGTCTCGAGGACTGGAGCGCCAAGGGCGTACCGGCGCTGACCATCGACGAGCTGATCGCGGGTGAGCGCAAGACCGATTCAGCGCGCATCAAGACCTATCAGCAAAGGACCTACTACGACGGCCGCTGGCGGCCCGACTTCGATCGCTGGGTGGAGATGCTGGCCTCGACCTATCGCGGCGAGGGAAGCGAGTTGGCGATACTCTCACAGGCCCGCGCTTCCGACATGGTCTTCTCGCAGCCCGTCGTCCACGAGTTCCCGCGTCTCATCCCGCCCGTCGTGCTGATCATCGGCGAGCGCGACACCACCGCCATCGGCAAGGACCGCGCACCTCCCGAGGTCGCCGCCAAGCTCGGCCGCTACGCCGAACTCGCACACGAGGCCGAGCGCCGCATCCCCAACGCGCGACTGATCACTTTCCCCACGCTGGGGCATTCTCCGCAGGTTGAGGAACCCGAGAAGTTTAATGCCACTCTTCTTGAAGCACTGGCCGGCGTCGCTTCGCCTTGAGTGTGTCCATTTCGAGCGGACGCTTCCGCCAAAACAGAGGAACACATGTCCGACCGTATTTCGAACGCCGAAACGTTGATCTACGCTATGGTGGCCGTCTCCGCCGCCGACCGCACGATCAACACGGATGAGCTGGCGCGCATCAGCTCCATCGTGCGCGAGCTGCCGCCGTTCCATGGCTACACGAACGACTGGCTGGCCGATGCCGCGCAGCAGTGCGGCAAGATCCTGAGGAAGGAGGGCGGCATCGAGCAGGTTCTGGCGCTGATCAAAGCCACGCTGCCGTCGCGACTCTACGAAACGGCCTATGTGCTCTGCGCCGAGGTCGCCGCGTCCGACCTCTCCGTACACACGGACGAGACACACTTCATGGACTTGCTGGCGGAACGGCTGAGCCTCGACAAGGAAACCTGCGCCGCACTCGAGCGCGGTGCCCGCGCCCGCCACCAGCGGGGTTAAACCGCAAGCCACCTCAAACGAGGCGACCTGCGAACCGCATGATCTCCTGCACCGCCTCCGCGAGGTTTCCGTCGAGTGTCGCGCCCGAGCTGCGTCGCGGTTTGAGGTCGTGATCTCCGTCGCGCGCCCAATGAACGGAGATCGCGGGCGATAAATCATAGCCTGCCACGTCCGAAGGTCCGCCGAACGGATCGCGCTCACCCTGCACGATCAGGGTCGGGCAGGAGAGCGTCTTGAGATGCGCTGTGCGTAGCTGCTGCGGCTTGTCCGGGGGATGGAACGGATACCCGAGGCAAACGAGCCCCGCGATACGCCCGTGGTCAAAAAGGCCTTGCGCCGCGAGACTGGCGACGCGCCCGCCGAGCGACTTGCCGCCGATAAGCAGCCGCGATCCGGGCCGACCCGCACCATCGGCCCGCAGCGCCTCGACCGCGGCCTCGTATTCGCCAACCAGCGCCTCCGCTTTCGGCGGCGGCCGCCGCACCCCCGTCCGCTGCCGCTCCGCCATATACGCAAAATCGAATCGCACGACACCGAGCCCAACCTCCGCGAGCAACTCCGCCACTTTGCTCATCCACGGGCTCGACGCCGGCGCGCCTGCCCCCGGCGCGAGCACCAATATGATTTTCGCATCGCGTGAACCCGTTGAAAGGAATGCGGTCATGACCTGAAGGCTCCGCTCAAACTAAACGACGTTTGCCAGGACTTAGGCGCAAAGGTCGCATTTTGGCCCCTCACTGGAGTATGATGCGTTATCGAATTCTCCGCGGGGACTCATGCCCTTCGCCCGACGCAACGTGAGATGGCCGCATCTGGCTGCTCTAGCTGTGCTCGCCGCTCCAGCCTCGCTTGCCGTGGCGGCCGAGACGGAGGCGGAGCTCGGCCGCACGTGGCACGGGCCAGCAACCATGGCCGCTGAGGCCGCCGCCAAGCAAGCGGCGAAGGAAGCCATCGTGCCGCCGCTCCCAAAGCCGGCACGGCCACCTGTCACGGAATCCGCTCCCGACGCGGCAAAACCGGCCGAGCCGGCCAAGCCCGTCGAAAAGACTGCCGCAACGCCGCCAACCGACGAGGCGGACACCAAGGCCAGCGGAAACAAAAACGCGGACACACCCAAAAAGAAGGCGCTGACCGCCAAGCAACTTTTCGGCACCGTGAAGTCAGCAGCACCGCTCACAGCCCGCGCCGTGGGATGGTACGCTAAAGGCTGCCTCGCCGGCGGCAAGCCAATCGCCGTCGACGGCCCAGGCTGGCAGGTCATGCGCCTCTCGCGCAACCGCAATTGGGGACATCCGAATCTCGTGGCGCTGATCGAGCGCCTCGCGCGCGAGGCGACCAAGGCTGGCGAATGGCCCGGACTCTTGGTCGGCGACATGTCCCAACCGCGCGGCGGCCCGATGATCTCCGGCCACACCAGCCATCAGGTCGGCCTCGACGCCGACATCTGGCTGACGCCGATGCCCGATCGCACGCTGACCCGCCGCGAGCGCGAGGACATGTCGGCGGTTTCGATGTTGAAGAACGCCGGCGAGGTGAACCCCAAGGTATGGGGCGACGGGCAGGTGAAGTTGATAAAGCGCGCCGCGTCCTACCCTGCGGTCGAACGCATCCTCGTTCATCCTGCGCTCAAGAAGGCGCTGTGCGAGGCGGCAGGCACCAACCGCACCTGGCTGGGCAAGGTTCGCCCGTACTTCGGCCACTACTACCACTTCCACGTGCGCATCGGCTGCCCGAAAGGCTCTGACAATTGCCGGGCTCAGCCGCCGGTTCCCGACGGCGACGGCTGCGGACAGGAGCTGACGGATTGGCTGAAGCGCGTGGCACCGAAGCCGAAGCCAAAGCCTCCGGCAACGGCTGAGAAACCACCAGCGAAGCCCGCAAAACCCGCGCCTCCCAAGCCGGAGATGACGCTGGCCGATTTGCCCCCAGATTGCTCGACTGTGCTGACAGCAGGTGGCCACGTGCCACCGACCGAGCCGGCCGTGATCGTTGATCGCAGCAAAGACGCAGGGCCGGTGAAGGACATGACCGTCCGGACCGCGGCCCCGTCGCCCCCGCCCGCCGCGAAGAAAACACCGACCAAAGCCGCCACCAACTGATCGCCGCCGCGGCCTTCAGAGCCGGTCTTCGTCAGAACTGATAGGCGACGACCTTGCCGTCCACCATCAACGGGATGATGGCGGTGCGCGTGCTCGCGATGAAGGCGAGGTTCGCCGTGCCCTGCGAAACCTTGAGCAACTCCTTCGCCTCGCCCGTGCGCGAGATCTGGAACACCTTACCCCCGACCCAATCGGTCACGAGGTAGCTGTCGGCATCGAACGGCTCGAGGCCATCCAGATGACCGACAGGTGCACCGCTGCCGAGATTGGCGACGGCTTTGTCTTCGAGACCGACCGTGAGCAGATTGCCTGCCGTCTCGGTCGAGAAATCGGGCTTCATTCCGGTGCCCCATGCAGCAACGACCAGGCTGTCGCCTTCGACCAGAAGGCCATTGGGAGCCTTCAGGACATCGCCCTCCACCCACTTCTCGAAGGTGTCGTCGACCAAGCGCCAGATGGCGTTTCCGGGCCAGTCTGTGACGTAGACGCGTCCCTCACCGTCGATGGCTATGTCATTCAAAATCTTAGCGCCAGGCGCCTGGTGGCGGGTTGCGATTGCGCCGCTTGCAACGTCAATCTCGACCAGCTGATCGAGGTCTGCGACGTAAAGCTTTCCGCCGTTGAGCGCGAGCCCCTTCGGGGCATCAAGGCCGGTCACCCACTTGAGGTTGGTCACCTTGCCGTCGAGCGTGAGCTTTGAGATGAAGCCGTTTCCATCTTTGTCGCCCGGCCCGCCGGCCACGTTGCTGACATAAAGCACCCCGGCATCCAGATCCGGCAGCACCGTTTCCGGCTGCGCGAACCCTGTGGCTTCCCAAAGCTTCGTGGGCTGCCCGGCGCTGCCACATGCCGCGAGGACCGCTGCCAGGGCGAGAGCAGGAAGATGGGATAACCTCATAGTTCCACGGACCTTTTTATGATTGTGAGAGACGAGCGGTTAACGGGGGCCGATTAGAATCGGGCCGCGATACAGGCGGCTGACTTATAGGCAATCGACCCCGGCCTGGCCACCTAGGGCTTTCCCTGCGGTCGAACGGCGCTGGTATGCGTTTTTCGATGGCTTCCCACTTTCAGATACCAAATAATCGCAACGCTCAGATAATAATGCGTGTGCGTGCAATTCGCGTGGAATCGGGCACGTGAGCGCCGCGGGATCGCCTTATGGATTGGGACAAGCTCAGGATTTTTCACGCCGCTGCAGCTGCTGGCAGCTTCACGCACGCTGGCGAGGCGCTGCACATGAGCCAGTCGGCGGTAAGCCGGCAGGTTTCGGCCTTGGAAAAGGACCTCAAAGTCGCGCTTTTCCATCGCCACGCCCGCGGCCTCGTGCTGACGGAGCAGGGCGAGTTGCTCTATGCCACCGTGGCCGAGGTCATGAGCAAGCTGCAGACGGCCGAGACGCTGCTTGCCGACACGACGACCAAACCCTCAGGCATCCTGAGCGTGGCGGCCCCTGTGGGCCTCGGCACCATCTGGGTTTCCCAGCGCTTGAGGGAGTTCATGGATCTCTACCCCGAGATCCGCATCGAGCTGCTGCTCGACGATGACCAGGTCGACATCGCCATGCGGGCTGCCGACGTCGCCATCTGGACGCGCGAGCCCGAGCAGCCGGACCTGATCCGCCGCCCGCTGTTTACCGCCAGCGTGCGTCCGATGGCCTCGACGAAATATACCCGCCGCTTCGGAGTGCCGGAAACCTTTGAGGATCTCGACGGCAACAACCACAGGATCCTGTCCTACAGCGGGCAGACCGCACAGCTCCTTCCGGCCATCAGCTGGCTGGAGACGGCCGGGCGCGATGGCAAGGGTGTCCGCGAGCCGGTGCTGCGCACCAACAGCGTCGTCGCCATCAAGCAGGCCGTGATGTCCGGAATCGGCATCGGCATGATCCCCGACTACATGAGCGAGCAGGACACCGACCTAGTGCCCGTGCTCATGAAGTGCGGCGTCGAAAAGCCGAGTCTTCCGGTCCTCTTTGTCTACCCGGAGGAGCTCAAGAGCTCCAAGAAGGTCCAGGTTCTGCGCGACTTCCTGGTCGCCAAGGCCCGCCACTGGCGCGAATAGAGCGGGTGCGGATTTTTTTGGCGCGGATGAGACAAAGTCCGATCTGCGATGTAATAATGTTATCCAGAACGTTGGGCTCTAGGGTTAGTTGCCACCACCCGAGGGCCAAGCGTCGTTACCTTGTGGGTCGGCTCTCATATCCGGGAGTCGGCCCACATCTCTGACGAGACCGGCCAAAAAGTCGCGCGGCGGCTTATGGCCTATTGAAGCCCGGCTGATTTGCAACCTGTCCGGCGAAACGCTATCTGATGGGTCCCAACTGATTGTCGTGCCTTTCCTCGGAAAGCGGCTGCCGCTTTCCGGCGGCACCTTGCCCTTAAACATCGAGCCCCGGACCATGGCCAAGACGCTTTACGATAAGATTTTCGACGACCACGTCGTTGACCGGCAAGAGGACGGAACTTGCCTGCTCTATATCGATCGCCATCTGGTTCACGAGGTCACGAGTCCTCAGGCTTTCGAAGGGCTTAGGATGTCCGGCCGCAAGGTCCGCGCACCGGAGAAGACACTGGCCGTCGTCGACCACAACGTTCCAACGACAGACCGCACCCGTGGCATCGCCGACGAGGACAGCCGCGTCCAGGTCGAGACGTTGGCCACCAACGCCCGCGACTTCGGCGTCGAGTACTACAACGAGCTCGACAAGCGGCAAGGCATCGTCCACGTGGTCGGCCCCGAGCAGGGCTTTACGCTGCCCGGCACCACGATCGTCTGCGGCGACAGCCACACCTCGACACACGGCGCCTTCGGCGCGCTCGCGCACGGCATCGGCACGAGCGAGGTCGAGCACGTTCTCGCCACGCAGACGCTGGTGCAGAAGAAGGCCAAGAACATGCGCGTCAGTGTGGATGGCAAGCTGCCGGCCCACATCACCGCGAAAGATATCATCCTCGCCATCATCGGCGAGATCGGCACGGCAGGCGGCACCGGCTCCGTGATCGAGTATGCAGGCGAAGCGATCCGCGACCTTTCCATGGAAGGGCGCATGACCGTCTGCAACATGTCGATCGAGGGTGGTGCACGCGCTGGCATGATCGCACCCGACGAGAAGACATACGCCTTCATCAAGGGCCGTCCCAAGGCGCCGAAGGGTGCCGCCTGGGACATGGCGATGAAGTACTGGGAGACGCTCTACTCCGACGAGGGCGCTCATTTCGACCGCGAGGTCAAGCTCGACGCCACCAAGCTGCCGCCGATCGTCTCCTGGGGCACGAGCCCGGAGGACGTGGTGTCGGTCGCCGGCGTGGTGCCGAACCCTGACAACCTCTCCGACGAGAACAAGCGCGCCTCGATGAAACGCGCGCTTGAATACATGGGTCTGACCTCAGGCACCAAGATGACCGACATTCCGCTCGACGTGGTGTGGATCGGCTCGTGCACCAACGGGCGAATGGAGGATCTGCGCGAGGTCGCGAAGATCGTCGAGGGCCGCAAAATCTCGAGCAGCCTAGCCTACGCTATGATCGTGCCGGGCTCGGGCCTCGTGAAACAGCAGGCCGAGGCTGAAGGCCTGGACAAGATCTTCACAGCCGCCGGCTTCGAATGGCGTGAGCCGGGCTGCTCTATGTGCCTTGGCATGAACCCGGACCAGTTGAAACCAGGCCAGCGCTGTGCCTCGACCTCGAACCGCAACTTCGAGGGCCGGCAGGGCTACAAAGGCCGCACGCATCTGGTTTCCCCTGCCATGGCAGCTGCCGCCGCGCTCGAAGGCCACTTCGTCGACATCCGCGCCTGGCAGCCCTCCTCCTGAGTGGTCTGAGACCCGGCAAGGCGCATGCGCACTTGCCGGGCAGGCTCCGAAGCACCTATCTCTCCCGTCGCGACAACTTCGGCGGGAGAGATGACTGCATGGCGGCAGAACGGGACTGGAGAACGGCCACACCACCCACGCTCGCTGACTTCGAGGTCGTAGCGGCAGCGGCCTGGGAGCGCATCGAGCCCGAGTTCCGTGAGATTTGCGGTGATGTCGTCGTCCGTATTGAGGATTTCGCCCTCGACGAAGTTCTGGACGAGCTTGGCATTGACAGCCCGTTCGACCTGATGGGCCTTTACCAGGGGCTTTCCCTCGACAAGAAGAGCGTGCTCGACGCCCCGCGCGAGCCCGACATGGTCTTCCTCTACCGGCGCGCAATCCTCGACTATTGGACCGAAAGCGGCGAGCCGCTCGGCGAGATCATCACCCACGTGCTTGTGCATGAGATCGGCCATCATTTCGGCTTTTCCGACGCCGATATGGAGGAGATCGAGGCGCAGGTCGCGCAATAGCTGGGGATCGGAAAGCACCATCCGTCGAGACACGAGGCGACAAACCCGCAACAGGTTTATCACGCTCCCCGACTTACGCATGATCTGAGCGAATGTTAACTTTTGCAGGCCATGTTGGCCCTGCTATCGATACTGTGGGACGCGCGCGGGTGTCGCGTAGGGGTGATCATTTGACGAGGGTCTTCCGTCCGGCCTTGCAAGGTCTGCTCAACGCCTCGTTCGGCTTGTTTCTCGCCACAATTGCGCTCGCGCCCACGACCGCCTCGGCCGACGATATCCCGACCCCCGACGAATACGTCGAGCACGTCGGTGGCGATGCGCACGTAGTGGCACCCGGCGAGCTGAAGCTCGACGGTCGCCAGCAGATCTGCGGCCGGCGCCCCACCGTCATCGACAGTCAGCTCGACGATTACGGCGCCGCCTATCCGGGCTTCCTGATCCTCAATCCTCGGCTGCTGAACAAGGTCTCGACCCCGGTCAAGCTCTGGATCTTCGCCCACGAATGCGGCCACCAGTTCCGCGGCCCGGACGAAGAGACCGCCGATTGCTTCGCCGTCCAGCGCGGGCGTCGGCAGGGCTGGCTCGATGAGAACGGCCTCGAGGAGGTCTGCGCGTTCATCTCGCCGTCCAAGGGCGACAGCATGCACTTCGCCGGCTCGCACCGCTGCGAATACATGCGCAAGTGCTTCGCTGACCCAGCGATCCGCTAAAGAGCTGCCGGATCCTGAAGGGTTATCCCCGCCGGACGCGCAGGCCCTATGCTCTGGGCTTTGAACCGCTGGCGGCTCGCCCATGCACCTCCTGGACTACCCGAGGCGCCTCCTTTCCATCGCTGAGACGGTCAACCGATGGGCCGGCGCTCTGGCGGCGCTCGACCGCACCCGGCGCGCCAAAGTCGCCCGTTACGCTGAGACAATAGCCGAGACCCTGGCCCGCGCCGCGCGCCATTCGGCCCGGTTAATGGCCGCCCCCAACGACAAAATGGCCGAGCGGGGGCTGGTTCGCGAGTTCGGGCGCATCACCGGCTATCTGGAAACCCTGGTCGGCGTGCTGCAGCACCATCTTGACGGACGAAAGCTGGCTGGCGTTAAAAGGCGGCTTGAACAGCTCGGCCCGTGCGGAACGCTTGCCGCAAGCGACGCGACGGTGGCGAAAATCCGGGCCGATCGTCTACTCGCTGCCGAAGGCTATTTCCGGGCGCTGGCCGACAGCCTGCGCGTCTAGATCTCAGGAACCAAAAATGCAGAAATTCACCAAGCTGACGGGTGTCGCCGCTCCCTTCCCCCTCCGGAATGTGGACACCGACATGATCATCCCAAAGCAGTTCCTGAAGACGATCAAGCGCACGGGCCTTGGCACGGCGCTCTTTTACGAGCTGCGCTATGACCAGGACGGAAAGGAGAACCCGGATTTCGTGCTCAACAAGCCGGCTTACCGGAAGGCAGAGATCCTCGTTACAGGCGAGAACTTCGGCTGCGGCTCCTCGCGCGAGCACGCGCCCTGGGCACTGATGGACTTCGGCTTCCGCTGCGTGATCGCGCCGGATTTCGCCGACATCTTCTACAACAACTGCTTCCAAAACGGCATCCTGGCCATCAAGCTGCCCCAGGAGCAGGTCGACAAGCTGATGGACGACGCCGAGCGCGGCGCCAACGCCACGCTGACGGTCGATCTCGAGGCGCAGGAGATTCGCGGTCCCGACGGCGGCGTCATCCGCTTCGACATCGATCCGTTCCGCAAGCACTGTTTGCTGAACGGTTTGGACAACATTGGCCTGACGCTCGAAAAAGAGCAGGCCATCAAGGAGTACGAGGGCCGGCTCGCGACAGCGCGCCCCTGGGCGTGACCGCAGGCACGACCTCGGGCGCGACTCCCTGTAACCACACCGTCACCAAAAGAGTCCGCCCGGATTGGCGCCGGCCGCCCGAATATGTTAGGTGCCGTGTGGGATTAGCCATCAGCAGGACAGCCATGCGAGCTCGATGGTTTATGGTCGCCGTGGCGGCACTGACGCTTCTCTCCGGCGCAGAAGCCCTCGCCCGCGGCCCAGCACTTGTGTTCGACCCATCCGACGGACTGGTCCTCTACGCCGAGGACGCCGATGACCACTGGCACCCCGCTTCGTTGACCAAGATCATGACGGCCTACGTCACGTTCGAGGCTTTGAAGAACGGCAAGCTCACGCTTGAGCAGCGGATCCCGTATAGCGAGCGCGCGCAGAGCCAGCCGCCGAGCAAGCTCGGCCTGCACGTCGGCGCCACGCTGACCATCGACCAAGCTTTAAAGGCGCTGATCATCAAATCCGCTAACGACGTCGCGGTGATGCTGGCCGAAGCCATCGACGGCTCGCAGCGGGAGTTCGTGGCGCGCATGAACCGCACGGCGCAGAGCCTCGGCATGACCCGCACCATCTTCGTCAATCCGAACGGGCTGCCGGCGCCTCAGCAGGTGACAACGGCCCGCGACCTCGCGAAGCTCGCCCGCGCGGCGATCAAGAACTACCCCGAGCACATGCCGTACTGGTCCATGTTCAGCGCCAAGATCGGCAAGATCCTGATTGGATCGCACAACGGTATTCTGCGCACGTTCAATGGCGCCGACGGCATGAAAACCGGCTTCATTTGCGATTCCGGGTTCAACGTCGTCGCGAGCGCCACGCGTGACGGCCGCCAGATCATGGCCGTGGTATTGGGCGAGCCGACGAGCGGGCAACGGACAATCCGCGCCGCAAACCTGCTTGAGCACGGTTTCGAGATCTATGGCTGGAAGCAGCTGTTCAACCACGCCGAGAGCATCGACTCGATACCCGTTGCCAGCGACGCCAGGGACGTGATCAGCGTCCGCCAGGCCGTGCTCTCGTACGAGTGCGGAACCAAGCGCCCACCCGCCAAAAAGCGGAAGCAAAAGAAGTCAGAGCCGACCCAGGCCATCATCGATCGGAAACAGGGCGCCGCAGCTACCGACAGCGGCTCGGCAGCTGCCAACTGAACGGCCCTCGGTCAGTTCAAGCTGGGACAGTAAACGTCCCATGCCGAGGACAGGTCGCCAAAATGAAACGACCCAGCCCGGCGCTTCTTCTCGAAAAACACCGCAATATCAAAGAGAAAACCCGACACGTGGGGCCGCAATCGTTTGGCGCCGAACTTGCTCCTCTGGTTTCGTCAACGAATTTCCAGAGGACCCCGATGCCCCGCGCGTGCCCAAAGAAAAATGAGAGCTTGTCGACGCTCAAGGACACCGAGCTGATGGCCGTGGTGCTTGAGGGACGGCATGGTGTGTTCGCAGCCGAGGTGGCGGAATTCTTCTCGCTTCTGCACCGGCAGCTTGGCGATGCGGGCAGATCGAAGGCGTGGGGCGGCGTCGCACGTACAGTCCGCCGTCGCGAGAGCGATCGCATGCTAGCCCACGAGCACTATTGCTGAGCCGAAACCCGACAAGCATCAAACCGAGAGAGACGCAGCCGACCAACGCGGCTGCGCCTGAGCTTCACTCCGCGGCCGCAGCCGTGGTCGCCTCTTGCGCGAGGTACCGCTCCGTCTCGAGCGCAGCCATGCAGCCCATTCCGGCCGCCGTCACCGCCTGCCGATAGACATCGTCCTTGACGTCCCCGGCCGCGAACACGCCTGGGATCGAGGTCGCCGTCGAATCTGGCGCCGTCACGAGATAGCCCGACGGCTTCATCTCGAGTTGCCCTTTGAACAGCTCGGTCGCCGGCGCGTGCCCGATAGCGACGAACACGCCGTCGACCTTGCGCTCCGTGACCTTGCCCGTCTTGACGTTCTTGAGCCTGACGGCGCTCACCGAACGCGGCTCGTCCATCCCCACGATCTCCTCGACCGTGCTGTCCCACACCACCTCGATCTTTGGGTTCTTGAACAGACGATCCTGCAGAATTTTCTCGGCGCGGAAATGATCGCGCCGGTGCACGACAATGACCTTGCTCGCGAAGTTCGTGAGGAAGATCGCCTCCTCGACGGCGGTGTTGCCGCCACCGACGACGACGACTTCCTTGCCCTTGTAGAAGAAGCCATCACAGGTCGCGCACGCCGAGACGCCGTAGCCCTTGAACGTCTCCTCGCTCGGAATGCCGAGCCAACGCGCCTGCGCGCCGGTCGCGATGATCAGCGCGTCCGCCGTGTAGTGGTCGCCGGAATCGCCCTCGAGACGGAACGGATGCACGCCGAGATCCACCTTGACGATGTAGTCCATGATGATCTCGGTGCCGACGTGCTCCGCCTGCGCCTTCATCTGCTCCATGAGCCACGGCCCCTGGATCACGTCGGCGAAGCCCGGATAGTTCTCGACGTCGGTCGTGATCGTAAGCTGACCGCCTGGCTGGTTGCCCTGGATCAGGACCGGCTCCAGCATGGCGCGGGCAGCGTAGATCGCCGCGGTATAGCCCGCGGGACCCGAACCCAGAATGATGACGCGTGAATGCTTAGCTTTGCTCATGATCGACCCTTACGCCCCTGGTTTTGCCAAGGCCCTGCCGCAGGCACCCCTCCGGCGCGGCGGCGGCTGCCCTCATATAATCAAGGACGGCGGGCCGTGCGAGCCCCACCGGACGCAAGGCAGACCCTATCAACTGTCCTTTAGGTAGGATAGCGCCGCCCGGATCACCGGCGGCGCGAAAAGAATATTCCTATGGCCCAATCCATCGACCGCCAAAAGCTCCGCGGTAGGGCACGCGGCCGCGATTTCCTCGGCATTCCGGAACACGACCTCCGTATCGTCCCGCGCATGGATCACCAGCGCCGGCCGGCCCGTGGCTGACAGCAGATTGGCGGCCGTAAAGGTGGCGACGGAGCGATGCGCAATGCGTTCGAGATGCCGCTCGAAGCTGCGCGCGGCCGCAGCTCCAAGGTGGAGCTCGTCCGCGAACTCCTGCGTGACGACCGAGAACTGGTTCGGTGGCGAGACAAGCACATAGCGCTCGAAGGGATAGCTGCCCGTGAGTGGTGGTCCTCCCTCGCCGACGAGCAGCGCCGCGAGCCCTCCCATCGAGTGCGTGACAGCGAACTGCACCGGGCCCAGCGCTTGGGCGACTTGCAGCAACGCCCGGGCGCAATCGATGAGACTCGCCCGTTCCTGCGCGCTCTTGCCATGCCCGGGCTGATCGAACGCAACGACACGAAACCCCGCGCGCCGCAACTGCTCGGCAAAGACCGCCATGAACGACGCTTCGCTGGTCCAGCCGTGCGCGATCAGAACACCCGCTTGCGGCTCACCTTCCGGCTCGAAGACGTAGGCTTGAATCTCGCCTTCACTCGTCGGCACGCGAACCCAGCGCGCATTGCGCAAATGAAAGCGCGCCCGCTCGGCAAGCCGCACGTGGTCGGGGCTGCGCCGCGTCGAAAACTTCGGCAGGCAGAAGCGCATATAGGCGAGATCACCCGCCCGCGCGGGCGGCAGATGGTCGAGACGAATAGGCGCCGCTCTCAGCCTTCGATCGAAGAACTGTGTCATCGACCGCCGACCTCCTGTTGAGCTCGATCTAGATCAACCGCAGAGCCTTCAGGCTTGCGTGACCGTTGCGCCCGACGATGACGTGATCGTGGACCGCAACGCCCAGCGGCTTCGCCGCCGCAACGATCATCCGCGTCATGTCGATGTCGGCACGCGACGGCGTCGGATCGCCCGACGGGTGGTTATGAACGAGAATAATTGCAGTAGCCGAGAGTTCCAGCGCCCGCTTGACGACCTCTCGGATGTAGACCGGCGTATGGTCAACAGTTCCTTGCCCCTGCACCTCGTCGGCGATGAGACGGTTCTTCTTGTCGAGGAACAGGATGCGAAACACCTCGCGATGCTCGAACCCCTGCACGGTGACAAGATAGTCGAGCACCCGTTCCCACGACAACAGCACCGGAGCGGCCGAAATCTCGCTGCGCGCCAGCCTGAGGGCCGCCGCGCGGATGAGCCTCAATTCCGAGATCACAGCCTCACCAACACCGGAGATCTCCTTGAGCCGTGCGTCCGGCGCATTGACGACCTCGGAGAACGAGCCGAAGCGCGCGAGCAAACGTTTGGCGAGATCCTTGGTATCGCGACGGGGAATGGCACGAAACAGCACGAGTTCGAGCAACTCGTAGTCGGGCAACGCGTCCGCCCCGCCCTGGCGGAAACGCGCCCTCAGCCTCTGCCGGTGCCCGAGATGAAGCGGCTGCGCCGCATCGAGAAACGAGCCCTGCGCCGCAGCGCCATCCGCGTGAGGCTCCGAACTGCCGTCATCCGGAGCCGCAACCTTCGGGTCTCGTGCGCCGGATGGATGCATGCCTGTCCGAAGATCAGTTGAAATGCGAGGGCCACTCGAGGCGGCCGGCGGGCGAATGCGTGAACACTTCGACGCCGGTCTCCGTGACGGCGACCGTATGCTCGAACTGCGCTGAGAGCTCGCGGTCCCGCGTTACCGCGGTCCAGCCGTCGGAGAGCACTTTCACATGCGGCTTGCCGAGGTTGATCATAGGCTCGATGGTGAAGAACATGCCGGGCTCCATAACCGCCCCTTCACCGGCTTCGCCGTAGTGAAGGATGTTGGGCCGGTCGTGGAACAGCCGCCCGAGGCCGTGGCCGCAGAAATCCTTGACCACGCTGCAACGCTCTTTCTCGGCGAATTTCTGGATCGCCGCGCCGATGTGGCCGAGCGTGTTACCCGGCTTCACCTGCTCGACGCCAAGCTTCAGCGCCTCGTAAGTGACCTCGATCAGGCGCTCGGCACGGCGGCTGATCTCACCAACCGCGTACATGCGGCTCGTGTCGCCGTGCCAGCCGTCCACGATCAGCGTCACATCAATGTTGATGATGTCGCCCTCGCGCAGCGGCTTCGACCCCGGAATGCCGTGGCAGACCACGTGATTGATGGAGGTGCAGATAGACTTCGTGAAGCCGCGGTAGTTGAGCGGCGCAGGAACCGCCCCATGCTCGAGAGCGAAATCGAGCACGCGATCGTCGAGCTCTTCGGTCGTGACACCGGGCACCACGTAGGGCGCCAGCATGTCGAGGGCCGAGGCTGCAAGTTGCCCGGCCTTGCGCATGGCGGCAAACGCCTCCGGACCATGCCGCTTGATGGTACCCGTCTCGCGCAGCTGCGCGCGGCTGACTTCGACGTTGGACATGATCTTGGTACGTGCCTTTGTTGTCTCTGGATTTACGTGCCGCCCAGGGGCTAGCAAGGAAATGTAGTCGAAATCCACTTCCGCGCAACGCCGACAGAGTGTCTGCCCCTATCCCTCAAAGCGAAACGGCGGCCGCCTGAAGCGCCCGCCGTCCATTGGTTGCCGATCACCGGACGAAACCGGCGTCGTTATTCCTGCGTTTCCTCGGCCGGAACCTCGGCCGCGGTGGCCTCCGCGAGGAGGCGCTGCGCCTCGCCGACCCAGTTGTCGCGCTCGATCTGACCGTTGAGCTTCAGCGCATCGTCAACGTTCGCGATATCCTCGTCGGAGAAGTTGGCGATCTGCTCGAACTTGTAGCAGTTGAGCGTCTTGAGGCGCGCCGCGAGATCGGCGTCGATCCCCTTGATCAGCGTCAGATCATCGGCCTCGCCCTTGGGCTTCTTGAAGCCCTTCCAGGCGGCGTTGAGGCGACGGGCACGCGCGTCCGTACGCTCGAAGATGCGGGCCGCACGTCCGCGACGACCGCGCAGATAGTAGAGCTTCGCGCGGCGGACCTTGCCGCGGCGCAGGACCTCGATCTCGGCGATGTACGGCGAGTAGATCGGGAACACGCGCTCCACGCCCTCGCCATAGGAGATCTTGCGGACGGTAAAGCTCTCGTTGAGGCCACCACCGGAGCGGGCAATAACCACACCCTCGTAGGCCTGGAGGCGGGTCGACTGACCCTTGCCGTCGCCCTCGATGACCTTAACCATGACCTTGACGGTGTCGCCCGGGCCGAATTCCGGAACAAGGCGGGTCTTGAGCACGGCATCCATCTGCTCGCGCTCGAGCTCTTGAATGATGTTCATTTTCATTCCTTTTTGCTTGTACATCAATGCAGAGGAGCGGCACCGGGACTGAAGTCCGCGTGTACGGCTCGTGCGGCTCCTTGTGGAGCAGACCCTTAATGGGAAATTGTTGGCCCGGCCTATAGCCGAAATGCAAGGCCCTGTCGAGGCCTAAGCAAGCCCAAACCTCACTGCCCGGCCCCCTCTGCCACCTGGGCCGGCTTGCGCATGAACAGTGCCAGAAGCGCCATGCCGGCAAACAGCGCCGTCAGCACAAGGAACACATCCGCGAACGCCAGAACGCTGGCTTGCGCCGCACGATGAGCGCGAGCTGCTTCACGGCCGCGAGGTCACCGTCCGGGATCTGCGCCGAAAGCTGCTGCGCGAGGCCCGCAAGCGTATCCTCCGCCACCGCACGTCCCCAGGCACGCTCTCGTGCAGCCGCCTCTACGCGATGGCCACGGAGCCCGCGTCCGACGACGAGATCCATAAGGTCGTCACGCCCGCAGTCCGCGTCTTCCTGGCCGCTTACGGTAATGAGCGGGCTCAAGCTGGCGGCGGCGATACGACCTGAGCAGGAGTGGTCGACTCCGGCTGCTCCTCGAGCACCTCCGCCGTCGACGGGCTCAACGCCGTGCCCTTCTTCTTCGGCAACGTCAGCGGCGTGGGTTCCGGGGTCGTCATATTGCCACGCAGGAGCTGGCGGCCGGCGCTGAAGCCCCCGACCAGTTGCAAAGCGAGGCGCTCTTCATCCCGCTTGCGCACGTCACGCGCGGTCTCTTCTGCCATTGCCGGATCAAAACCGAGCCCGACCAACACGTTCTTTCCAAACACCAGCGCCGACTCGAACATCTCACGGATTTGATAATCGACGCGCGCCTCGATCAGCCGCAGCGCATGCCCGCGGTCGAAGGCACGCACGAACAGCTTCGCCACCGGGAACTCGGCTTTGACGAGTTGCACGATGCGATCCGCCGTCTCGGGTTTGTCGACGCAGACCAGAATGGCCTCGGCCGTCTCCGCTCCTGACGCGCGCAGAACGTCGAGGCGCGTTCCGTCCCCGTAATAGACCTTGAAGCCGAACTTGCCCGCAGCCCGGATCATGTCAACATCGATCTCGATCAACGACACGTCGACGCCGTGCGCCAGGAGCGGCTGGCTGACGAGCTGGCCGAACCGGCCGAACCCGATGATCAGCACGCGGTTCTGTAGATCCTGGGCCTTCTCGATACCGTCGAAGGAGACCGTCTCCCGCGGCGCGTAACGGTCATAGAGAAGCAGGATGAGCGGCGTCAGCGCCATCGACAGGATGACGATCGCGCTCATGATCGCAGCCACGCGCTGGTCGAAGACGCCGTGGCTCAGCGCTGCCGCATAGAGCACGAAAGCGAACTCGCCGCCTTGGGCGAACAGAACCGACCTCAACAGCGCTTCCTGCCGGCTTGCCCGGAAGAGAACGGCAATGACGAAGATACCGATCGCCTTTGCGACCATGAACGCCATCACGCCAAGCACGATCAGAACCCACTCCCTTGCCACCAGCGCAAGGTCGAGCGCCATGCCGACGCTGAGAAAGAACAGGCCGAGAAGCAAGCCCTTGAACGGGTCGATGTCCGTCTCAAGCTGATTGCGGAAACTGGATTCCGAAAGCAGAACGCCGGCAAGGAAGGCGCCCATCGCCATTGAAAGCCCGCCCCACTGCATGAAGAGCGCCGCGCCGAGCACGACCATGAGCGAGGCCGCTAGCATGATCTCGCGCCCGCCAAGGGTCGCGACGAGACCGAACATCGGATTGAGCAGCCACCTGCCGGCCGCCACGACGGCGAGGATGGCAGCGGCGCCGATGGCAATGCTGATCCACACCGGCTGGTCGCCATCGGTCACGGTGCCGCCGTTGAAGGCCGCGAAGAGCGCCACCAACGCGAGTAGCGGCACGATCGCGAGATCCTCGAGCAGCAGGATGGAGACCGCCCGCTGCCCGGCCGGCGTCGCCGTCTCGCCGCGCTCGTCGAGCATCTTCATGATGACGGCCGTGGACGATAGCACGAAACCCATGGCGCCGATGACCGCCACCGGCACCGAAAGCCCGCCGAGATAGATACCGACTGCCGACAACAGCGCGCCGCAAGTCAGCACCTGCACGAGCCCCAGCCCGAAGATGTCCTGTCTCAGCGCCCAGAGCTTCGCCGGGCGCATCTCGAGTCCGATAATGAAGAGGAACATCACGACGCCAAGCTCGGCGACATGCAGGATCGCCACCGGATCGCTAATGAGCGCGAAGCCGAAGGGACCGATGATGACACCCGCGATCAAATAGCCGAGCACCGATCCAAGCCCGAGCTTGCGGAACAGAGGCACCGCCACGACACTCGCAGTGAGCAGCGCGACGGCGGGAGCGAGGCCGGCTATCGTCGTTTCACCTGCCATGGGGGATCCTTCTGTCCGGAAAGCTGCGTCTGAAGAGCCGCAACGATAAGGTTGCATTGCCTCGATAAAGCCTTTGCACCGCCTCGCGCAAGGTTATCGGCGGTCGCGGCGACGGCACGCGCCACCGCGCGCGGCGACGCACCACAGCCCATACGCATCATGCCCAAGATTGGAGCAGCCATTCACCGCAGAGGGCGCGCGGTGGCCGCTGCAAAAAAGCCTTAACGGTTCTTGCCCCGCGCGGACCACAGATCAGGGCGCCGCGCGCGCGTCAGCCGTTCGGCCTCGGCCCGCCGCCATTCCGCGATCTTCTTGTGGTCGCCCGACATCAGCACCTCCGGCGTCGACAGGCCCTCCCAGTCTCGCGGCTTGGTATACTGCGGATATTCGAGCAGCCCGTTCTCGAAGCTCTCGTGCGTAAGGCTCTCCTCGGCGCCGAGCACGCCCGGGATCAGACGTACGCAGGCATCGATCAGCACCATCGCGGCTATCTCACCGCCGGAGAGCACATAATCCCCGATCGACACTTCGGTCACGCCTCGGGCTTCGATGAGGCGTTCGTCGACGCCTTCGAACCGTCCCGCGAGGATCATCGCGCCTGGTCCATGCGAGAGCTCGCGGACGCGGTCCTGCGTCAGCGGCGTGCCCCGCGGCGACATGTAGAGAAGCGGCAGATCGCCATCGGTCTCTCGCGCGCGGTCGATCGTAGCCGCGAGCACATCCGCGCGCATCACCATGCCGGCTCCGCCCCCGGCCGGCGTATCGTCCACCGCCCGGTGACGCCCAATGCCGAAATCGCGGATCTGATGCAGCGCGAGCGACCACAGTCCCGCCTCGAGTGCCGTTCCGACCAGCGAAACGCTGAGCGGACCTGGGAACATCTCGGGAAAAAGCGTGAGCACGGAAGCGCGCCACGACGGACTGCCCGTGCTGGTCGGAATATGCGCCATGGACGGTGAAGCCTCAGCAAGCTGCCATGCGTTGCCTGACTATAGGCTCAAAGCGCCCGCTCCGCGCAATCGCGAACGGGCGTTGGCGCCAAGCGGCTGCGACGGGCGTTACACGCCCTCGACAACCGTGATGTCGATGCTGCCGGCACCCTGACGCAGCGCCTTTGCCTCGGCATACTCGGGGCTCGTAGCGTAGCCGATCGCTTGCTCGTAGCTCGGAAACTCCAGCACCACGTTGCGCTGTGTGCCGTTGCCCTCGAGGATCTGGCACTTGCCGCCGCGCACGATGGGCTTGCCCTCGTACTTGTCGAGCGCGACCTTCGACTTCGCGACGTACTGCGCCCACTTCTCTGCGTCCGTCACGATGGCGTGCGCGATGACATAACCCTTGGCCATGGTGTCTTTCCCGTTCGATTGGCGATGTTCGATGAGGTCAATGCGGACCGGAGGGGGCGGCCGCGGATTTGGCCACAGCCTCACGGATGTGATGCAGGAAGGTTTCGGCCGCGAGCTTCGGATCGTCCGCCTGGGTGATCGGGCGACCGACGACGATATGGTTCGCGCCCGCCATGATCGCGTGGTCCGGCGTCATGACCCGCTCCTGATCGTCGGTGGTACCGCCAGGAAGGCGGATGCCGGGCGTGACGATGAGGAAGTTCGGCCCTGTCGCGGCACGAATGCGCGCCGCCTCCTGTCCCGAGGCGATGACGCCGTCGAAACCGGCCGCATAAGCAAGCTCGGCGCGGCGCAACACCAGATCCGCCGGTGAGAGCGAAGAGCTCTGCTGCGCCAGATCATCCGCCGAAAGGTTGGTGAGCACAGTCACCGCGAGCAGCTTGACCTTGCTGCCGGCCCGCCCCGAGACGGCCGCGCGCAGCGTCTTGAGATCAGGGCCATGCACGGTGAGGAAGGTCACGTCGAGTTCGGAAGCATTGGCGACGGCGCGCTCGACGGTGTTGCCGATGTCGAGCAGCTTCATGTCGAGGAAAACCTTCTTCCCCTGCCGGCTGAGGTCGCGGGCAAGATCGAGCCCGCCCGCGAACAAGAGCTCGAGCCCCACTTTGTAGAACGACACGGTATCGTCGAGAACCGCCACCAGCCGACGGGCTTCCTCGGTGGTCGGCATGTCGAGCGCGACGATCAGACGATCCTGAAGATGAATGCCGGTCATGGGATCAACCGTGGAGCACGTGGGCGGCGCGCGCGAGGGTCTGAATGAGCTTCTTGAAGCTTTCTTGGGCTTCTTTGTTCTTGAGGTGGCCGTTGTCCTCGAACGCGTCGGCAGCCTTCGGCACCGCGAACTGCCCCGGCAGAACCAGCGCACTGAGCCCAAGCTCGAGCGTCGTGCGAACCGTGTTGAGACCCCGCAGTCCGCCCATGCCACCCGGAGACGCCGAGCCGAGCGCGAACACGCGCGTCTTGTAGACCGCGAGCGGCTCCTCGCCCTCGATACGCACGCGGCTCACCCAGTCGAGCGTGTTCTTGAGCAACGGCGTGATGGACGCATTGTATTCGGGGCACGCGATGAAGATGCCGGTGTGCACTTTCATCAGGGCCTCGAACTTGTAGGCGTTCTCGGGAATGCCCTCGAGGGCCTGCAGATCGGCGTCGTAGAGCGGCATCGGATAGTCGCCGAGATCGGCGAAGGTAGCCGCAATTCCATTTGCCTCAGCGATCTCCGCGCCGAGCACGGCAAGCCGCTTGTTGTAGGAAGCATCCCGTGCGCTGCCGGCAAAGAAGAGGAGCTTGGTCGACGAATGGCTCATGCGGTCTCCGTGATCGCCGTTGTTTTTCTATGCTCCCAGGCCGAAAGCGTTCGCCGCTCGCAAAGCACAAGCGCTGCTCTGCTAGCCGCTCTTGCCATCGAAGAAATCCTTGACCTTGGCGAAGAAGCCGCTGCTCTCAGGGCTCGTTTCCTTGTGGCTTTCGGTCTCGAATTCCTCGAGCAGCTCGCGCTGGCGGCGCGTCAGGTTCCGCGGCGTCTCGACATCCACCTGAATGTACATGTCGCCCACGGATTTCGAGCGCAGCACCGGCATCCCCTTGCCCTTGAGACGGAACTGCTTGCCGCTCTGCGTCCCTTCCGGGATCTTGACCCGACTGACGGCGCCCTCGAGCGTCGGAACCTCGATCTGCCCGCCGAGCGCCGCTGTCGTCATCGAGATCGGCACCTTGCAGAACACATCCGCTGCGTCGCGCTGGAAGAACGCGTGCGGCTTAATCGAGAGGAAGATGTAAAGATCACCCGGCGGACCGCCGCGCAGCCCCGCCTCGCCGTCGCCGACGAGACGCACCTTGGTACCGTCCTCGACACCGGCCGGAATGTTGACCTGCAACGTGCGCTCGCGCGTGACGCGGCCCGAGCCCGAGCAGGCCGTGCACGGGTCGTCGATCACCTCGCCGCGGCCGATGCAGGTCGGGCACGTCCGCTCGATGGTGAAGAAGCCCTGGCTGGCGCGCACCTTGCCGATGCCGCCGCAGGTCGGACACGTGGACGGCTTGGTACCGGGCTTCGCTCCGGTGCCCGAACACGTATCGCAGGCAACGCTCGTCGGCACGCGGATCTCGGCCGCTTTGCCGTTGAAAGCCTCTTCGAGCGTGATCTCCATATTGTAGCGCAGATCAGCGCCGCGCTCGCGCGTGCTCCCGCGCCGTTGGCCGCCACCACCGCGCCGACCGCCCATGAACTCGCCGAAGAGATCGTCGAAGATATCCGACATGGAGGAGGCGAAGTCCGGCCCGAACCCGCCGCCGGGATGGCCGCGCCCGCCCATGCCATGGTCGAAGGCCGCGTGGCCGAACCTATCGTAGGCCGCGCGCTTCTGCGGATCCTTGAGGGCTTCGTACGCCTCGTTGAGGTCCTTGAACCGCTGCTCGGCATCCGCGTCGCCGGGATTGCGGTCGGGATGATATTCCTTCGCAAGCCTGCGAAAGGCGGATTTGAGATCCTGCTCGCTCGCCGTGCGTGGAACACCGAGAATGTCATAGTAGTCGCGTTTTGCCATGGGGCGGCATTCTATCCGGCGGCATGAGGCGGGAAGCAAGCCTTATGACCCGGAACCGGGCCATGGGCTAGAAGCGCCCGGCCGCTAGAACAATAAAAAACCCCTCCCCGGCCCTGCGGAAAGCGTCCGCAACGGGCCGGAGAGAGGAATGCGTGGCGAGCGTTAACCCGCCTTCTTCTTGTCGTCCTTGACCTCTTCGAAGTCCGCATCAACGACATTGTCGTCTCCGCTCTTCTCGGAGGAGGCCTCATCAGAGGCGGCGCCGTCGCCGCCCTTGGCAGCATAGATTGCCTCGCCGATCTTCATCGCTACCTGAGCCAGCGACGTGGTCGCAGACTTGATGCGCTCCACGTCGTCGGAGGCGATGGCTTCCTTGGCGGCCTCGATCGCCTTCTCCACATCCTCTTTGACGGCGGCCACACCTGGGTTCGCCCCGTTCTCGGTGAGCTCCTTCTCGGTCGAGTGGATGAGAGCCTCGGCCTGGTTCCTGGTCTCGACCAGCTCGCGCTTCTTCTTGTCCTCGGCGGCGTGCGCCTCCGCGTCCTTGACCATCCGATCGATCTCGGAATCCGAGAGACCGCCCGAGGCCTGAATGCGGATCGACTGCTCCTTGCCCGTCGCCTTGTCCTTGGCAGACACGTGCACGATACCGTTGGCGTCGATGTCGAACGTCACCTCGACCTGCGGCACGCCGCGCGGCGCCGGCGGAATGCCGACGAGATCGAACTGGCCGAGCAGCTTGTTGTCGGCCGCCATCTCGCGCTCGCCCTGGCTGACGCGGATCGTCACGGCATTCTGCCCATCCTCGGCCGTCGAGAACACCTGGCTCTTCTTGGTCGGGATGGTGGTGTTGCGATCGATCAGGCGCGTGAACACACCACCCAGCGTCTCGATGCCGAGCGACAGCGGCGTCACGTCGAGCAGCAGCACGTCCTTGACTTCGCCCTTGAGGACGCCGCCCTGGATCGCAGCACCGACAGCCACGACTTCGTCCGGGTTGACGCCCTTGTGGGGCTCCTTGCCGAACAGCTCCTTCACGACCTGCTGCACCTTAGGCATGCGCGTCATGCCGCCGACGAGAACGACCTCGTCGATCTCGGCAGCCTTGAGGCCAGCATCCTTGATAGCCTGCTCACAGGGACCGCGCGTGCGCTGGATCAGGTCGTCGACGAGGCTCTCGAGCTTGGCGCGCGTGAGCTTCATCGTGAGATGCTTCGGTCCCGTCTGATCCGCCGTGATGAACGGCAAGTTGATCTCAGTCTGCGACGAGGACGACAGCTCGATCTTGGCCTTCTCGGACGCCTCCTTGAGACGCTGAAGTGCGAGCTTGTCGCTGCGCAGGTCGATGCCCTGCTCCTTCTTGAACTCGTCGGCCAGATAGCTGACGAGCTTCATGTCGAAGTCTTCGCCGCCGAGGAAGGTATCGCCGTTGGTGCTCTTCACCTCGAACACGCCGTCGCCGATCTCGAGAATCGAGATGTCGAACGTACCGCCGCCGAGGTCGTAGACCGCGATGGTCTTGGCGCCCGACTTCTTGTCGAGTCCATAAGCGAGCGCGGCCGCCGTCGGCTCGTTGATGATGCGCAACACCTCGAGCCCGGCGATCTTGCCGGCGTCCTTGGTCGCCTGACGCTGGGCATCGTTGAAGTAGGCGGGAACCGTGATGACGGCCTGCGTAACGGTCTCGCCGAGCTTGGCTTCGGCGGTTTCTTTCATCTTCTGCAAGATGAAGGCCGAGATCTGCTGCGGCGAGTACTGCTTGCCGTTAGCCTCGACCCAGGCATCGCCAGTCGGTCCCTGAACGATCTTGTAGGGGACGAGCTTCTTGTCCTTCTCGACCAGCGGATCGTCGTAGCGGCGACCGATCAGACGCTTGATCGCGAAAAAGGTGTTGGTGGGGTTGGTCACCGCCTGGCGCTTGGCGGGAAGTCCGACCAGGCGCTCGCCGTCATCCGTGAAAGCGACGATGGACGGCGTCGTGTTCACGCCCTCGGCATTCTCGAGCACCCGGGGCTTGCCCCCTTCCATAACGGCGACGCACGAGTTCGTGGTGCCGAGGTCGATACCGATGACTTTTGCCATGTCTCCGAAATCCTCTTCGTTGCGGCAGACCGTCCGGACCCTTGGTTAGGCCGGCGCCCGGTTTTGTCCGTTGGCCTCCGGGCAGGAGGCATTGGAGTACGGTCCCCAGGAGAACAATTGATGATGGGCGGTTATATAGGGTGGGCTTTTCGGCGCGCAACGGGCGCTTCCCACCGCCTCAGGATCAATTTAGGGGCCGTTGGTTTAACACTTCTCACGTCCTCCGACGCAAGCACTTTGCCGACGTTTCGGCCGAAACCGCGCGTGATGAGCGCCGAAGCGCAACATGAGCCGGACCGTGCCGGCCGGATGTTACCGATCAGTCCCCATCACGGGCTGCGTCAATCGGCACCCGCGAGGCAGTGGTTCACTGCCCCTCGCGTACCACGTCGTCAGACCACGTTGTCATTGCCCGCCGGCGGCGCGTCGGAGGACGCCGACGCCTCGGCGGAGCCATCGCCGCTCGGCTCAGCCTGCTCGGCCGGAGGAGCAGGCTTCTGGCCACCCTTGGCGATCACCACCATGGCCGGCCTCAGCACCCTGTCCTCGATGACGTAGCCGCACTGGAACACCTCGAGGATGGTGCCCGGCACCACGTCGGTGTTCTGCATCTCCATCATCGCCTGATGCTGGTGCGGGTTGAACAGCTCGCCCTTCGGGTTGATTCGCTTGACGCCATTGCGTTCGAGCACGTTGAGAAACTCGCGCTCGGTCATGCTGACGCCCTCGACGAGGCTCTTCAGAACCGCGTCCTGATCGGCGGCCCCGGCCGGAACCGCCTGAATGGCGCGCTCGAAATTGTCGGCCACCGCCACCACATCGCGCGCAAACTTGGTGATGGCGTACTTTGCCGTCTCCTCGCGCTCGCGATCGGCCCGTTTGCGGAGGTTATCCATCTCGGCGTGCGCCCTGAGCAGCCGGTCCGTCAGATCGGCGATCTGCCCCTGCAGGGTATCGACCTCGGCCGCAAGCCGCTGAGCCTCCTGCGCCGGATCAGCCGCAGCCTCGGGCGTGCCAGCTACGTCTGGCCCCTGGGCTCCGCCGGGTGAACTTGGATTTCTTGAGGTTTCGTCAACCATGCCTGCTCCGCGTCGAGTGAAAATTGGGCGCGGGGCGTGCGCGCCTGCGTCGGATGACGCACGCAGGCGGCCGCCCGAACATGCGCCCGATATCAGCCCCTAGGACAAAAAAATCAAGTCAGCACGCGGCTCACCAGCCGCGCCGTGTAGTCGACCATCGGAATGATACGGGCATAGTTGAGGCGAGTCGGGCCGATGACGCCGAGCACGCCGACCACCTTGCGGTCCGTATCATGGAACGGCGCCACGATCAGGGATGAGCCCGACAGAGAGAACAGCTTGTTCTCCGAGCCGATGAAAATGCGCACCCCGTCCGCATGCTCGGCGAGCCCAAGGATCTGCAGAAGATCGCGCTTCGTCTCGAGATCATCGAAGAGCTGCCGGATACGCTCGAGATCGTCGACCGCGGAGAGGTCCTTGAGCAGGTTAGCCTGCCCGCGCACGATCAGGCTCTTGCGGTCGTCGACAGTACCGGACCACTCCGCGAGCCCGGCTTTGATCACCTTCTGCGTCAGCTTGTCGAGCTCGGCCTTGGCCTTTCCGAGCTCCGCCTCGACGGCATCACGCGATTCCGCGATCGTAAGGCCCCGTATGTGCGCATTGAGGTAGTTCGCCGCTTCCACAAGTGCCGACGGCGGAAGCCCGGCCGGAATGTCGATCAGGCGGTTCTCGACATTCTGATCCTCGTCGACGAGCACGACCAGAGCCCGCGTCGGATCGATGGGAACGAAATCGATGTGCTTGAGTCGCGCCACCTGCTTCTCGGCTAGCACCACGCCGGCGCAGTGCGAGAGGCCGGAGATCATCTCGCCCGCCTCCGTCAGCACCTGATCGAGCGACTTCGTGCGCTTGACCGCGAGCTGCGCCTCGATCTGGCGCCGCTCGTCCTCGCTCAGATCTCCGACCTCGAGCAGACCGTCGACGAACATGCGCAGCCCGGATTGCGTAGGCAACCGCCCCGCCGAGGTGTGCGGCGCATAGATGAGGCCCGCGTGCTCGAGGTCGCTCATCACGTTGCGGATAGAAGCTGGCGACAGTGCCATCGGAAGTACGCGCGACAGATTGCGCGAGCCGACGGGCTCACCCGTCGCCAGATAGCTGTCGACGATCTGTCTCAGAATCGTGCGAGAACGGTCGCTGAGCTTTTTGATCTCGGATTGCGGTTCGGACATCGCTGTTCATGCCTCTCGGCGACGATACCACGGCGCCACAAGAAGCCTAAAAATGGCGGTTTCTTCCGTAAACACAAGACCTCTTCCATTGACACCGTGCTCGGATCGACGCCTGCGCGCCTGCCGTGATTGAGGTTGATCCCGCAAGTCCGCTCCCGTAGGGTCGCGCCGAAAGCGGCGGGGTTGCGGCAGTGAGCCTGGTCCTGCTCCGCACGACAATCTGCAACAATTCGCGAGCCCATATGCGCCCTTCCAAACGCCAGCCAGGCGAGCTTCGCCGCGTCTCCCTCGAACGCGCGGTCTCCATGCATGCCGAGGGCTCGTGCCTGATCAAGTTCGGCAACACGCACGTCCTGTGCACGGCGAGCCTCGAGGAGCGCATCCCGCCGTGGCTGAAGGGACAGGGGCGCGGTTGGGTCACAGCCGAGTACGGCATGCTGCCACGTGCCACCACCGACCGCACGCGCCGCGAGGCAGCAGTCGGCAACCAGTCCGGCCGCACGCAGGAAATTCAGCGCCTGATCGGCCGCGCGCTCCGCGCAGTGGTTGACCTGCCAAAGCTCGGCGAGCGGCAGATCACCATCGACTGCGACGTCATCCAGGCCGACGGCGGCACGCGCACGGCCGCCATCACCGGCGCCTGGGTAGCGCTCCACGATTGCATCCAGTGGATGAAGCTGCGCGATATGGTGAAAGAGGGCGTGCTGCGAGACCACGTCGCTGCCGTGTCCTGCGGGCTCTACAAGGGCGCGCCGGTTCTCGACCTCGACTACGCCGAGGACTCGACCGCCGACGCGGATTCGAATTTCGTGATGACGGGCGCCGGCGGCATCGTCGAGGTGCAGGGTACTGCCGAGACGCTCGCCTTCAGCCAGGAGAGCTTCGACCAGTTGATGGCACTGGCGAAGAAGGGCATCGCCGAGCTGATCGAGTTGCAGAAGCTCACGGTTGCGTAGCCGGGCGGCACTTGCATCAGCGCGCCACGGAGAGCGGCCCTGCCCAAGCGACAGATGGAGCACGATCATGCTCACCGGACATCTTGCCCTGACCGTTGCGGCCCTCTTCACTGGCGCGGCGCTTTACATCAACGTCTCCGAGCAACCCGCCCGTTTGCAGCTCGACGACCGCGCGTTGCTGACCCAGTGGAAACCGAGCTACAAGCGCGGCTTTGCCATGCAGGCTCCCTTGGCCGTAATCGGCTTCCTGCTCGGTGCAGCGGCTTGGTGGAGCACGAGCGATTGGCGCTGGCTCGCGGGCGGCGTCGTTCTGCTGGCAAACTGGCCCTTCACGCTGATAGGCATCATGCCGACGAACAATCAACTGATGGGCACCGCGCCGGAAGCCGCCGGTCCCCAAACGCGCGCCTTGATCGAACAGTGGGGCGGGCTGCACGCAGTCCGCACGTTTCTCGGCGTCTTGGCCACGGTGATATTCCTATGGGCTCTGAGCTGACAGCAAAACCCCTCGCAGTTCTCGAAAGCATTCTGTACACGCGTGACCTCGGCGTAGCGGAAGCATTTTACAATCGGCTGCTTGGCCGCGAGCCCTACGCCCGCGTCGATGGCCGTCACATCTTTTACAAACTCGAAAGCCAGATGCTCCTGATCTTCAATCCCGAAGCCACGCGAAAGCCGCCTGCGAAAGACGGTCTCCCTCTGCCACCGCACGGCGCCGAAGGCCAAGGCCACATCTGCTTTGCCGCCAGCGCATCTGACATCGACCACTGGCGCGACCATCTTGCCGACATGGGTGTTGCGATCGAAGCCGATTTCGAATGGCCGAACGGCGGCCGCTCGATCTACTTCCGCGATCCCGACGGCAATTCCATAGAATTTGCCGAACCGCGCATCTGGGGGTTCGAGGCATGAAGCAGCTCGAGCCCGGCAGCCGCCTCGTCGTGGCCAGCCACAACCCCGGCAAGGTTTGGGAGATCAAGGAGCTCATCGCGCCGTACGGCTTCGATGCCGTCTCCGCGGCCGATCTCGCGCTTTCCGAGCCCGAGGAAACGGAATCCACGTTCGAAGGCAACGCGCGCCTCAAAGCCCTAGCCGCAGCCAACCCCTCGGGCCTGCCGGCGCTCGCCGACGACTCGGGACTCGAGGTCGACGCACTCGACGGCGCTCCCGGCATCTACTCCGCCCGTTGGGCAGGCCCCGGCAAGGACTTCGCGCTCGCCATGGAGCGCGTGTACGACGCCCTCGCCGAGAAGGGCGCCTGGGACGGCCTGCCGCCACGCGCCAACTTCATCTCCGTGCTGTGCCTGGCCTGGCCCACCGGCGAGCATCGGATTTTCGAAGGCCGTGTCTACGGGACACTGCGCTGGCCGCCGCGCGGCGGCAACGGCTTCGGCTACGACCCGATCTTCGTCCCAGATGGCGACACACGCACGTTCGGCGAGATGGAGCCCGCTGATAAATACGCGATCTCCCACCGCACGCGCGCCTTCGAGGCCTTCAAGCGCCATTGCCTCGAGAAGGTCGAAGCGCGCGGGTCAGCGCCGAAGGATGGCCGCGATCTCGAGGCCCTTGAAGCCGCCGCCCGCAACCTCTCGACACAGGCCGAGCTAGCCCGCTTCATCACCGGCCTGCGCGACGACCTCGCCGAGAATGGTTCGGCTTGGCAGGCACGCGACCTCGCGGCCTTCCTGCAGGCTCTTGAAACAGCCGCCGTCACGGCCGACGTCCCCGAGCAGGAGCCCCGCTGGCGGACCCTGGCGCGGGCGCTCTTAGCAGCGAGCAAATGACCAGCGCCATACCCATAGATACGAGCGACGAGCCAGGCTTCGGCGTCTACATCCACTGGCCGTTCTGTGCCGAGAAGTGCCCCTACTGCGACTTTAACAGTCACGTGCGCTTTGGCGGATGGGACGAGCCCCACTTTCTCGCCGCCTACAGGCGCGAGCTGAATCACGTCGCGCAACTGATGGGGAGGCCGCGCGCCGTCACCTCGATTTTCTTCGGAGGCGGCACGCCGTCGCTGATGCAGCCAGCGACGGTGGCGGCAATCCTCGACCACATTGCATCACTTTGGTCGATTGCATCCGACGCCGAGATCACGCTCGAAGCCAACCCCGGCAGCGTCGAGGCCGCCCGCTTTGCCGGCTATCGCACAGCCGGCGTCAACCGCGTCTCGATCGGCGTGCAGTCGCTACGTGAAAACGATCTCAAGCGCCTCGGCCGCATCCACTCGGTTGCCGAGGCCAAGGCCGCCGTCGCCCTTGCACAGAGGACGTTCGACCGCGTCTCGTTCGATCTCATCTATGCGCGCCCGGAGCAGACCGGGTCAGACTGGCGAGCCGAGCTTGCGGAAGCTCTCGCCATGGCAAGCGGTCATCTCTCGCTCTATCAGCTCACCATCGAGGCAGGCACACGCTTCGCCGACCTCTACGATAGAGGCCGCCTGAAAATCCCCGCCGCCGAAGCAGCTCACGATCTCTATGAGCTGACGCAGGAGATGACGGCCGCGGCCAGCCTCCATCAGTACGAGATTTCGAACCACGCCCGGCCGGGCGACGAAAGCCGGCACAATTTGCTTTACTGGCGCTATGGCCCCTATGCCGGCGTTGGCCCCGGCGCCCACGGCCGCGTCGCGACACCAACCCAGCATCTCGCCACCTCGACCGAACGCAATCCAGAACGCTGGCTCGCGCGGATCGAGGAAAGAGGCCACGGCATCATCGAGACCGAAGTGCTGACGCCACAAGCCCGTACCGACGAAATGCTGCTGATGGGCTTGCGCCTCGAAGAAGGCATCGACCTCGACAGGCTCGCAGCGATAGGAGGCCTGACCCCCAGCACGTCGACCATCGAAGGATTGATGCGTCAGGGTCTCATCGAACGCTTACCCGACCATCACGAATCCGGTCTCGACGACATCCGCGCCTGCCTCGGCCCAGGCCTCGCGCCGGCGACGAGGATGGCCGCGCCATTGAGCCGCATACGCGCCACCGAAGCCGGCCGCTTTCTCTTGAACCGCCTCGTGCTCGAGCTGTCGGCAAGCCTTGAATGTAAGTAAGACGCTTCACCAAGATAAGCGCGCTCTGATGGACAATGACAGCGCCGCCCACTAAGCACGCAGGTGTGGCGAACGGGGGAGGTCCCAGCACATCATGCGGCGCATGTACGATTGGATGATGGCGCAGGCGCGCTCATCGCGGGCACCTCACGCTCTGTTCTGGGTCTCGTTCATCGAGAGCTCGTTCTTCCCGATCCCGCCGGATGTGATGCTGATCCCGATGGTGATCGCGAACCGGCTGAAGGCTTGGTTCTACGCCACGGTCGCCACACTGGGCTCCGTCATCGGCGGCGTGTTCGGCTACCTGATCGGCTTCTTCTTCTTCGAACAGATCGGCCGCCCCATCCTCGAGTTCTACGGCAAGGCCGAGAGCTTCGGCGAGTTCACGAGCTGGTTCAACGAATGGGGTGTCTGGATCCTGATCATCAAGGGCATGACGCCGTTCCCGTACAAGGTGCTGACCATCACCGCCGGTGTGACGCACATGCCGCTGCTCGAGTTCATCATCGCGAGCATCGTCGCCCGCTCCATGCGCTTCTACCTCGTCGCGGGCCTGCTCTACTTCTTCGGCGAACCGATCAGGGAGTTCATCGAGAAACGCCTGAGCCTCGTGACCACGGTCTTCGTGGTGCTATTGGTGCTGGGTTTTGTGGCCGTCAGGTATGTGTTCTAAGATCGGGGCGACGCTAGGAGGCCTCTAGCCCATGCTGACGCTCGACATCCCGGATCGCGGCGCCGCCTATCGCTACGGCGGACTCGCCCTGTTCCTTGCCGCGACAGTCATCCTGACCGCGCTCGGCTTCGAGCACCTCGGCGGCTACGCACCGTGCCCGCTCTGCCTGCTGCAGCGCTATGCCTACTACGCGGCAATCCCGCTGCTGTTCATCGCCATGGCGCTCTCGACCGAGCTGCCGCGCGTTGCCGGTTTCATCTTTTTCGCGGTGGCGCTTGCCTTCCTCGCCAACGCCGGGCTCGGCGTTTACCACGCTGGCGTGGAGTGGAAGTTCTGGCCGGGCCCCGACACCTGCGCCACGGCGCAGACACTTCCCGCTTCGCCCGCCGATCTTTTGCGCGGGCTCTCCGAATCGCGCGTCATCCGCTGTGACGAGGCGGCGTGGACGTTCGCCGGACTTTCGATGGCCGGTTGGAACGTCGTCGCCTCGCTCGTCATCTTCGCGTTCACGCTGAAAGCGGCCTTTCTCTCCGCCGCGTCGCGAGCGGAATAACGGGCCGATTCAACGCCTTCCAATTATCAACAACAGACGCCGGTCGAACAAAAATCGAGCCGGCTGAAGCATTTGCGCGCCGCGCCTGTGGCCGCGTCGCATCGAGTCAAGATCATATCAACAGGCCGTCGATTTTCCGCCCTCGCGTGGCCACAGTGTCACGGTTAATTGCTCTCATTCGCGGAACACAAAAGGAACTTCTGTTGTGAGCGTACCGCGTCGGGAGGGAAAGTCGAAGCAATGTGAGTCCGTCGCGCAACAGCGCGCGGATGTCCCGGCCGAGACAGCCACCTCCCACGAATTGGCGCAGAACAAGGGGTCTCCCCGAGCCGAGATCAGGTTTTCAACAGATGTCCGTTCCGCTGACCGGAACAAGTTGAGTGAGCGTTGCGTCAGTTGCGTATCGAGTGCCGTTGCGTTGCGTAAGCGTGAGTTGCGTACCAGTGAGTGGCGTCAAGACGTAGTTCGTAGTGCGTACCCCCCTGCTTCTCCCAAGAACATGCTGACCAGCATGTTCAAACGAATGCAGCGGGCCGCTCGGTTGAAAAAGTCTCAGCGTATCGCCGAGCGGCTCGCACCCCAGTTCAAGCGTTCCGAACTCTCGTTCTGCGTATCCGGAAAAGCGTGAGCGTATGTGCGTTCGCGGCCTGCATGGTCGTGCCCAGTGAGTGAGAGTGAGTGAAGTCGATGCACGAAGAGAGTGTGTGGCGTCCGTTGCATGAAGTTGTTGGCGTAATCCTCGAGGCAGCCCGCGACAAAGGCCAGACGCCTTCCGCCGAACCCTCGAACGAGTGAGCAGGATTGAGGCCGGGCCCTGCAAGTGTGCGTATCCCGGCCGCGAAATTCGGAAGCGCGTTCAGCTTCCAACGGTAAGGCAAGCATACCGGGCGCCTGACATCAGTCCCAGTTGGTGCCGCATGAACCGGTCGCGCGTAGCGGCACTGAGAGCCGGTGTGCTTGCCCCACGATACGTCGCGTTACAGTAGACATGAGGAGCGATCGATGATCCCCGAGCACATCAATCCGATGCAGTGGCATCAGGCCGTCGGCATTGCGCGCCAGTCCTGCGCACGCTTCTTCCGCGACGGCGCCACCGCCAAGGACGCCATGCGCGCATTCGGCGCCGACGTGGGGACCGCAGACGTTGCCGATTGGGGAAAGGCCGTCGAAGCCATTGCCCACGTGCTGTGCGCACGGCCGGAAAAGCGCGCTGCCTGAGCGCCGCTGACAGTCACGAGCGTCGTTAGACCTTCCAGTCTCGGCCCCGGCAACGGGGCCCGTTTTTTTTTGCGCAGTTTGCGGGAACGCGGAGCGGGAAATCGCTGCGCGATCGCACTACGGCTCGAGCTCGGTATCCCAGTAGAGGTAGTCGAGCCAGCTATCGTGCAGGTAGTTGGGAGGGAACAGGCGGCCGTTGCGGTGCAGTTCGAACACCGTCGGCCGGTAAGGATGCTGGAAGGGCTTCATGCCGGCAACCCACGGCATCTCGCCGCCCTTCTTGAGATTGCAGGGCGCGCATGCGGTAACGACGTTGTCCCAGCGCGTCTGCCCGCCGCGCGAGCGCGGGATCAAGTGATCGAACGTGAGGTCCTCGCGCGAATTGCAGTACTGGCACGAGAAGCGGTCGCGCAGGAACACGTTGAAGCGCGTGAACGCCGGATAAAACGCGGGTTTGACATAGGTCTTGAGCGAGACGACGGACGGCAGCCGCATCTCAAAGCTCGTGCTCCGGACCGTCCGGTCATACTCGGAGACGATGTTGACGCGGTCCAAAAAGACAGCCTTCACCGACTCCTGCCAGCTCCAGAGCGACAACGGGTAGTAGCTCAGGGGCCGGAAGTCGGCGTTGAGAACCAGTGCCGGAAAAGACTCCGGCGTGGCAGCATGAGCATTCACAAGCTTGCTTCCAGTCGGTTCTTGCGAATCGGGGCGTCACCCCCGGGTTCGGGCCCGGATACTAGCGACGCATGTCAGCTCTGTGAAGACCAAGGTCCAGGAGCAGCATTTCGGCGCTGGATCAGCGGGATAATCGAAGTTTTTACGCGGGAATCCGACGATTGGATGACCGCTCAGCCACGGTTCCGCTTGGCGTAGAACGACCAAAGGAGCAGCGCCGCGACGCCCCGCCAGGGCCGCCAGCGCTCTGCGAGAGCCTCGAGTTCGACGGCGCTCGGACGCTCCGCGAGCGCGAAAGCGCGTTGCACGGCAACCTGCAGCGCAAGATCACCCGCCGCGAAACCGTCCGCATGCCCAAGGCAGAAGAGCGTATAAATGTCGGCGGTCCACGGACCGATACCGCTGATTGCCAAGAGGTTGGCGCGAAGATCGTCGAGCGGCACCCGCGCGTCGAACGAAAGCCCCCCGGAAACGACAGCCTCCGCTGCCGCGCGCAACGTGCGGATTTTTCCCTGCGAAAGGCCCGCCGTACGCAGCGCCGCGATGTCCATGGCGAGCAGCGTCGCCGCATCGAACGGATCGACCGCAACCTCGGTACGCGACCAGATCGCCCGCGCACTGGCTTCCGAGAGCTGCTGGCCGACGACGACCCGCGCCAGCCCCGCAAACCCCGGCGAATGGCGCCGGGGTGCTGGATCGCCGACAAGGTCATGCACGCGCTTGATCGTCGGGCAGAGCTTGCGCAGCGCCCGCGTCCCCACGCGCACATCCGCCGGCGTCGTGATGAGCCGGACGGCCACCACGCGTGGCGTTTTGGCTTTCGGTGAACGAAGCTCTCCCTTCAAAGGGCAAGGCCTCCCGCTTTTCGTGGCGTGCGGCTCAAAGTAGGGTGCCGCCCAATGAAATGGAATGCCTGCCGGACAAGGCGCGGCCCAATGAAACGAGGACCGGAGATTTCGACGTGAGCCCGCGCCCCGTCCTGCGCTTCGCACCGAGCCCCAACGGCGAACTGCACCTCGGCCACGCACTGTCCGCGCTGGTCGGGTTCGACATGGCGCGCCGGTTCGGCGGCCGTTTCCTGCTGCGCATCGAGGATATCGATATCACGCGCTGCCGCGAGGAGTACGTGACGCAGATCTACGAAGACCTCGCCTGGCTCGGCATCACGTGGGAAGAGCCGGTGCTGCGCCAGAGCCTGCACTTCACCACCTACAGCGCCGCATCCGACACGCTTCTGAAGCTCGGCCTCCTCTACCCCTGTTTCGCAACGCGCTCCGAGATCGCCGAGGCGACGGAAACACGACCCGCCGTGACCGACCCGGACGGTTCACCGCTCTATCCCCGCCTGCACAAGAATCTGCCGAGTGAGGAGATCGCCGCACGCCTCACGCGCAACGAGCCATTCGCGCTGCGTCTCGACATGGAACGTGCACTCGACGCGCTGGAGCGCATGACCGGCAAACGGCGTGTCACGTTCACCGAGCTCAACGAAACGGGGCGGCCCGAGACTGTCGAGATGGATCCTGACGATTGGGGCGACGCCATCCTGGTACGCAAAGATGTGCCGACCAGCTATCACGTGGCGGTCACTGTGGACGATGCCCGTCAGGGTGTAAGCCACGTCACCCGAGGCCGAGACCTCTTCGCGGCCACGAGCCTGCACCGCCTGCTCCAGATTCTCCTCGGCCTGCCGGAGCCGATTTATCATCACCACCGCCTGCTGACCGGAGCCGATGGTCTGAAGCTTTCGAAGAGCGCGGGAGATACCTCGCTCACCGCCCTGCGCCGGCAAGGCATCAGCCCGCAGGAGATCCGCCGCTTAGTGGGCCTTTCCGGCAACGCTTGACCGTCACAAGCACTTCGTCCGTTTCAGAACACCGTTTTCCAATGGTGAGCTACGAGCTTGTTGCGTAAAATTCGATAATTAAGGGGGTACGCGTTCCGGGGGGACACCCTAAACCGTGAAAAAGCCGCGCAAGTCACGGCCGAATGCGAGGCATCGCGCGTGCAAGGCGGTGCCAACGTCGAAACGCGCCCTGCCGTTACCGCGAAAATCAGTCCGCCTCAAAGACGTGGTCCAGGGCGTAACGCAGCGTGGGGCCACATACGCGGCGATCGCCAAAACCAATTTCGCCGCTCTGGCTCACTCTATACGTAGCCTCATCTCGGAGGATCTGGGGGCGGGCCTGCACCGCTTCCGCACCGGAACGCGTGCGCTGGCCGTACCCTACGCGCGCGATGAACGCGAGACGCTCGCCCTTCTGTTCCTGCCGGTCCTGCTCGTCGCTTCGGTCCTCGCGGCCTACCAATCCGCCCGCACGCTTCATGGCTATGTGGCGGCGATCGCCATGCCGGAGGAGGAGATCGGCACCGCTACGTCCCGCGAAATGAGCGGTGCAGTGCCGGTCGCAATGCCACGATCGACGCTCGCGGAAGTGACGGACCGCGGTACCGTCACCGTCGTGACCGCAAGGCTACCCGCCGTCTTCGCGCCACAGGAAGAACCTAAGAGCTCGCTCGCGCCGCCGCCACTCGCCGAAATCGCGACGAGCAAATCCCTCGGGCCGCAAACGCTGCAGAGCGCGCATCCTGAGATAGTCATTGCAAGACCCGCACCACGCCCGGACGCCGTCGGCTTCGATGCCGAAACCACGCTCGCGCTTTTGGCACCGGCAGGCGAAATGGCGCCGCATCTCTTGCCGGTTTCACCCGCACCCATTGAAGCGCTTGAAGCGGACGCGGGCGGCAATCCCATCCGTCCCGGCATCTGCACAATTGATGCGAAACCGCGGCTCGAAACGGCGTCCCTCCCAACCAGCCTATCCGCGCGCAACAGCGAAGCCTTCGGCCTTCACCTGGCGACCGCAGCCCAATCCCAGATCGGCAGGTTCGTCATCTATGACGAGACCTATCGCAGCATCTCCTACCCCATGGGCGACGTGCACGATCTCTACGGCGTCTGCACGGACCTTGTCGTGCGGGCCTACCGCGCACTCGGGATAGACCTGCAGGCGCTCGTGCATCGGGCACGCTCCGGCCGCGGCGATGCCAGCATCGACCATCGCCGCACGGAGGTTTTGCGGCGCTTCTTCGCCGCCCACGGGGAAAACCTACCGGTGACGACGTTCCCAGAGGACTACCGGCCAGGCGACATCGTCACCTACTACCGCCCGCAAAACCAGCGGACCCGCGCTCACATCGCCATCGTATCGTCGGTCATGGCGCCGTCCGGCCGGCCAATGATCATCCATAATCGCGGTTGGGGACCACAGCTCGAGGACGCCCTCTTCGTCGATGAGATCACCGGGCACTATCGCTATCGCGGTCCAACTGCCACGGGCAATGCAAGCCGCGGCGCGCCTTTCGTTCCAGCCTCGCTCAGTGCGGCCGCCCTTTCGCCCGTCGACCGGCGCTATTGACCCGTCTTTTATTTACACGTGTATATGCCCCTGCATTAATAAAATGTTAGCCATGCAATTTCATGATCTATTTCGCGTTGCGGCGGATCTCGAAAATCTGAATCGAAAAAATGCGCTTGCTTACGCGCACGAATAAGCTCAGCTTTTCCAAGCCCACCGAAATGCTGCGAATCTCGAATTGCGCCGCAATGCACCGCATTGCGCCTCGCATTCGCTCCTGAGCACGGACTTTCGAATGCTTGGCTTTCGCCTGAACCCGCCCAGCCCCTTCTGGCTCGAAGACCTGATGTACCTCGTCGTAGACGAGGTACGCCGCCTGCCGGCCCGGGCCACCGCAGCGATGGCCGCCACCCGCCGCTTAAGGGACAGGATCGGAGCCATCGACCCCACAGAGTGGATGCGCCGCAAACCCCAGGCAGCGCCGACGGTCCAGGCAGCCACGCCCCCCCCCCCGTCGGATGGAGGTCCTGCCGCTCGACGATCCGGAGGAATGGACACTCGCCACCGAGCCGCTCGTCGCGGCCGAAGCCGGGGCCGAGGCGGCCGTTGCCCTGCACCAGGCAGCCAGCGAGCAGCTCGACGCCTTGACCTACGCCTTCGAGCGCATCCGCGACGAGCTGCGGTCCATGATGATCTACGCACCGTTCAAGGATAACACGGTGCACCATCTGCACGATGCAAAGGCCCTCGACACCAACATCGAGGCCCTGCTTGAGCTGTCGCGCAGGAATGCTGCAACGCGTCCAAAAGATCGCGTGCGCCCCGCCGCCTAGATATCGGCTTTCCGCAAGCCGCCCAGCAGGGTCTGCGCCGGCGCCAGACCTGAGATAAACGCGCCTCGATATTGCCGCGCTGCTCTCGTCATGCGAGACTCTCTGTCCTGTGTGACGAGCGGCGAGGGCGGTCGCGTTTCCGTCGGTGTTCGGTTATGACATTGCCAGCTCCCGCCCGTCAAAGAAAGAACAACGGATGTCGTCGATCGCGCTACCCAGTCCAGATCCGGACATCGTCGCGAGACGAGACCAGATCGTGCGCGATCTCGTCGCCCTCTGCGGCGCAGACTCCGTGATCTCGGACGAGGACGGCCGGCGGGCATTCGAGACCGACGCACTGACGGCCTACCGGCAGATGCCGCTTGCGGTCGTGCTTCCAACGTCCACGGAGGGCGTCGCGACCGCGCTCAAATACGCGCACGCCAACGGCATCCGCGTCGTGCCGCGCGGAGCAGGAACCTCGCTCTGCGGCGGCGCGCTACCGCTCGAGGACGCCATCGTCATCGGCGTCTCGAAAATGAATCGCGTGCTCGACATCGATTTCGAGAACCGCTTCGCCCGCGTCGAAGCCGGCATCACCAATCTCGCGATCTCGAATGCAGTCTCGCCCGAGGGCTTCTTCTACGCGCCGGATCCCTCGAGCCAGCTCGCCTGCACGCTGGCCGGAAACCTGGCCATGAATTCGGGCGGTGCCCATTGTCTGAAATACGGTGTCACCACGAACAACGTGCTCGGCGTCAAGCTCGTGACCATCGACGGCGAGATCATCGAGATCGGCGGAACGCACCTCGACGCTGAGGGCTATGACCTCCTGGCCCTGATCGTGGGCTCCGAAGGTCAGTTCGGCATCGTCACGGAGGCGACGGTGCGCATCCTGCGCGCGGCCGAGGGTGCACGCCCCATGATGATCGGCTTCGAATCCTCCGCCAAGGCCGGCATCTGCGTGGCGCGCATCATCGCCTCCGGCATCATTCCGGTAGCCATCGAGTTCATGGACAAGCCGGCCATCGAAGTCTGCGAGGCCTTCGCCAAGGCCGGCTACCCGACCGACGTCGAGGCGCTGCTGATCATCGAAGTTGAAGGCTCCGAGCAGGAGATCAACGACCGCCTCGCCTACATCGCCAGCATTGCGCACGAGTTGAACCCGCAGGCGCTCGTCGTCAGCGCCTCCGACGAGCAGAGCGCCAAGATCTGGAAGGGCCGCAAATCGGCCTTCGGCGCCCTCGGACGGATTGCGGACTATTATTGCATGGACGGGACGATTCCACTCGCCCACCTGCCGCACGTCCTCGAGCAGATCTCCGAGATCTGCCATCGGCATGGACTGAAGGTCGCCAACATCTTCCACGCCGGCGACGGAAACCTGCATCCGCTCGTCATGTACGACGCGAATGCACCCGGTGAGACCGAAAAGGCGGAAGCGGCCGGCGCCGAGATCCTGAAACTGTGCGTCGCCGTCGGCGGATGCCTGACCGGCGAGCACGGCGTCGGCATCGAGAAGCGCGACCTCATGCGCGCCCAGTTCACCGAAGAAGACATCGCCGTGCAGCTCCGCATCAAGTCCGTGTTCGATCCGGACTGGCTCCTGAACTTCGGCAAGGTGTTCCCGCTCGACGCGGTCGAAGGATACATGGCCAAGATCGCGGCAGAGATGCAGGCTCACCAGAAGCGGCCGGAGGCCGATCCGGCTGAGGCAGCGTGATGAGCGGCCCCGAGACACACCTGCGCTCGCCACTCCTGCTCGGCGGGAAGGAGCATCCATGAACGACATCATGCGTCCCGCCACCGAGTGGGAGCTGAAAAGCATGATGGCGGCACTTGCCGAGCGCGCAATCCCGGTCGAGATCCTGGGCGCGGGTTCGAAGCGCGGCGTCGGGCGTCCCGTCATCGCCCCCGTTGCGCTGACAACGGGCGCCATGCGTGGCATCTCGCTCTACGAGCCGGCCGAGCTGGTCATGAGTGCCCGCGCCGGTACGCCCCTGTCGCAGATCGAGGTCGAGCTCGCCTCACGGGGCCAGATGTTGCCGTTCGAGCCTATTGATCTCGGCCCGGCGCTCGGCACCGGAGCCGGTTTGCAGACCATCGGGGCCATATTTGCTTCCAACATCTCGGGTGCGCGCCGCATCGCGGCCGGCGCCGCGCGTGACTTTCTGCTCGGTGTGCGCGGCGTAAACGGCCGCGCCGAGATCTTCAAGTCCGGTGGCCGCGTGATGAAGAACGTTACCGGCTACGACGTGGCACGCGGCCTTGCCGGCAGCTGGGGCACATTGGCGGTGCTGTCGGAGGTCACTTTCAAGGTGCTGCCGCTGCCCGATGACGTGGTAACGCTCGTCTATCCGGATCTCACCGAGGATCTGGCCGTCGAGCTGATGAGCCTCGCCATGATCCAGCCTTATGAGGTGTCAGGCACGGCGCACCTGTCGCCCGCGCTTGTGAGCCGCCTCAAGCACAAGGACCTGTCCGGAGCCACCACGTCCCTGACGGCGATCCGGCTCGAAAACTTCACGCGTTCGATCACCTACCGCAAGCAGAAGATGCGCGAGGTGCTCACGGCCTACGGCGCACCGCTGGAGCTCGACCTCGAAAGCTCTCTCGAGTTCTGGAGCGAGGTGCGCCGCTTGTCGTTCTTCCCGCCGAACGGAACGCACATCTGGCGCATCTCGACGACGCCAAGCGAGGCGCCGGCCCTCGTCGCGGCCGTGCGCCGCCACATGCACGTCGAGGCGTTCTACGACTGGTCCGGCGGTCTCGTCTGGCTCGAAACGCCGGCCTCGGCCGATGCCGGCAGTGCGGACATCCGCCGCGCAGTCGCCACACACGGCGGCCATGCTACGTTGATCCGCGCTGACGACAGCGTGCGCCGTAACGTCGAGGTGTTCCAGCCGCTCGCGCCCGCGATCGACCGGATCACGCGCGGGATCAAACAGACTTTCGATCCCCTGCGTCTCCTGAACCCCGGCCGCATGTACGCAACGATGTAGAGACTTCGGCTTGGCAACGGCCTCGCCGCACGGAAAGACCGACGATGCAGACGAACTTCGCGTCCGACCAGCTTTCGAACCCGCGGCTCGCGGAAGCCGATCGGATTCTGAAGCGTTGCGTGCATTGCGGCCTCTGTACGGCAGTGTGCTCGACCTACGTCGTGCTCGGCGACGAGCGCGACAGCCCGCGCGGGCGCATCTACCTGATCAAGGACATGCTCGAGCGCGGCGAGGAGCAGCCGCCGTCCGAGCAGGTCCGTTACCACGTCGATCGCTGCCTGACGTGCCTCTCCTGCATGTCCACATGCCCGAGCGGCGTCGACTACGTGCACCTCGTCGATATCGCGCGCGCCGAGATCGAGGAGCGCACGACGCGTAGCTTCAAGGAGCGGGCGCTGCGCCAACTCCTTGCCTTCCTGATCCCCTACCCACGCCGCTTTCGCTTCGCGCTCAAGGCCGCGCCGCTGGCACGCCCGTTCAAGCCGCTCTTGGAGCGGTTCGGCTTCAAGGAGCTCGCGGCCATGCTGGAACTGGCACCGACCGCGGCCATAACGAGCGAAGCGCGCTTCGGCGGGCCCGGCACGGCCGTCACGCACGGCGAGCGCCGCGCGCGCGTGATCATGATGACGGGCTGCGTCCAGCAGGTGTTGAAGCCTGACATCAACGACGCCACCATCCGCCTCCTAGCGCGGCGCGGCGTGGACGTTGTCGTCGCCAATGGCGCCGGATGCTGCGGAGCCATCGTCCAGCACATGGGGCAGGAAGCAGAAGCAAAGAAGCACGCGCGGCGCAACATCGATGCCTGGATCAAGGAGATCGATCGCGGCGAGGTCGACGCCATCATCATCAACGCCTCCGGGTGCGGCACCACCGTCAAGGACTACGGGCACCTGATGCGCAACGATCCGGCCTACGCCGAGAAGGCCAAGCGGATCTCGGCGCTTGCCAAGGACGTCTCGGAATTTCTTTATGACTATCAGCTGGGCGCACCGGAGCGCTGGTCGTCGCTACGCGTCGCCTACCATTCGGCATGCTCGCTGCAGCACGGCCAGCGCATCCACGACGAGCCTCGCGCATTGCTGAAGCAGGCGGGCTTCGCTGTTGTCGACGTGCCGGAAGGGCACATCTGCTGCGGCTCGGCCGGAACCTACAACATCCTGCAGCCCGAGATCGCCGGGCAGCTCAAGAAACGGAAGCTAGACCACATCCGCTCGACGCGGGCGGACGTTGTCGCCGCCGGCAACATCGGCTGCATCACGCAGCTCGAACCTTCGAGCGACACGCCCTTCACGCATACCGTCCAGCTTCTCGACTGGGCCTACGGCGGCCCTGCGCCGCCCGGTCTCGAGCATCTGGCGGGCTTCGTGACGGACGTGCCGAAGCCAAAGCGCCAGATCGAAGACTACATCGAGACCTGATCCATAGGCGTCACGCCATCGACACGCCGCATGCCTAGAACGCCCCCAGGCCTGAAGATCGCCCGGTTATGGGCCCACCCAGACACAATCGACAGGCCTATGCCAATTGATGAGGTTATTGGCGCAAATCCGACTTCCACTTTTCCGCAAGCGCGTTAAATGACCATCAGGATGACCCAGACAAACACTGATGGGGACGAGCTTGCCCGCTGCGACAGGCGGAGCGACAGCGGTCCGTTTGACATCATCGGAGACGTGCACGGGTGCGCAGGCGAGCTTGAAGCGCTCCTTGCGCGCCTCGGCTACCACGTGCGTTGGACCGGTACGCCGAGCGCGGCGGAGGTGACCGTCGTTCCTCCGCGCGGACGGCGAGCGGTGTTCGTCGGCGATCTCGTCGACCGCGGCCCGCGCGTGCCGGACACGCTGCGCATCGTCATGAGCATGGTTGAGGCCGGAACCGCCTACGCGGTGCCCGGAAACCACGACGTGAAGTTCCAGCGCTGGCTTGACGGCAAGGACGTCAAGCCGAGCCATGGCCTCGACCGCACGATCGCGCAGTTCGAGCCGGAGCCGAAGGCGTTCCGCATCGCCGTGCGCAAATTCCTGAAGGACCTCCCGATCTATGTCTGGCTCGACGGCGGCGGGCTCGCCGTAGCCCACGCCGGTATCAAGGAAGACATGCTCGGCCGCATCTCGGGCGAGATACGGCGCTTCTGCCTCTACGGCGAAACCTCGGGAGAGACAGACAAGTTCGGGCTGCCGATCCGGTATCACTGGGCCGTCGAGTACCGGGGCCATACGTCGGTCGTCTATGGTCATACTCCGGTACCGGACGCCGATTGGGTCAACAATACGTTGTGCATCGACACGGGCTGTTGCTTTGGCGGCAAGCTGACAGCGCTTCGCTGGCCGGAGCGTGAGATCGTCTCGGTGCCGGCCGCCGACATCTACACGATGCCTGTGCGCCCGTTCGGCCATCCACCGCCACGGCCCGGCGTCACAGCCTGACGCCCGCTTCATCGAACAGTGGATACGAAGCCTACTGCCAGGGAAGGCGCATTCCGCCAAACGACGAACGCTCGGCCGGTGCCTCCTGCGGCTGCGCCGGCTCGAGCACGTTGCCGCCGAAGGTCTGCAGCTCGAGTACCGCTAGCGACCGCTCTGAAATGCCATCGGCGCGGAACCGCAGCGCCCCATCGACGCCGGTAAAACCTGCCGGACGCGTCAGCGCCGCTGCCGTGAACCGCTGCCCCGGCTCCGCCGACGACAGCGTGATGGCGATGCTGACTGCATCGTAGGAGAGGCTCGCGAGTCGCGGCGGTACCTGCCCGAATGCGCGCGAGAACCGCTGCACGAAGTCCGTCCAGCCGTGCGGATCAGGACCGGGATACCATCCACCCACGAAGACCGGGCTGCGCCCCGCACTCGGAAAATCCCACGCGCCGGTGCCGATCAGCTGAAGGCGATCGCTGCGAATACCAGCGTAGGTGAGGATCGGATCGAGCTGAGGCAACGCCGTCTCACCCGCCGCCACCAGCAATACGTCGATCGGCGTTGTGGAATCCCCACTCTGCTGCACTTCGCCCGCAAGCGGCTGCACGGCCTCAAGCATGGCGTTGGCCTCGAGTGGGAAAGAAGTGACGGCCGCTACCGCACCTCCATTGCGCGCGACGGCCTCCTTGAATGGGGAAGCCACCACACGACCGTAGCCGTCATCCGGCACCAGAGCCGCGAAGCGCCGTTTCCCACGACCGGCCGCAAACGCGACGATGCGCTCGACCTCCTGCTCCGGCAGCACGCCCATGAGATAGACGCCATCACCGGCGGCATTGCGGTCATTGGAGAAGCTGAGAACGGGCACCTTCGAGCCGCGCGCGACAGCCGCCGCGGATTTCGCACCCTCGCCTGTGATCGGCCCGACGATGATTTCGGCTCCTTCGCCGATCGCCTCTTGCGCCGCCTGGCTCGCCCCCTGCGGCGTGCCCTTGTCGTCCTTGACGATGAGCTGCACAAGCGGATTGTTGAGATCGAGGAGTGCGAGCTCCGCCGCCTGCTTCAGGCCCTTGGCCGTCACCGTGTGAGAGCCGTAACCGGAGAGCGGAAGCAGGAGCCCGATACGAACCGGCTTCTTCGGCTGGCCAACGGCGCCCGGCTTTTCTTGCTCGGTGAACGCCGAGGTCACCCCTTCGGAGGCGCCGAAGTTCGTGGCGCAGGCCGCGACGAGCAGCGGCACCGCCGTTATCGCGCCGAGACGGCAGATCATGCGCGCTCGGCTCCGGACGCGTTGCGTCATCCGCGCAAGCCCGGTTTTGACCATTTCAGCGGCCCCTTGCAGCCGGCACGAATAGGTCGTCACGCGGAAAGCCCCATGAGCAGATTAGAGACACGCACACTAAATGGGCTTGCGGCCCCGGGCCCTCGTCATCATGAGATTGGTAACAAGGTCCCCCCGCGAGGGTGAAGTGAAATATGGAGGCCCGATCAATATCTCCTGGATTTTCACCAGGGCATGGAGTGAAAGAGAAGCTCCGCACCGGGGCGCCCCCGCCCGCCCTGGCGCGCCAGCTCCCCCACAAGAGGCCGAGATATGAGCAAGGAGTCTTCCGAGACCCGACAGCCTGACGCGTCAGCCATCACCGGTCGCGTCGCCTCGGAGATCGAGCGTCAGCTCCGCCTGCCGCTGGCCCCGGGGCTCTACCTCGTCGCAACGCCCATTGGTCATCTGGCCGATATGACAGTGCGCGCCATCGCCACGCTGGCGAACGCCGATGTGATTTACTGCGAGGACACGCGCCACAGCCGCACGCTTCTCTCGCACTACGCGATCCACGTGCCGCTAAGGCCCTATCATGAGCATAACGCCGACGAGCAGCGGCCGCGCATTCTGCGAGAGTTGGCCGACGACCGGGCCGTAGCGCTGATCAGCGACGCGGGCACGCCGCTCGTCTCCGACCCTGGTTTCAAGCTCGTGCGAGAATGTTGCGCGCTCGGTCATCAAGTGACGGCCATCCCTGGTCCCTCGGCCACGCTGACGGCACTGACCGTCGCCGGCTTGCCGACGGACGCCTTTTTTTTCGCGGGCTTCCTGCCGGCCAAGGAAGGCGCGCGAAGGTCTCGCCTTGCGGAACTCGCCGCCGTCCCCGGCACGCTGATTTTTTTCGAAGCCCCGACGCGGGCCGCCGCAACACTGACCGATCTCGCCACCGTGCTCGGAAAACGTGAAGCGGCCGTGGCCCGTGAGCTGACGAAGCTGCACGAGGAGGTCCGCCGCGGTCGTCTCCCCGATCTGGCCGACGCCCTTGCGACCGAGCCGCCGAAAGGCGAGATCGTGATCGTGGTCGGCCCGCCACAGCCCGCCGAGGTCGACGATACGATGATCGAGATTGAACTCGCACCCGCACTCGAAAAACTGAGCCTGCGCGACGCCTCCCGCGTCGTGGCGGAAACGCTGAACGTCCCCAAGGCCCGGGTCTATGACGTGGCCCTCGCCTTGAAGCGTCGCGCCGAGAGCTGAACTCTGATGCCAAAGCGCCCGACCTCACCGAGCGACTGGGAGGCGGAGCGTCGTGCCCGTAACCGCGACGGCAGACGCGCGGAATGGATCGCCGCCGTCGCGCTCTCACTGCGCGGCTACCGCATTCTGGCACGGCGCGCCAAGACCCCGCTTGGCGAGATCGATCTTATTGCCGTGCGGGGCCGACGCCTGGCGTTCGTGGAAGTCAAGCGCCGTGCAACGCGCGAGGCGGCGGAGGCCGCAATTAACCCAACCCAACGCGCCCGCATTCGCCGCGCCGCCGATCTCTGGCTCGCCCGTAATCCGCGCTATCAGGCCCACGAATTGGGCTTCGACATCCTGTTCCTGATCGGGCGCCGCTGGCCGCAATACCTCCCCAACGCCCTCTAGAGCTTCCGAAAAGTCCCCTAGGGGCTGCACACGAACATGTGTGATTGCCAGGACTTCCCGTCCGCACCCGTGATGAATTATACGCTACAGTGTTACATGGGGACCATGTGAAACCCGAACGAGGCACGTGGAGGAAACACACTATGAGAAATTGGACTGCTGGCCTGATGCTGGCCACCGGGGCTTTGATGGTAGGAGCCGGGACGGCATCAGCCGCGAGCCTCGTCTCGGCCAAGAAGCTCGAGATCAACGTCGACGAGACAAAGACCGAGGAAGAGCGCCGGGCGCTCTGGGCCAAAGTCGGGGGATGGTGCGCGATCTCGGAATGGCACCCTGTCGTCGAGAAATGCGAGGAGAGCAAGGAGGGTGACGACACCTTCCGAACCCTGACGCTCAAGGACGGCGGCAAGATCAAGGAGAAGCTCGTCGATACCGGCAGCACGAGCTACCGCTACGAGATCATCGAGAGTCCCCTGCCGGTGAAGAATTACGAGGCGCAGTTCTCGGTCACGCCCGATGATGACGACCTCGACGAAATCAACGTCGGCTGGAGCGCCACCTACGATCCGGCCGACGGCACCGACGCCAAGGAAGCCCGCAAGGTCATCGACGGCATCTTCAAGGACGGCATCGACGCCATCGAGGCAAAATACGGCAACTCGGACGACGATGACGACGACAAGAAGTAGGATCGGCGCAAGCCGGCACGGTTGAGCTTCAAAATAATGGGCACGGTTCCGAATCCGGACCGTGCCCTTCGATCTAATGGCCCCTAGAATAGCCGCTCGCGCGTCGCGAATGCAGCCGTCAAAGCTGCAACAGCAGAACAAGAACGAAGATATGGAGGAGGAAACCGGATGAGCCGACTTTATGGCCCCCAGCATCGTGAGTTGCAGAATCACTTCGAAAGCCGCGCGATGGCCGACCGCATCGAGCTGATCGCGGCCAAGTCCGAGCTTGACGACATGGCGCGCGCCTTCATCGAAAGCCGGGACATGTTCTTCCTGTCGTCGGTCGACCACAACGGGCGGCCCACGGTTTCCTACAAAGGCGGCGACCCCGGCTTTGTGCGCGCGCTCGACTCCAGGACGCTCGCCTTTCCGAGCTACGACGGCAACGGCATGTACTATTCCGTCGGCAACATCGCCTCTAATCCCGAGATCGGCTGCCTCTTCATCGATTTCGAAAAACCGTTTCGACTGCGCCTGCAGGGCCGCGGCGAGCTGGTGAAGGATGGCCCCCTGATGGACCTGTTCCAGGAAGCCGAGCTTGTCGTCAAAGTCACCATCTCGGACGTCTGGATGAATTGCCCGCGCTACGTGCACCGCTACCGCAAGGAGGCGGCCTCCCGCTACGTGCCGCGCGTCGACGCCGCAACGCCGCTCTGCGAATGGAAGCGGATCGATGGCCTGCAGGACATTCTGCGCCCGCACGAGCTGGCGGCCGTAGAGAAAGCAGGCACCATTACCGAGGAGGAATGGATGGGCCGCGTTGCGACGGGCGACGAGAAAGCCTGACCGCCGTCACCTCGCTTAACCCGCGCCAGTCACGGACCGTCAATATTAACAAGCACTTGTGCGGCGCACCGGTTGCGCCAGCAAGGACTCTGGTTGGCGAGCCCGCTATGATCCTTCGCGTCGGGTCATGGAGTTCGATCATGCGTGGGATGTCCCGCTTCGCCGTATACGGCCTGTTGACCGCTACGGTCATCGTCTCGAATGCAGGCAGCCTGACCGCCGCCCCGTTGTCGGCCGCAGCGACCGTCTCAAACTCCGACACGCTGCGGATCGATGTCGGCAGGCGCTGGTACCGCGGCTACAAGGACGACTTCTACTACCCGCCGGAATATTACCTGCCACCTCCCCCACGGGTGCGCGTTTACCGCTACGAGCCGCCGCCGGTCGTCGTCTACGAGCCACCGGTTTACGGCTGGATCGCGCTCCCACCGCCCCCTTCGAGCTGCGGCAAGTACCGCTACTGGAACGGCGACCGCTGCGCGGACGCGCGCTATGATCCACCTTATATCGGGCCGCGCTGGTAGCACCCCCTCGCTCATCCTATGATTGTCTCGCAACCCTCTCGGCACGAGATAGAGGTCGCGAAGATGTCACCGCTCTTGGTCTCCGCCTTCGTCCTCGCATGTACGTTCGGCGCCACGCTCTTGGCCGTCCTCGCGGCTCGCCTCCTTCCGACGGGACATCTGACCGGAGCTTCCAAGGAGACCATTCATGCCATTATGGGCATCATGGCGCTGCTTGCGGCCGTCGTGCTCGGCCTCCTCATCTATTCCGCCAAGACCTCGTTCGACACGAAGGACACGGAATTCAGGCACGCATCCGCAAAGGTCGTTCTTCTCGACCGCGTGCTGGCCCATTACGGACCCGACGCCGGGCCGGCGCGCGGGCATCTGCGCGAGGCGGTGCAGAGGAAGCTTGCCGCGCTCAATCCGAAAGCGCTCCCCGCCGATCATGGCAGCGAGGCGACGTTCGTTGCCATTGAAGCCATCCAGGACGAGATTCGGGGCTTTCAACCGACCACCGATGCACAGCGTTGGCTCAAAGACCGCGCCCTCGCCGTGAGCAGTGACATCGCCGAGGCACGTTGGTTCCTGCTCGACGACCTGGACAGCACGATGCCCATGCCGTTCCTCGTGGTGCTGGTGTTCTGGCTGGCCCTGATCTTTTTCTCCCATGGCCTCTTCGCGCCACCCAATGTCACGGTGTTGTCGCTCATGCTTTTTTGCGCCGTGTCGCTGTCGGCCGCCATTTACCTCATGCTCGAGATGAACAATTCGCTCGAAGGGCCTATTTCCATCTCGACTGAACCCCTCGGCAGGGCACTCGAGAGGCTTGGAAGGTAGGGGCCGGACAGCAGTAATCTGACCGCAGGAGAGCAATGAGGGTAGCAGGGGAAAGAAACGACGGCATAGTCGCTTGCTACTCTTCACCCGTCTCGTGCTAAGCCTCAGCGCGGTTGCCATTTTCGAGAGCCCCACATGCCCCTGCGCGTAGCCTTCCAGATGGACCCCATCGAGCGGATCGACATCCGCGGCGACAGCACGTTCGCGATCCTGCTCGAGGCCGAGCGGCGCGGGCACGAGAGCTTCTACTACACACCTCAGAACCTGGCCCTCGACGGCCGCGACCTGATCGCCGCCGGTCACGCACTGAGCGTGATCGACAAGGTCGGCGACCATTATCGCTTGGGCCGCCACAGCCGGGAGAACCTCGCCGACTGGGACGTGGTGCTCTTGCGCCAGGACCCGCCGTTCGACATGGCCTACATCACGACCACACACCTGCTCGAGCGCATCCACCCCAGGACGCTGGTGGTCAACAACCCGGCGCACGTGCGCAACGCCCCCGAAAAAATCTTCGTCCTCGACTTTCTCGACCTGATGCCAGCGACGCTGGTCACGCGATCGCTCGACGACGTGCTGGCCTTCCGCCGCACCCACAAGGACATCATCCTGAAGCCGCTCTACGGCAACGGCGGCGCCAGCGTCTTCCGCATCCGCCCCGAGGACACCAACCTCGGCGCGCTGGTGGAGTTGTTCCAGACCGTCTTCCGCGAGCCCTTCATGGTGCAGGAATACCGCCCAGAGGTGCGCGAAGGCGACAAGCGCATCATCCTCGTCGACGGCGAGATCGCTGGCGCCATCAACCGCGTGCCGGCCGAGGGCGAGACACGCTCCAACCTGCACGTCGGCGGTACCGCCGCGAAGACGGAGCTGACCGACCGCGAGCGCGAGATCTGCACCCGCTTGGGCCCGGAGCTGAAGCGACGCGGCCTGCTGTTCACCGGCATCGACGTCATCGGCGGCTACCTGACCGAGATCAACGTCACCTCGCCGACCGGCATCCGCCAGGTGAAAGCCTTCGGCGGCCCCGACATCGCGGCCCTGATCTGGGATGCCATCGAAGCCAAGGTCGCCGCGAAGGCGGCATAGGGCGAAAAACTGATCTGCGTCAGATTTTTATCCGTCGGCGGGCGGCGCGAGCGACGATAGGACCTCGCCTCGCCGGCCGCGAACCGGTGTAGAAGAGCGCAAGCCACCGCAAACTTGCGACGGTGACCGCCGACGATCCGACAGGGATCCGCCTCTCGCCGCACGCCAGAAGCGCCTCCTCGGTCTCACCTACGCCGACGATCCCGCCGCTCCTTGTCAAAGGAGACGGAGTGAATGGATGTGCCCGCGCACAATCCCCTGAAACCCCTGCCGCCGACGTTCCGCGAGCTGTTCACGCCAAAGCTCGTCACACTGCTCCGGGAGGGCTACCGCGCCCGCGATTTCACGGCCGACGCCTTTGCCGGCCTGACCGTCGCCATCGTCGCGCTGCCGCTCGCGATGGCCATCGCGGTCGCCTCGGGGCTGTCGCCCGAAAAGGGACTGTACACGGCCATCATCGGCGGCTTCCTGATCTCTGCGCTCGGCGGTAGCCGATTCCAGATCGGGGGACCCGCAGGCGCTTTCATCGTGCTGATCGCCGCCATCGTCGAGCGCCACGGCTACGACGGCCTCGTGCTGGCAACCGCCATGGCCGGGCTGATGATGACGGCGGCCGGATTCCTAAGGCTCGGCACCTACGTCAAATACATCCCCCTCCCGGTTACGATCGGCTTCACGGCGGGCATCGCCGTTATCATTCTGGCCAGCCAGCTCAAGGAGCTTCTCGGCCTCGACATGACCAAGGAGCCGTCCGCGCTGGCGCCGAAGCTCGCCGCAATATGGGACGCGCTTGGCACCATAAACCCAGCGGCTCTCGCGGTTTCAATCGGCTCCGTCGCGATCATCGTAGGCCTGCGGCGCTTCCGTCCGCGGTGGCCCGGCATGCTGATTGCCGTCACCGGAACGGCGGCCTTCGTCGCGGCTGTTGGGCTCGACGTCGCCACCATCGGTTCGCGCTTCGGCGACGTCCCCCGCACGCTGCCGCTGCCATCATTGCCGGAGTTCGATCTGGCCAAGGTCCGCGCCGTGTTCCCGGACGCGCTTGCCATCGCCTTGCTGGGTGCCATCGAAAGCCTGCTCTCGGCCGTCGTCGCCGACGGCATGAGCGGCCGCAAGCACCGATCGAACTGCGAGCTGGTGGCCCAAGGCGTGGCCAACGTCGCCTCAGTCACCTTCGGCGGCATGTGCGCAACCGGCACCATTGCCCGCACCGCGACCAACGTGCGCGCCGGTGCCATCAGTCCCGTTTCGGGGATGCTGCACGCGGTTTATCTGCTGCTCTTCCTGCTCGTGGCCGCGCCGCTCGCAGCCTACGTGCCGCTCGCGAGCCTCGGCGGCGTGCTTGTCGTCGTGGCCTGGAACATGGCGGAGAAGGAAGAGTTCGCGGGTCTGCTACGAGCCTCGTGGGGCGACGCGACCGTGCTCATGGTCACGTTCCTGCTCACGATCTTCGAGGATCTCACCATCGCCATTGCCGTTGGCGTGACTCTCGGCGCCTTCCTCTTCATGCACCGCATGGCCGAGAACGTGGAAGTCGCGACCGGCAGTCATCTCGTTGCCGAGGATGAGGCAGACGCAACCGGCGCCGAGCGCACCGGCTACGAGCCCGCGCAATACGGCAGCGATGTCGTCGTCTACCGCATCTCGGGCGCCTTCTTTTTCGCAGCGACAGCCTCCGTCCACAGCGCCTTGGACCGTATCGGCGAACGTCCGCGCGTATTCATCCTCGATTTTTCGGATGTACCGCTCGTGGACAGTACAGCGGCAAAATCCCTCGAAGGCTTCGCCCGCAAACTAGAGCGTGCCGGGACGCACGTGTATTTCGCCGCGGCACGCCGCTCCGTACGTCGTACGCTCGCGCGTGCCGGCCTGCGCCCGCCCCTCGTCGCTTACACTCCGTCGGTCATAGAGGCACTAAAGATGGCGCAGGTCGAGTCCGCTCCGAGGTCAGCGCCGTAAGCACGCTTGAACCTAGCCTGCCCGCTGTTCCACCGCACCATCACGCGGCGGGCGGATCCTCGGCCTCACTCACTGAGGCGCTCAGTGGGTCGAAATTCGTCACGGTTTGCGCGGCAATGGCGGCATCGGTGAAGACCACGCGGTCCTCTGCAATTTCGGGGCGGCGGCGCATACGCTCCACGACGTAGGCAATAAGGACGATGTGGACCCCAGCCGTGAACATGTACAGCGTGGGCATACCAGCGTATTGCTTCCAGACGGACGGGAGCAACGGCCCCGCCGCCGCGCCCACACTGTAGATCAAGAGCAGCCCGCTCGACACCTCGACATAGTCGTGCGGCTCCGCGACGTCGTTGGCGTGGGCGACCGCCAGCGGATAGAGCGGAAACGAGCCGAAACCGAAGAATACGCCCGCAGCCATGATTGCAGTATGGTCAGCTGCGGGAATGAGCACGGTTGCAACCGCCGCCGCGATTGCAATGGCAGCAGCAACGAGCATGACGATGCGTCGATCCATGCGATCGGAGATCACCCCAAGCGGCCACTGCCCGAGCGCCCCGCCGAGAACGACAGCACTCATATAAAGTCCGACATTCACGACATCCATGCCGAGGTTCTGGGCGAAAACCGGACCGAGTGTCCAGAAAGACCCGTTTGCAAGGCCGACGGCGAAGCACCCTCCGACCCCGACCGGCGAGATACCGTAAAGCCGAAAGAGCCGTGGTCGAACGAACTCAGCGGGCGTAGGCGTCGACGCCGCAGTGAACGCAACGGGAATCGCAGCGATAGACACGAGAATTGACGCCAGCCCGAACAAGGCAAAGGAACTCGGCTGTGCAAGCCCGATCATCATCTGGCCGGCCGTGAGCACCGTCAGATTGATCATGATATAAACGGAAAATACGGCGCCCCTTGATTGATTGTCCGCCTTCGCGTTGAGCCAGCTTTCGATCACGATGTAGAGCACGGCAAAGCAATAACCGGAGAAGGCGCGCAACACCCACCAGAGCACGGGATCGACCTCCATCGCGTGCAAGATCGGCACCGCCGACGCGAGCGATGTCATTGCGAGAAAAGCTCGGATATGCCCGGCCCGCCGCACAAGTATCGGCCCATGCACGCAGCCCGCCGTGAAGCCGACGAAATAGGCGGTGCCGAGCAGGCCGATTTCGAGAGGAATGAAATTCTCTAGATTTGCCCGGACCGGGATCAGTGTGATTTGAAGGCCGTTGCCCGCAAGCAAAACCGCCACGCTGACGAGAAGCGCAGACACGGGCGCAATAGCGCCTAGGAGCGAAAAGGGTGTCGATACCCCCCGATTCAACGCGATCCGTTCCCGATAACAACCTCTAACCGATGCGAAGCACCGTACCCGATTGATTTCGGGTAAGCTGGCCCTGCCGTTCAAACACTCGGAGGATCAGATAGTTCAACACGCCGTATCGATAAAAATCACGCGATGGCGCACTCGCCCTCGGCGCCGATTCCATCAGAGACGCAACAGACGATACATCACCAGCGCATCGACATCGCCAAGCGTCGGATGAGCGAAAGCAGCCGGCAGGCGCCCCACAATCTCGAACCCTAGGCTCTGCCACAGCCGAACGGCCCGCGTGTTCGTGCTGACGACCAGATTGAACTGCATAGCCCGAAACCCACGCTCACGAGCGCGGTCGAGCGAATGCAAGCACATCGCCCGGGCGACACCGCGGCCTGCGAACGTAGCGCCGGTCACATAGCCGCAGTTGGCAACATGTGCCCCTCCACCGGCCTGATTGGCTTTGAGATAATAGGTACCGGCAATCTCCCCATTCATCTCAGCAACAAAGGTCTCGCGATCAGCCCCGGTCCAATACTGAAGCGCGGCCTCCCGGGACATATCGTGCGGCAGCGCATACGTCTCACCGGCTCGGATCACAGGCTCGAGGAGACGCCACAGCGCTTCGGCGTCAGTCTCGCGATAAGGTCGGATTGGCATGCGATCAGCCGATCGGGGGGTGCGCCCAGGGATCATAGCTGCCGAAGCTCCAGGTATGCCCTTCGGGGTCGCGCACGGAATAGCTGCACCCTCCATAGCTTTCGCCGCGCGGCGCGATCACGGTCTCGGCACCCGCGGCCGAGGCGCGTGCGAAATGCGAATCCACATTGTCGACGATGACGTAGATCGACTGCGTGCACCGCCCGCCCGCGCGCTCAGGCAACGTCATGACCATTTTCCCAAATTCGCCGCCACCATCTGGCCCGAGCATGATCATGCCGTTCACAAAGGTCAGCTCGGCGTGCACGACCTTACCGGCTTCGTTCCGATAGACCGCGCGCGCCTCGAAGCCGAATGCACGAACGAGCCACTCCAGGGCGGCGTCGGCGTCCTTGTAGCCGAGGCAAGAGATCAGTCGGCTGCCCGTGAAATTGTCGGTCATATCGAAACTCCCTGCGGCTCCTGGCGGGTGTGCCATGATCATAAAATAAGCAAATCGAGTGTGACCATTCTCCTGACACGCTCGCGCGACGGATTTCCGGCGCTCGGGACGTTCCTCCTACGGATCATGAGTAGGGGGACGCGATGTACGGCACCATCGCAACGGTCGCATTCGTAGGCGTCGAGGCGCGCCCAGTCGAGGTCCAGGTGCGAATCTCGCCCGGCCAACAAGCCTTCGCCATCGTGGGCCTACCCGACAAGGCCGTTGCCGAAAGCCGCGAACGCGTACGCAACGCGCTGCACGCCGTGGGCCTCGGGCTGCCGTACAAGCACATCACGGTCAACCTCGCACCCGCCGATCTACCGAAGGAAGGCAGCCATTTCGACCTTGCCATCGTGCTCGCTCTTATGGTCGCGATGGAGGCCATCGCCCCGGATGCCATCGAGCGCTACGCCGCCGTCGGCGAGCTTGCCCTCGACGGCTCGATACGCCCGATCCCAGGCGCCCTCCCGGCCGCAATCGGCGCCAACGCACTTGCCAAGGGCCTGATCTGCCCCGCCGAATGCGGCCCCGAGGCCGCCTGGGCCGGCGAGGACGTGGATATCCTCGCGGCGCCGCACCTCCTATCGCTCGTTAATCATTTCAAAGGCTTGCAAACGCTGAGCAGACCGAAGCCAGCGCTGTCGCGAGAGACAACGACACTACCTGACCTCCGCGACGTGCGCGGCCAGGAAAGCGCCAAGCGCACGCTCGAGGTCGCGGCCGCCGGCGGCCACAACCTCCTGATGATCGGTCCTCCCGGCTCAGGTAAGTCCATGCTCGCCGCACGCCTGCCCTCGATCCTGCCGTCACTGACGCCGGAGGAGATGCTCGAGGTCTCGATGGTGCACAGCCTCGCCGGTGAGCTGATGGGGGGCAAGCTGTGCACCGAGCGCCCGTTTCGCGCACCGCATCATTCGGCGAGCATGGCGGCGCTGGTCGGAGGTGGCACGCGCCCGCGCCCCGGCGAAGCAAGCCTCGCCCATCTCGGCGTGCTGTTCCTCGACGAGCTGCCCGAGTTCCAGCCGGCCGTGCTCGATGCCCTGCGCCAACCGCTCGAAACCGGGGAGCTCGTCATCGCGCGCGCCAACCATCGCATCGCCTACCCTGCTCGCCTGCAGCTCATCGCGGCGATGAACCCCTGCCGATGCGGCGGCGGCCCAGGGCAGACCTGCAAGCGCGGCCCTCGCTGCGCGGCCGATTATCAAGCCCGCATCTCGGGCCCGCTATTGGACCGCATCGATCTCCAGATCGAGGTCCCGGCCGTATCGGCATCCGATCTCGTGCTGCCGCCTCCGAAGGAAGGTAGCGCCGAGGTTCGCACCCGCGTCAGCGCGGCCCGCAGCCTCCAGCGCGAGCGCTTCAAGGCCTATGGCGCAACGAGCCTCCGCACCAATGCCGAATGCACGGGGCACGCCCTGGAAAAATTCGCCCAGCCGGACGACGCCGGCCTGGCACTAATCCGTCAGGCCGCCGACACACTGAAGCTCTCTGCGCGGGGGTATCATCGCACGCTGCGTGTTGCACGCACGCTCGCTGACCTTGATGGCACGGATAGTGTCGGCCGCATACACGTGGCGGAAGCGCTATCCTACCGCGGCGAGACACTGCGCAGCCAGCCCGCCGTATGAAAAGTGGGCCGCAGCATGCACCCACGGCCCACTTTCCAGCAGCTATTCCGGGCGTCTAATCCTTGATGCCCTTTTGAATCTTCGCCGCAACGATGGTGTTCTGCAGCAGGCATGCGATGGTCATCGGCCCGACACCACCCGGCACCGGCGTGATCGCGCCCGCGACCTCAGCGCATTCGTCATAAGCAACGTCGCCGACGAGCTTAGTCTTGCCGTTTTCACCCGGCACGCGGTTGATGCCGACATCGATAACGATAGCGCCCGGCTTGATCCAATCGCGCTTGACCATCTCGGGAATGCCGACGGCCGCAACCAGGAGATCGGCACCACGGCACACAGCCGGAAGGTCCTTGGTCTTGGAATGCGCGATCGTCACCGTGCAGCTCTCGCGCAGAAGCAATGCGGCCATCGGCTTGCCCACGATGTTCGAGCGACCGATGACGACAGCATTCAGACCCTTGAGGTCCTTGGCCACCGTCTTGGCAAGAATGGCCGATCCTGTGGGCGTGCACGGTACGAGCGCCCGCTCGCCGATCCAAAGACGGCCAACGTTGGTCGGGTGGAAACCATCGACGTCCTTGTCCGGGTGGATCGAGTTGAGCACCTTCTCGGCGTTGACGTGCTTCGGCAGCGGCAACTGCACGAGGATGCCGTTGACGTTCGGATTGGCATTGAGGCGCTGCACCAGCGCCAGGATCTCGCTCTCGCTGGTCGTGTCCGCCAGCTTGTATTCGAACGACTGCATGCCGACTTCGACGGTCTGCGCGGCCTTGTTCTTGACGTAGACCTTGCTCGCAGGATCTTCTCCAACGAGAACAACCGCGAGACCCGGCGTCAGGCCATGGCTCGCCTGGAGCGCTTTGACGTCGACCGCCACCTGCTTGCGGACATCGGCCGCGATCGCCTTGCCATCAATGATCTGGGCCGCCATGGGCCTCCCTCCTCTTTTTTTCACACTCGTTTTTTGCGTCACTCAAGTTCGGCCAGCCTGCCGGCCAACCGAGCCTCGATCTCCTTTGCGTCGCCGGCGATCTCGACCGATTTCACGCGCGATTTTCCACCCTTGACGAGCCGCACACTGCCTTGCGACACGCCGAGCCAACCAGCCAGAAGCTTGATGAGAGCGGCGTTGGCCTCCCCCTCCGCGGGCACCGCGCGCACGCGGGCCTTGAGGGCAGGCCCCTCAACCGTGTCCTCAACGCCATCGACGGCATCTTTGGACGATTTCGGCGTGATCCGCACGCGCACGATGACGCACGCGCCACCATGCCGCCACGGCAGCGCCGAGGGGTCCGACCTCCCGGCAAACGCCGTCACAGGAAGAGCTTGGCGATGTTCGGCAGCACTACGCTCTGGATGAAGAAAATGCCGAGCAGCAGCACCAGAGGCGAAAAGTCGATGCCACCGAAATCAGGCAGAGCATTGCGAATCGGCCTCAGCACGGGCTCGGTCACCGCCGCAAGAGCCTGCGCCAGCGCGCTGACGAACCGGTTGTAAGGGTTCACTACGCCGAACGCCATGAGCCAGCTCAGGATCACCGAAGCCAGGATGACATAGACATAGAGCGTGAGGAGATAACTGATGAAGCCGAGCAGCTCGATCATTGGGCGCCCAATCCTTAGGTGCGTCGGAAAAGCTAGCTCCGACGTGTAGCTGCTGAGACCCAGGGCGGCAAGCCATCACGGCTCCAGCCCCACAGTCGCGCGACATGAAAACGGCCTCGATCAACCAGCGGGCGACCTGCTGGCGATTTCTTGACAAGCTCGAGAGCCGGACGGTAAATGCCCGAACCTTGGGCTCGGCTGCGCCGTCCCAAGTCCCATGATGTCCCATGGCTCGGGGCCGTAGCTCAGATGGGAGAGCGCTGCAATCGCACTGCAGAGGTCAGGGGTTCGATTCCCCTCGGCTCCACCAATTAAATCAAGACGTTATCCCATCATCTCGTTTCGCTGGATTTGGCGGGCACACACCGGGCACACACGGATGCGGCGTCGCATGTTGTCGCGATGTGTCGGCAAGTTCGTCACTGCGTGTGTGCCGTATCGCGGCTATGAGCGCGTCTTGCGTGCGCGCCCACGCTTCTTGCGCGGTGGCGAACTTGGCTCCGGAAGCAGAGTCCATTGCGCCGGTCGCGGCTGTTGACCGAGCACGGCTTCAAGCTGCGCGACCAGATCAATGCGCTTGTTTCGGCTGAGCGTGGCGAGGTTCTGCTGCCGCCACTTCACCGCTGGCAGCCTGTCCACCTTGGGTATCGGCAAGAGCGGCCAATCCGGTTCGCCCGCTTCGAAGCTGACCAGAAACCTGCGATGCGCCTCAGGCATGTTGCCGACTATGGCATCCACGATGTCGGTGCGCGCCCGCAGGAGATCCTCAAGCGCAACCGGCTCCTCGGTCATGCCATCGAAGCTGTTGGCGAAGGCAGAGGTAATGTCCTTGGGCCTCGCGGCCAAAACTTCGGCCATCGGCCGGGTATGGCTGAGCAGGTAGACGATGAAGGCGGCGCGCAGCTCGTCGCTGATGCCTTCATTGGCCAGCAGGGCGCGAACATCGAACAGATCGCGCGGGTGCTGGCGGTCGAGCGCGGCCACGATCTTGCCGGCATAGAGATCAGGGAACGAAAGCACCTGGATTTCCGCGAAGCCGAAGCGATCCTCGACCGCTTGGCTGACATTGCGCAGCTCGGGTTCGTAGGCACAGCCGCGCAAGACCGGCGTCACCTCGACCGTGATCTGCACGCCCCGTTCACGGATGAACAGTTTGGTGATCGCCCCTTCCGTTACGGAGGTGGTGATGCGCGAGCCGCGAATGCCTTTCTCAACACGCTCCGCCACGCGCTTCATCGCCTTGTCGATGGCGCCAAGCGAGCGGCTGCGGTTAAGAACCGGCAGATAGGTGAGGTCGATATCGACAGAAAGTCGTGGCAGATCCCGGACGAACAGGTTGATGGCGGTGCCGCCCTTGAGGGCGAACGACTCCTCGCGCGCGATGAAGGGAATGGCGCGAAGCAGCAAATTTACCTGGCGCAGATAGACATCATTGAACGCCATCAAGATCCCCGGGGACAGTCATCAGGTATTTGGGATCGAATCGTCCTCCTTTGACAAGCATCCGTTTGCCCTTGCCGAGATCGACGGCACCGCGATCGAGGTGCCGGAGCCAGGAATGCTTGTGGCGGTCGGCGAAGAAGAAGAACAGCCGCTTGACCTTCACGCTTTTGCAGTCGGCGAGCAGTGTCTGGAGGCGGCGGGGGCTCAGCGTGCTTAATCCCTCCATCAGCATGTCCGCCTGGTGGAAGCTTTCATGGTCGGGCAGTTCGTCGAGCAATTCGAGGATGGCGCGCTCCGGGCTTGAAAGGACAAGCGGCCAGTTCCATGGCCCCCAGGGCTGAACGATCGTGCCGGCCTGCTGCTTATCCGATGGGGGGCCGGCCTCCAGGCTGTGCGGAGCCGTCGAGACGCGATGCTTGTGAAACAGCCTGCCGGCGTTGCGATAGGCGAAGCTGGCGTCGGTCGGAAGATCCGTGAGCCAGGTCGGCGGCTTGTCGGGACCGTAGAGATAGACAGTCGGCGTACCCTGCTGCAGGTAATGGGCGTAGCCCTGGAGTTCGAGCGCGGTGCGGCCGCCGACTCCAAGATCGCGCGCAAGGAGCGTCTGCAATGAAACGACTATCTGTTGCCACGCGAGGGGACCGCGTGGACGGAGATAAACGCGCCGTGTCGGCTGAACAAGCCATCCGGACGCTTCGTACTTGCGCAGCAGATTGGCGGTATAGCCGTGGCTGCTAAGCCAGGCGGAATCGACGGGCATCCCCTCGGGAAGGTGCTTTGCCAGCCAGTTCAGCTTCGAGCCTTTTTGTGTACCCATGGTACACTTTATAGCATACTAATGAACCAGCCGTCTAGTTTCAGCAAACGCGAAATAGTGTACCATAAGTACATAAAACGCAAATAACGTGAACCATCGCCATGACCTTCGCCAATGCCAGCCGCGGCCTGCGGATCGCCGAGACCGATTACGAATACATGACGGAAGGCGCCTACGGCCTGATCTTCCTCGACCGGAAGCTTGGACGAATCCGCAAGGTCTACCGGCGACGGCAGGACGCCGATCAGGCGCATTGTTCGGCCGTTTTTGAATCCGAACGGCAGGCTTTCGAACTGGCCGCGCGTGTGCCGGAGATATCCGCGCTGGTTCCGCTGTATTTCGGCCAGAGCGAAGCGGGTAGGATCATCGACCGTGACGGAAAGGACGTCACCGGCGAGGTCTACCCATGTCTCTCGTTCGAGGCCGAATACCTGCCAGGGACGTTTGAAAAGATTGGCACGATCGACGCGAGCGAACGGCAGCGGGTCATGTCACTCTTCTTTTCTGCGGACATCAAACACATGACGGATGCGTCCGTGCGCATCGCCAACGGCGTTGTCGACAAGGTTATCGATTTCGCTGTGCGCGAGATCGAACTGGAGGCTCAACCGCTCTGTTAGCCCACCGGCTGGATGCAGAGCCGGCCTTCAGCCGATCGCATCGAGCGCTACAGGCTCGGCCTGCAGTGTGGCTGCGCACCGGGCGGCCGTGCCGGCTTCCTGGTGTAACCACACTTCAACGGGTGGAAGATTGGGAATTTGATTGGCGACGTTGGCGATTCTGTTGAGGACCTGCAGATCTGCACCTTCGCCGAAGACGAGATAGATGGCGCGCTGATACCCGACAACGTTCAGGAACAGGGCCAGCTTTTCGAGATCGCTACGGATCTCGGCGTTCCCGGCTCGAAACGTCTTCACCTCGATGATGGCGTGGTTGCCTGCCATATGTCCGGGACGATGCACGAGGAAGTCCGGCTTGGCGTGCGCTGCACCCAACTGCATCAGGATCGGGTGTGCGGCCTTGTCGATCTCACCGTTGAGCCGGTAGTCGGTGTCATGCGGCCACCGAATGCGCATGCGGTGATAGAGTTCGTAGCAATAGACGCGCTCGCGATACACCGGATCGCCGCCGTCGATGTTGAGCCGGAAATACTCCGGAGCGATATCGCGTGTGGCACGCGTGAGGATGCGCGTCAGCCGGTGCATGAGAGTCTTTGTAAGACGTCACTGGGCAAACGGACAAGGAATCACAGGTCAGATTTCCCGCCCAAAATCGCGGCCGTCGTTCTTCTTGCGCCATTGCTCCATGTCGCGCCTGATCTGCTCGGCGCGCGAAGGCTTTGCGGAATCACCGAAGCGCTGCCGCAGCGGGGCGTTCTCCGGATCGCGCTTGATCGGCCGCGGCTCCGGCGGGGGAGGTGGCGCATCTTCCTGCTCGATCATAAGTGACGCCTTCGCCATGGCGAAGGATATGCCCTTGCGCTCGGCCTGCTGCTGTTCGCGCTCAGCCTGCCGTTCGGCTGCCTGCCGTTCTCGCAGCGTCTCGAAGCGCGCGCGGTGGATTTCCCAGATCCGGTCGGTCAGCACCTTCGTCTCTGCCTTCTGGCTGCGTGCCAGGCTGCGCCTTTCCTGCTCGTGAACCTGACTCAGACGCTTTGCCAAAGCATCGCCGGAGCGGATGAGCCGCACCATCTGCCGCATGGTGAGAGGCGAACCTTTGCCCAAGCGCTCGCGCTGCGCATAGACGAAGGCCGCGCGATCCAGCATGCGGTCGGCGATGCGGCCGACATGCCGCTCCTCTTTCTTCTGTGCCCGGTATAGATCCCGCCATTGCGGTCTGAACCGCTCCGAGACATGGCCGCGCGCATGATCGATGGCGGCTTGCGTGCGCCCGTCAAGCTCGTCGCGCTCCTGCGACTGGCGGGCCCAGCTCGCCTGACGTGCGATCTTCAGCTCGGCGTCAAGTTGTCCGCGCATCGAGCGCATGCGCTCGACGATCTCCTTTCGGTCGAACCATTGTTTGCGCTGCACGGCCCTGTGCTTCAGGCTCGATGTGATTGCGGTAGTAGGCGCGGTCCGTCTCATGCCGGGCAAGCTTCGGTTTGGCATGGCGCTTGTGCCAGTCCTCGAACACGTCGCCGAAGGTCATGGCTTCCTGCGCTTTGGCCTTGCGCTCGACCACAGGATCGCGGTCGTCGACCTTGACCGCATTGACGATGTTGTGGGCGGCCTTGATGGCCTTGGCCAGGCTGACGGTCCTGGGATCGCCGATCGTGTACTGCCTGAACACGCGGCCATTCCGTCCGCCTGGTTGATAGCGCACGTACCAGGTGCGGCGGCCGGAGGGACCGACATGCAGCCACAGCCCGTCGACGCCCTCGATGCGGTACCGGGTGCGTTTTCCGTCGATGGGTTTGGCGGCCAGGATCTGGCGGTGATTGGCTTTGAGAGTCGGCATCTGCGCTATCCAGAACGGGCACACACGGACACACACCGGGCACACACCAAACGGTTGCTTGCGGTGTTGCGGGGTTATGCCAGATGCCGGCCTAGACTTCAAATTATTTCGCCATATCAGCATCTTATGCTGAACCTGCCAGCACATGCCGGAACGCCCAAAAACCCCTCTGGACCCAATCGCACTGCAGAGGTCAGGGGTTCGATTCCCCTCGGCTCCACCAATTAAATCAATACCTTACACGACCATCCAAGATTCGCTGATTTGCCGTTCACGCTGGGTTCACCCAGGAATGCAGGCGCGCGGAAGACAGCGCATGTTCACGCAGGCGCGCAGCTCCGCTCGATGAACCGCGCCGCAAGCGAGCATCCGTTCTCTTTCTGAATCGCCGCGCCAAGTGCCGATGCGCGTTCGCGCATCGCTTCCCCGTCCATGCTTGCGATGGCTGATGCGACCTCGGCGGCACTCAAGTTTTTGCGGTCAAGCGGGGGCGGAGCGACGCCAAGCTCGTGCATGCGCCGCGCCCAGAACGGCTGATCGCCGAAGAAGGGGCAGATCGTCATCGGCTTGCCGACGCGCAGAGAAGCGGCAGTCGTACCCGCGCCGCCATGATGGATCGTCGCGGCGACATGCGGCAGAAGCTTGTCGTGCGGCGCATGCTCGATGAGGTGGATGTGCTGCGGCATATCACCCACGCGCAAGGCGCCGCCGCCAGAAGCAAGCAACCCGCGCTTGCCGGACATCCGCAGGGTTTCGATCATGGTCGCGCTCATGCGGTCTGCATCGACCCCCGGCATGCTGCCGAAGCCGATATAGACCGGCAGCGGCCCATCATCGAGAAACCGCTTCAACCGCTCCGGCGGCGTCCAGTCGCCCCCATCCAGAAACCAGTACCCGCTCACCAGCACGTCGGGTCCCCAGTCCTTCGGCACGGGGAGGACGTGCGGGCTGTAGGCATAGACCGTGCCGACGGGGGATGCGCCTTGCGCGCCCCGCAAACCGAGCGACGCTTCCCGCCACGCACGCATCATGCGCCCGAAGAGCAGGCGGGGGCCCAGGATAGCGAGCTGGTGGCTCGCGCGGTTGAACGGCCCGAGTGAGCGGAAAGGCAGGAGCGGAACCGGGAAGGCGGAGGTGGGCGTAAAGCCCGGCAAGGGCGAAGCGAGTATGCAGGGCCGGCCAAGTTTCTCTGCGGCCGATGGCGAGGCCATGGATTTTGGGTGGTAGACGATGGCGTCAGGCTCAAAACCACGCATCGCTTCCCATTCGGCATCGAGCACTGCGCGCATGAGCGGCCGGATATGCTTGAGCAGCTTGAACCCTGCGCCGAAACCCTTGCTGCCCGCCACGGCGGCTTTGCCCTCCGGCTTATCGAGCAGCGCCAGGAACTCTCCCGGCACGGGAGCGAAGGGGACATTGTGGTCCGAGACTAATCCCTCGAACTGCGCGGGCGCGCATAATTGCACCTCATGGCCGCGCGCCATCAACGCGCGGGCCAGGGCGATATAGGGTTGAACATCGCCTCTGGTGCCAAGGGTCTGGATCGCAACGCGCATGCGCTCACTCTTCCTTTAACGCGCCGACATCATGAAACGTGCCGCCGCTCGATGAGAAGGTCAGCCATGAGGCGCGCATACCTGTCGTTGCCGTTGGGGAAGGGATGAATATAGACGAGCCGGTGATGAAGGCGCACCGCGAACTCATCCGGCGGATAGGTGTTGTGCTCGACCCAGTAGCTCACGTCGTCGAACATAGCGCGCACTACCGCGCCTCCCGTTTGAGCAGAGCGCGCTTGCGCGCGACGCCCCATCGATAGCCGGACAGCGACCCATCAGTGCGCACGACGCGATGGCACGGAATGGCAACCGCGATCTTGTTGGACGCACATGCAGAGGCAACAGCGCGCACCGCTTTTGGCATCCCGATACGCGCAGCGATCTCGCTATAGGTGGCCGTCGCGCCAACTGGGATCTGGCTCAACGCCTCCCAGACACGATACTGAAACGCGGTGCCACGCACATCAAGCGGCAAGCCAAGCCCGGCCTCGGGTGCCTCGACAAGCCCGACAACCTGCGACACCACGGCTTCGAACGCCGCATCCCCACCAACCAGCGTCGCGCGTGGAAAGCAGTCCTCCAGCTCGTGCACCAGCGCCTCAGCGTCGTCACCGAGCAGGATCGCCGTGATGCCCTTGTCGCTTGCCGCCACGAGAATGGCACCGAGATCGCAATGTCCGACAGCGAACCGAATCGCGGTGTTGGCACCTCCCGACTTGAACTCGGACGGCGTCATGCCGAGAGCCGCTCGAGAAGCGGCGTGCAAGCGGCTGCTCGATCCAAACCCGGCGTCATGCATGGCCTCCGTGACCGTTGCACCCGTTTTCAGCGCCTCGCGCAGCCTCCCATGACGGTGCGCGCTCGCATAGGCTTTGGGCGTCACGCCCGTCGCGGCCAGGAACACGCGATGAAAGTGCGACGGACTGAGGCCAGATCGCGCCGCCAGCTCGGACAGGCTTGGAGCATGTTCTGCAGTCTCGATGAACCGGCAGGCCTCGCGCACCATGTCGAGCGAACTCCCGTCCTGCCTTTCATTCGGCCTGCAGCGCTTGCACGCACGGAAGCCCGCGGCCTCTGCCTCGCGCCAGGAGGCACAAAAACTCACGTTCTCGCGCTTTGCGCGGCGCGCCGCGCACGAAGGGCGGCAATAGACGCCAGTCGTCGCCACCGCATAGACGAACGTGCCATCGGATCTCCGGTCACGCGCCTGAACAGCCTTCCAATAGCGCGTATCCGCCGCCCCGCTGGAAGGGGCAACTTCGCCGTCACCGCTAAACCGCCGCCTCATGGTTTTCGACTCTCTCATGGCTCCAAGATATAGAGCCTTCACCGCTCCCCTGCACTCCGCTCCTTGCTTTCGAATTCAAAAAACGGACATCTCCGCCCAGATTGTGTTGGGCATAAACGCACCTTATGAACACCGGGGAACGAACGAATGGGGAGCGATAGGGTGACTACGTTCGATGTTATCGTAGCCGGCATCGGCGCCATGGGCTCGCAGACGTGCTGGCACCTCGCGAAGCGCGGCAAGCGCGTGCTCGGCCTCGACCGCTACGACATTCCGAACGGCATGGGCTCGTCGCACGGCGCGAACCGTATCATCCGGCTCTCCTATTTCGAGCATCCACTCTACGTGCCGATTCTGCGCCGGGCCTATGAGCTCTGGCGCGAGGCCGGCCAGAAAGCTGGCGAGCAATTGCTTTACACAACAGGATCGCTTGATATCGGCCCCTCGGGCTCACCCATCATCGAAGGCTCGCTGGAGAGTTGCCGCCAGCACGATCTGCCGCACACGCTGCTGACGGCCGCCGATATCGGCGCACGTTTCCCCGGCTATCGCTTGCCTGAAAACTTCATGGCCGTGCACCAGCCCGACGGCGGCTTCGTCGCATCCGAGCGCGCCATTGTCGTTGCGGCCGAATTGGCGATGGACGCGGGCGCCGTCATCCGCGGCCGCGAAAGCGTGCTCGGGTTCGAGCCGCTCGCCGACGGCGAAGGCGTCCGCGTACGCACCGACCGTGGCACCTACGAAGCAGGCAGCCTGGTGCTCTCGACCGGAGCCTGGATCGGCGAGCACGTCCCTGGCCTCAAGGAGACCGCGGTTCCGGAGCGCCAAGTGCTCGGCTGGTTCCGCCCGAAGCGGCCGGAGCTGTTCCGCCTCGGTGCCTTCCCGGTCTCGAACCTGAAAAGCGATCTTGGCCACTTCTATCAGCTCCCGGCCTGGGGCCTGCCCGGCTTCAAGATAGGTCTCTATCACCACCTCCGCGAGAAAGGCCCGGCGGATGCGCTGTCGCGCGAGCCGAATGCCGCCGACGAGCAGGCGCTACGCAAAGGCCTCGCAGCCTTCTTCCCCGAAGCCGATGGCGACGTGCTGACGCTCCGCACCTGCATATTCACGAACACGCCGGACGAGCATTTCATCCTCGACCGGCTGCCGGATGCGCCTCAAATCATCGTGGCCTCGCCGTGCTCCGGGCACGGATTCAAGTTCTCGAGCGCCATCGGCGAAATCCTCGCCGATCTTGCATCCGGGAAGAAGAGCGCGTTCGATCTCTCTCCGTTTGCCCTCTCGCGCTTCCAAGGCACCTCATGAGATTAACGGAGGGTTGATCCAGGTCAGAGGATCATAGGGAGGTTTCACGTAGCAGTTGCACCAAATGCCAGCGCGACACCATCACTCCGGGAGCCTCCAGGCCGAATGCAGGAAACCGACGTCTCGATCCCTTCCGACGCCTTTCATGCGCGCCCAGCCGAGAACGTCTTGGCCGAGATGCGGTCCGATCCGGACGGATTGACGTCTGAAGAAGCAAAACGCCGTCTGCAGTACCACGGCCGCAACGAGTTGCCCGCCACGCCGCCGCGCCATCCGCTATGGCGCCTCCTGGCGCAGTTCCACAATGCGTTGATCTATTTCCTCCTCGCGGGCGCCCTCGCGGCCTGGGTACTCGGTCACTATCTGGACGCTAGCGTTATCGTGGCAGTGGTCCTCGTCAACGCCGTCGTCGGCTTCATCCAGGAAGGAAAGGCCGAGAACGCGCTCGCAGCCATCCGGCGCATGATCTCGCCGCACACGCACGTACTGCGCAATGGCGAGCGTGTCAGCATCCCCGTCGCCGAGCTGGTCCCAGGCGATGTCACCCTGCTCGAAGCCGGCGACCGCGTGCCCGCGGATGTTCGCCTTCTTCGGGCCCGTGGCATGCTGATCGAGGAAGCCATCCTGACCGGCGAATCCGTTGCCTCCGAGAAACACGAATCGCCCGTGCCCGTCGCAGCCGCGCTTGGCGATCGAAGCTCGATGGCATTCTCCGGCACCATGGTCGCATCCGGTCAGGGTGCCGGAGTTGTCGTCGCGACAGGCCTTGCGACCGAGATTGGCCATGTCAGCCGCCTACTCGGTGAGGTCCAGCAACTGACCACACCACTGCTGCGGCAGATCAACGACTTTGGCCGCCGGTTCACTTGGATCGCCATCTGCACCGCCGCGCTTCTGTTTACCTTTGCGGTCCTCGTGCGAAGCTACCAATGGGATGAAGCCCTGATCGCGGTGGTCGCACTCACCGTGGGCGCCGTCCCCGAAGGACTACCCGCCGTCATCACCATCACGCTCGCCATCGGCGTGCAGCGCATGGCTGCGCGCAACGCTATCATCCGACGCCTGCCCGCCGTGGAGACGCTCGGCGCCACGTCCGTGATCTGTTCCGATAAAACAGGAACCCTGACGCGCAACGAGATGACGGCGCGTCGCATCGTTGTCCCTCATGGCGAGATCCTTGTCAGCGGTGCTGGCTACGAGCCGAAAGGCGAGCTGATAAACCCATCCGGCTCTGACGACGCGGCCAGCCGGCTGGCTGCCACGTCGCTTGCCCGCGCCGCCCTGCTCTGCAACGACGCCCATCTCCACGAGAAGCCGAGCGGCTGGGCCGTCAACGGTGACCCGATGGAGGGCGCACTCGTTACGCTGGCCTTGAAGGCAGGTTTAGACGCCAGTGACGTGCGCACGACTTGGCCGCGGCTCGAGGAGATTCCATTCGACGCACAGCACCGCTTCATGGCCACGCTCCACCGCGTGCCGGATGACGAAGGCAACGTCATTTTCGTGAAGGGCGCGCCGGAGCGCGTGCTCGAGATGTGCGCCTTGCAGGACTGCGGGCATCACACTCAGGCACTCGACATGGCCTACTGGACCGAGCGCATTGCGGCCGCCGCCTCGAACGGCGAACGGGTGCTGGGTTTCGCCATGAAGACCCCGGATGGAAACGATGAGTGCCTGACATTCTCGGACGTCGAAAGCGGGCTCGTATTCTTAGGCATCGTCGGCTTCATCGATCCGCCACGCCCGGAAGTCGTCGAGGCCATCGCCGAGTGCAACTCGGCCGGCATCCGCGTGAAAATGATTACCGGCGATCATGCTGCAACGGCGGCAGCCATCGCGCGCCAGCTCGGTCTCGGCGAAGCCCCGCGTGTGCTTACGGGCCACGATCTCGACACGCTTTCCGACGACGCTCTGCGCGAAGCCGTCAGCGACACCGCCGTATTCGCGCGCACGAGCCCCGAGCACAAGCTGCGTATCGTCCGCGCCTTGCAAGCCAACGGCCACATCGTCGCCATGACCGGAGATGGCGTGAACGACGCGCCAGCCCTGAAGCAGGCCGACGTTGGCATCGCCATGGGCCACAAAGGCACGGAGGCCGCCAAGGAAGCCTCCGAAATAGTGCTGCTGGACGACAACTTCGCCTCGATCGTGGCAGCCGTGCACGAGGGACGCACGGTCTACGACAACATTCAAAAGGTAACGTCCTGGACGCTACCGACGAACGGCGGCGAAGCGCTAACCGTCGTCGCGGCGATCCTCTTCGGATTCACGATGCCGATGACTCCGGTGGAAATCCTATGGATCAACTTGATCACCAGCATCACGCTCGGCCTCGCGCTTGCATTCGAGCCACCAGAGAAGAACGTGATGCGTCGCCCTCCGCGCAAGGCCGATGCCGGGCTGCTTACGCCGTTCCTCGTTTGGCGCGTCGTGTTCGTGTCGCTGATATTCGTCGCTTGCGCGCTCGGCATCTTCTTCTATGCACTTGGCCGCGGCTTGAGCCTAGATCTTGCCCGCACCATGGTCGTCAACACGATCGTCGTGCTCGAGATTTTCTACCTATTCAACGTGCGCTATCTCCACATGACATCGATCACATGGCGGGGCGCACTCGGCACACCTCCCGTTTTCCTCGCCATTGGAACGGTTGTCATCGCGCAAATCGCCTTCACCTACGCACCTATCATGCATGAATTGTTCGCGACCGAACCTGTCAGCTTCGCCGACGGCTTGCTAATCGTGGCGGTCGGTGTCATTGCGATGATCGTTCTCGAGGCAGAGAAGCACCTGATGCGCCGCCTCGAAATCCTGAAGGTCTATCCGGAGCACCCTCGGAACGCGTCAGCACACACGACGTGAAGGGTTGCGAGCTGAGCCTTCCGTACCAACGGCGCCCCATCAGTCCTTATTTTTCAGCATGAAGGCAACGCGCGTGAAGGCGGCCATCAGATCCGTCTTCACGTCGGGGAGCAAGCCAACCCGATCGATCGCGATCGACATGCAGTTGAGCCAGGCATCGCGCGCCTCGGCATCGATCTCGACGTGAGCGTGCATCTCGCACACGTTCGAATGGCCGTATTTCTCGATGTACAGCCTCGGCCCGCCGAGAAAGCCCGAGAGAAAATTGAACTGCTCGACGCGCGAATGCGCCACTCCGTGCCCACGCAGATGTAGGGCGTGGAGGACCTGGCCTTCCGGCTCGAATTCGACGATGTCATAAAACATCTCGACGAGCTTCCGTACGCCACCCTCGCCGCCCACGCGCTGATAGAGCAGCGGCGCGCCGTCGGGACCGCGCCGTTCGGATTGCACCGCTCGCCCGTAGCGATCATCAGCCGCGACTCGAGAACGAAGCGCATCCATGGCGACTCTCCGCAATCAGGCGGATGAGACACCGCCAATAAGATGCATATTGTTTGAATGTTTTAAAACACGCACCATGGAAGATCAACGCCGTTACATTGCGACATGCGGAATTAGACCGGCCTGTCCTCGCGGAAGCGGCCGAAGCTGCGCGGCTCCCCGTCTCCGAACAGCATGACCTCGTAGACCTCAGGCGTGCCGCCTTCCATGCCCGGCGAACCGATCGGCATGCCGGGCACAGCAAGGCCACGCCCTTTGGGCTTCTCTGCGAGGAGACGCTGGATGGCCACCGCCGGAACGTGCCCCTCGATGACGTAATCGCCGATCTCACCAGTGTGGCAGGAGCCCAATTCCGCGGGCACGCCGAGCCGCGTCTTGACCGCCTTCATGTTCGGCGCCTCATGGACCGTCACGGTGAAGCCATGGGCTTGAAGATGCTCGACCCAATAATGGCAGCACGCGCAATTGGGATCGCGAAAGACCATCATCGGCGGCAGAGTCTCATCGAAGGCTCGCGCACGCACCGAGATAACCGACACGAGAAGCGCTGGCCCAGCCGCAAGCCACCCCAGAACATGACGGCGATCAGGCCTCGTGGGGTTTTCCATCTCACATCTCCATCAGCCGGACCGTCGCAACATACGCCTCAGCGCGCACCCCGCGCCAGAACCTGCATCAATTCATCAATCTTCTGTTTCTGATCGGCCTCGTCTCCACTCGCCACGGCATGCGCGACGCAATGGGAGATGTGAGCGCGGAGCACATCTTCCTCGACACGCCGAAGCGCCGCCTGCACAGCGGCGATCTGCGTCACGATATCGATGCAGTAGCGATCCTCCTCGATCATCCGCGCGAGCCCGCGCACCTGCCCCTCGATGCGCGATAGGCGTTTCAGACGGGAGGTTTTTGCGTTCTTCATCATGCTTGACAGATACCCTATGGGGGTATATCTGTCAAGATATACCCCCATAGGGTATCCAAGGGAAGCCCACGCGGCGGGATTGAGTCCGAGGAGTAGCGGCTATGGCCAGCCACGAGAACCATCAGCACAGTTCCTGCTGCCAGCACGGTAAGCACGAGCACGGAGCCCACGCCCATCATCACCCAGCGCCTGCGCCGGGCAGCGTGAAAGATCCCGTCTGCGGCATGACGGTGGATCCACACGCCGCCAACCACCGCTACGAACATGGCGGCAAGACGTATTATTTCTGCGCCGCGCGCTGCCGCGAAAAGTTCGCCGCCGATCCCGCCGCCTACCTTGATCCTGCGCAAGCTGCGGCCAAAGCACCTCCGCCGCCAGGCACGATCTACACTTGCCCGATGCACCCGGAGATCCGCCAGGAAGGCCCGGGCTCCTGCCCGATCTGCGGCATGGCCCTCGAACCCGAGACGATCACCGCCGACGCCGCGCCCAACCCCGAACTCGCTGACATGAAGCGTCGCTTCTGGATCGCGCTGGCGCTGACGGTGCCCGTCATCGCGCTCGAGATGGGCGGCCACTTGACCGGCCTCCAGCACTGGCTCGGCCGACAAACCTCAAACGTGACCCAGCTCGTGCTGGCGACACCCGTTGTGCTGTGGGCCGGCTGGCCATTCTTCGAGCGCGGCTGGGCCTCTCTCAAGACGCGCAACCTGAACATGTTCACGCTGATCGCCATGGGCACCGGCGTGGCCTGGATCTACAGCATCGTCGGCACGCTCTGGCCAGGCGTCTTCCCGGCCTCTATGCGGGATCACAACGGCTCCGTCGCCGTCTATTTCGAAGCCGCCGCCGTCATCACCGCGCTGGTGCTGCTTGGCCAGGTTCTGGAGCTCAACGCCCGCGAGCGTACGAGCGGCGCCATTCGCGCGCTCCTCGACCTCTCGCCGAAATCCGCACGCCGCATCCGCCCCGACGGCACTGACGAGGACGTTCGCCTTGAGGATATCGCGGCCGGAGACCGCCTGCGCGTGCGCCCCGGTGAGCACGTCCCCGTTGATGGCGAGATCGTCGAGGGCCGCAGCGCCATCGATGAGTCTTTGGTGACCGGCGAATCCATGCCCGTGACCAAGACCACAGGTGACGCCGTGATCGGCGGCACCACCAACCAGTCTGGCGCCTTCGTTATGCGCGCCGACAAGGTGGGCCGTGACACCGTCCTCTCGCGCATCGTGCAGATGGTGGCCGACGCCCAGCGCAGCCGCGCGCCCATTCAGCGCCTCGTCGATCTGATCTCGGCCTGGTTTGTACCGGCCGTGATCGGCGTTGCGATCCTTGCCTTTGCTGCATGGTCGATCTGGGGACCCGAGCCGCGCCTTGCCTACGCGCTGATCGCCGCCGTCTCCGTGCTCATCATCGCCTGCCCCTGCGCGCTCGGGCTCGCAACGCCGATGTCGATCATGGTCGGCGTCGGCCGCGGCGCGCGCTCTGGCGTCTTGATCAAGAACGCCGAGGCGCTGGAGCGCATGGAGAAGGTCGACACGCTGCTCTTCGACAAGACGGGGACCCTGACCGAGGGCAAGCCGCGTGTGGTCGCGGTCCGGCCAGCCGAAGGCCAGAATGAAACCGAGCTCTTACGCCTCGCGGCAAGCCTAGAGCGCGGCAGCGAGCACCCACTGGCCACCGCCATCGTCGGCGCAGCGCGCGAGCGCGGCCTCGCGCTCGCCGAGCCGCAGGACTTCGACTCGCCGGTTGGCAAAGGCGTCGTGGGATCGGTGGAGGGCAAACGCCTCGCCATCGGCAACCGTATCATCATGGCCGACGCCAGCGTCGATACGGCGCCCCTCGACACAGCAGCCGACGAGCTACGCCGCGACGGCGCCACCGCGATCTACGTCGCCATAGACGGCAAGGCCGCCGGCATCATCGCCATCGCCGATCCCATCAAGCCGACCACACCCGCCGCCATCGCGGCCCTGAAAAAGGACGGTATCCGCGTCGTCATGCTCACCGGCGACCAGCGCACCACGGCCGAGGCCGTCGCCAGAAAACTCGGCATCGACGACGTCGAAGCCGAGGTGCTGCCCGAGGACAAAAGCGCCATCGTCGCACGCCATCGTAGCGAAGGCCGCGTCGTCGCCATGGCCGGCGATGGCATCAACGACGCGCCAGCCCTCGCCGCCGCCGATGTCGGCATCGCCATGGGCACCGGAACCGACGTCGCCATGGAGAGCGCCGGCGTGACACTGCTCAAGGGCGATCTGACGGGCATTGTACGTGCCCACGCGCTCTCCGCCGCCACCATGTCGAACATCCGTCAGAACCTGTTCTTTGCGTTCATTTACAACGCCGCCGGCGTGCCGATTGCGGCCGGCGTTCTTTATCCTGTCTTCGGACTTCTCCTTTCCCCCGTGATTGCCGCGGCGGCCATGGCCTTGTCCTCGGTCAGTGTCGTTGCCAACGCACTGCGCTTGAACCGCGCGGAGTTGTGATCGCCTCCGTCCGACTTTTCTTTTGCATCATGGAGCACGCATGAAGCGGTCATTCGCACTGTCTCTTCCCGCCTTGGCGCTGATGACGACCCTAGCTTGGGCTCACAATCACGACCATCACCACGACGATCATGGAACGGCGACGAGCGAGAAGAGCGAAGCCACCAAGGCCTTCGAGGAGGCGAACGCACGCATGCACGAGGGCATGACCGCCACATTGAGCGGCGACCCCGACGTCGACTTCATGCGCGGCATGATCCCTCACCACCAAGGCGCCATCGACATGGCCGAGATCGTTCTGAAGTACGGGAAAGATCCGGAAACGCGCAAGCTCGCCGAGGAAATCATCGAGGCGCAGACGGCCGAGATCGCCTTCATGAAGGACTGGCTCGCCAAGCGCGGCCAATAATCTGGATCAGGACAGCTCGTGGATCGTACGATGCGATCCACGAGCTGAAAGGCGCCCATGCCTGCCCGCTGTCAGACCCGCAGGGCCACAATCGCGCCGGATCCTAGCCGACACCCGAAGCCATAGCCCCTTGGTGGACGCCGTGTTCACGCAGTCGCCCGAAACCCGGAAGTTGCCTGCCGGGTTTCGAGGCAGCTCTTAGTGTCCAAGAATTAGTACTGCTTCGGACACCAGGATTCCGTGGCTGACTTGCATGACACGGGGAAGGCCTTCGCCATTTTCTCCGCTGCAGCCCACTCGTCCTCGTCAATGGCGTTGTTCACGTCTTCATCCATCGCCGTAAAGGTGGGCGCCGGATCGAGGTTCAGCTTCGACACGTTCTTTTCCCACTCCGTGCGGCTGATCCGGCCGTTGCCATCGGTGTCGAGCGTCGCGAAATGTCCCGCCCAATCCGCCATCGCAACGGAAGGCATGAGCGCCACCGCAGCCACGATCAGAACTTTCCTCATCGTTTTCTCCCAATATGTTAATTGCTCGGTGCCCTTGCCGGGCCCTCCAAGCCGCAGACGTTCATCCGCTGGCCCACGATTGAGCGCGTGACTGCGACATTTTCACAAGGTCAAGGCAGGCAAAGTTCGCCAGGACATCTTGCAGGATACGCACTGATCAATCGGCAAGAGGAGTTTGTCATCGCGTTATCGTGGCCTTGGTCAGGCGGGCACTTGCGCCTATATGCCGGCCACCGCAGTCCCCACCCTGAAGGAGCCCCAGCCATGAAAACGCGCACCCTTGGCCCGAAGGGCCCGGAAGTTTCCGCCCTGGCGCTCGGCTGCATGGGCATGTCGGATTTTTACGGCGCCCGCGATGACGCGGAATCGATCGCCACCATTCATCGCGCGCTTGAACTCGGCATTACCTTCCTCGACACCGCCGACATGTACGGCCCTCACACCAACGAGGAACTCGTCGGACGTGCCCTCAAGGGAAAGCGCGACCGCGTCTTTCTCGCGACCAAGTTCGGTATCGTGCGCGACCCGAACGATCCGACTGTTCGCGGCATCAGCGGCCGTCCGGACTATGTGCGTAAGGCGATTGACGGCAGCCTCTCCCGTCTCGGGATCGATCACATCGACCTCTACTACCAACACCGCGTCGACCCCGAGACTCCGATCGAGGAGACGGTGGGTGCCATGGCGGGGCTCGTGAAAGCAGGCAAGGTGCGCTTCCTCGGCCTGAGCGAAGCCTCCCCCGAAACAATCGCCCGCGCACATAAAGTGCACCCCATCACTGCGGTCCAGACCGAGTACTCGCTGTGGACGCGCGATCCCGAGGATGGCGTGCTCGATACCTGCGCCAAGCTCGGCATCGGCTTCGTCGCCTATAGCCCGCTCGGTCGCGGCTTCCTGACCGGCGCCATCAAGAGCCCAAACGATTTTGCCCCCGACGATTACCGCCGCACGAGCCCGCGTTTCCAAGGCGCGAACTTGGAGAAGAACCTCGCCCTAGTGGACAAGGTGCGCGAGATCGCGGCGAGCAAGGGCGTAAGCCCGTCCGAGCTGGCGCTGGCTTGGCTGCTCGCCCAACGCGATTTCGTCGTGCCGCTCTTCGGCACCAAGCGACGCAAGTACCTCGAGCAGAATGCCAACGCCGCCAACATCGCGCTTTTGACCCAAGAGCTGGCTGCGATCGAAGCCGCATTTCCGAAAGGCGTGGCATCCGGCACCCGCTACCCCGAAGCCATGATGAGCGCCGTCAACGGCTAGCCGGCCTGCCGTCACGAAAAGAAGCACGGACGGACGCCCGGGTTGTAGGACGTCCTCCACACGACAAATGCTGTTGACGGCCGGCTCAAAAACAGAGAACATAACAGGAACAAATTCATTCGCGTCCCAGGCGGCCGTTGCACCTCGCGCCGCTGCGGGTGAGCGTTTCTTTGCGCCGAGTCGGATGAAGCGAAGCTTCGTCCACCGAGCCGAAATCAGGAGTGAATGCACGGCATGACTGAGCCCACCATCAAATGTCCGAGCTGCAGCACCGAGATCAAGCTGACCGAGTCCCTCGCCGCACCTCTGATCGAGGTGACGCGCAAGAAGTACGAAGACGCGCTCTCGCGCAAAGACGCCGAAATGGCCAAGCGCGAAAGCATGCTGAAGAACGACCAGGCCGCTTTGGCCAAGGAACGCGCCTCGATCGCCGATGCGATTGCCGCACAGGTCGCCGCCGAGCGCGAGCATATTGCCGCCGAAGAGCGGAAAAAGGCCAAGCTGCTTGCGGCCACCGAGATCGATCAGAAGAACAAGCAGCTCTTGGATCTGCAGGATGTTTTGGCCGAGCGTGACGCAAAGCTCGCCGAGGCACAGAAGACGCAGGCAGACCTCATCCGCAAGCAGCGCGAGCTCGACGACGCCAAACGCGAGATGGATCTCACCATCGAGAAGAAGGTGCAGGAATCCCTCGCCGTAGTGCGCAACAAGGCGCGCCAGGAGGCGGAGGAGGCCTTGAAGCTGCGTGTGCTCGAGAAGGAGGAGCAGATCTCCTCCATGCAGCGCCAGATCGAAGATTTGAAGCGCAAGGCCGAGCAGGGCTCGCAGCAGCTGCAGGGCGAGGCGCTCGAGCTCGAGCTCGAGAAGACGCTGAGCATGAAATTCCCGCGCGACGTCATCGAGCCTGTGCCGAAAGGTGAATTCGGCGGCGACGTTCTCCAGCGCGTGATGGGCCCGCTCGACCAGTCGTGCGGCACCATCCTCTGGGAATCGAAGCGCACCAAGAACTGGAGCGACGGCTGGCTCGCAAAGTTGAGGGGCGATCAGCGCGCCGCCAAGGCGGAGATCGCACTGCTCGTCTCGAATGCTTTGCCGAAAGACGTCGTTGCCTTCGATTTCATAGACGGCGTCTGGGTGGTTGAGGCGCGCTGCGCAATTCCCGTTGCGATCGCCCTGCGCCAATCGCTGATCGAGCTCGCCGGAGCACGCCACGCCCGTGAAGGGCAGGAGACGAAGATGGAGCTGGTTTACGATTACCTGACCGGCCCGCGCTTCCGCCATCGCGTGGAAGCCATCGTCGAGAAATTTTCCGATATGCAGGCGGACCTGGAGCGCGAGCGCAAGGCCATGACCCGCCTGTGGGCCAAGCGAGAGGCGCAGATCAAGGGCGTGATCGAGGCAACTGTCGGCATGTACGGCGACGTCCAGGGCATTGCCGGCAAGGCGCTCGACGAGATCGACGCCCTGACACTGCCAATGCTCGAGGCGAGCACGCTCGAAGGCGTCGACTGATGAGGCACCGCCACAGGCCGCAAGCCTGCTGAACTCTAAAGTAAGACTTTGTCGAGCCCCGGGGTTGCGCCCGGGGCGAGTGGGGCTCACATTCAAGGCACGCACGAAGCGCTTCACAGCCGCGGAAGATCTCGATGAATCTCGGAAAACCGATTGCAGCTGCACTTGCACTCGCGACGCTGGCCGCCGTACCAGCCGACGTCTTTGCCGGCGGAAAGCACAAATATGCCCGCGAGCGCCAAGCCACACGCGATTGCACGCCCTACAATGGGCCCTTCGGCTACTATGGCAATCCGTGGTGTGATGGTGGGTACAAATTCGCCGAGGACTATCCTCCGGGCGCAAGCCCCCACCACGACGTCTTTGATCTTCCCCAGGTCCGCCGTCTCGAACGCCGCTTGCGCCGGGATTGAGCGACGGATTTTCCGCACCCCCACGTTCTCATGATCGGCGCGGTCATAGCGCTGCCGGCGTCATCACGACGTAAAGCGGCAGCTGCCATGATCACGTCACCATTGGGTGAATCTTGGGTTCGCTCGACCCAACGAGGAGTGATCATGAGAAAGATAAGGTTGATCAGCGCCATTGCCGGCCTGACGATGCTCGGGGCAGCTGCGGCTCAGGCGGCTCCCGGCTTTTCCACCGCCAACGTGAACATCCGGACCGGCCCCGATATCGATTTCCCAAGCGTCGGCGTCATTCCCGAAGGTGACGACATCGACATTCGGGGCTGCTTGCGCGACGAGTCCTGGTGTGACGTTATTTGGGCTGGTAACCGCGGTTGGGTCTTCAGCGAGTACCTCGCGTTCGAGCAGCGCGGTGGCGGCGGCTATGTCGCTCTTCCCGACGTTGGCCCTGCCGCTTTCGCCATCCCGATTGTAGCCTTCGCCGCACGCGAGTACTGGGACCGCCACTACGTCGGCCGTCCTTGGTACAAGGATCGTTCGCGCTGGTATACGCACAAGGTTCGCCCGCGCGTTGGCTGGCGCGCACCGCCTCCAGGCAAGCGCAACCCCGGCTGGTGGCGCAAGGATTACCGCGCTCCCTCGGGCTTCCGCGCTCCGCCGTCGGATTTCCGCAATTGGAAGCGTCCGAACCGCGACCGGCGCGACGATCGTCGTGACGACCGACGCGATGACCGTCGAGATCACCGCGGCCACGACCACCGCTGACAATCGAAAGCCCCGGCGCAACCCGCCGGGGCTTTTTCATATGACGAATTGCGCCATTCGCCCTGCCCCGCCGCTCCTCTAATATCCCGGAAACGACGGGGGATGCTGGTCATGAGCTGGAAGACGGCGTACCGATCGATCTACTACCGCGGCGCACCGGAACCGGATGATCCCGACCTCGACAAAGCCCACACCGCGCTTCTCGTCATCGACGTCCAGAACGTCTATCTCGCCCGCCCCGATCGGGCCTCGCTCTCACCTGCGGAACAGTCCGACTACGACGCCTGGACTCCCTTTCACGAGCGCATGCACGCAACCGTGATCCCGCGCACTCAGGACCTTCTAAGCACCTTTCGCACGCACGGCGTCGAATGCCTGTTCGCGCGCATCGCCTGCCACACCAAGGATGGTCGCGACCGCTCCCTCTCGCAGAAAATGCCGGGCTGGAACAATCTGCTGCTGCCGAAAGACGAATGGCCCTCGCAAATCCCCGACGCGCTCGCACCACAAGGCGACGAAATCGTAGTGACGAAAACCACCGACAGCGCGCTGACCGGCACGAACCTACGCCTGATCCTGACCAACCTCGGCATCAAGACAGTGATTTGCTGCGGAATCTTCACCGACCAATGCGTCTCCTCCACCGTGCGCAGCCTGGCGGACGAAAGCTTCAACGTCATTGTCGTCGAGGATTGCTGCGCGGCCGGCAGCGATGAGCTGCATCAGAAAGAGCTCGAGATCATCAATATGATCTACTGCCACGTGATGTCGGCAGCCGAGCTCAAGGCCATCATGGAACTGTCCTGACGTCGGGCCTTCAAGGCAAGCTGAGGCCCGCCTCCTGCGCAGACTGCTCAAGATAGCGCACGAAGCGCTCGAACGCCCCGACGTAAGCGGCATCAAGAAACTCATCGATCCGGACGATTAGGCCATCACGCACGCGGACGCGAAATCTCACCTTCACATCCAACCGCTCGCCCGTTTTCCGATGTCGGTGATATCCAAGCACGCTGGCGCGGATCTCGTCGCGCTCACGGACGAGGCTTTCGACAATAAATGCATTGATGATGAACGTATCGGCGATGAGCTTCAGCCTGGCGGAAACCTCAGGCTTACCGACGGCGCTCGACACCCAGGGAATCTGCAGCGCATCGACGTTGACGTTGTGGACGATGTTGTCGGCCAGGAGGGCAAGCACTCCGGAAAAGTTTCCGTCGCTCCAATGGCGAACCGCCGTTCGGAAAACCTCCTCGTCCTTGGCTCCCGGCATCGCTGCATCTCCTGCCTAGCGTGCTCGCTTGCCATCTAAGGTCTGTCACGAACCTTCAACATTGATATTGATCAACTCAGTTCTCGTCCATCTTGAGCGCGGCAATGAACGCCTCCTGCGGAATCTCGACCTTGCCGAACTCGCGCATCTTCTTCTTGCCGGCTTTCTGCTTGTCGAGGAGCTTGCGCTTGCGCGTGATATCGCCACCGTAACACTTGGCGATCACGTCTTTCCTGAGCGCACTGATCGTCTCGCGCGCGATGACCTTGCCGCCGATGGCCGCTTGGATCGGAATCTTGAACAGGTGGGGGCGGATCAGCTCCTTAAGCTTTTCGCACATGGCCCGCCCGCGGCTTTCGGCACGCGTCCGGTGCACGATCATCGACAGCGCGTCCACGGGCTCGTCATTGACCAGGATCGAAAGCTTGACGAGATCGTTCTCCTCGTAACCCTTGATCTGGTAGTCGAAAGAGGCATACCCGCGCGAAACAGACTTCAGTCGGTCGTAGAAATCGAACACCACTTCGTTGAGCGGCAGCTCGTAGACGAGCATGGCCCGCGTGCCCACATACGTGAGCTGCTTCTGCCGTCCGCGCCGGTCCTGACATAGCTTCAGCACGGCACCCAGATAGTCGTCCGGCACCAGAATGGTCGCCTCGATCCACGGCTCCTCGATGTGATCGATGCGGACAACATCGGGCATGTCAGCCGGATTGTGCAGCTCGATGACAGAGCCGTCCGTCATGTGCAGATGGTAGATGACCGACGGCGCCGTCGTGATCAGGTCGAGGTTGAACTCGCGCTCAAGCCGCTCGGTGATGATCTCCAGATGCAAAAGCCCGAGGAACCCGCAGCGGAAACCGAAGCCCAGCGCCGCCGAGCTTTCCGCCTCGAACGAGAAGCTCGCGTCGTTCAGGCGCAAACGCCCCATGGCATCGCGCAGGTCCTCGAAGTCCGCCGCATCGACAGGAAACAGACCGCAGAACACCACCGGCTGCGCCGGCTTGAAGCCCGGTAGAGGCTCTGCCGTCGGATTCTTCTCATCCGTGATCGTGTCGCCGACACGCGTATCCGCGACCTCCTTGATCGCAGCCGTGAAGAAGCCGACCTCGCCCGGCCCGATCTCCGGCAGCATCTCCTGCTTCGGCCGGAAAATGCCGACGCGTTCGATCTGATAACTGCCGCCCGTGGCCATCATCGTGACCTTCTGGCCGCGCTTCAGCGTGCCGTCGATAATGCGTACCAACACGATGACGCCGAGATAGGCATCATACCAGCTGTCGATCAGCATGGCCTTGAGCGGCTTCGAAGCATCACCCTTAGGTGGCGGCAGCCGCTCGACGATGGCCGCCAGCACGGCCTCCACGTTGAGACCCGTCTTGGCAGACACGCCAATCGCATCAGACGCGTCGAGTCCGATCACGTCCTCGATCTGTTTCTTGACCCGGTCCTCGTCGGCGGACGGCAGGTCCACCTTGTTGAGCACCGGCAAAATCTCGAGGTTGTTGTCGAGGGCCTGATAGACGTTGGCCAGCGTCTGCGCTTCGACGCCCTGGCTCGCGTCCACCACCAGGATGGCGCCCTCGCAGGCGGCCAAGCTCCGCGAGACTTCATAGGCAAAGTCCACGTGCCCGGGCGTATCCATCAGGTTCAACTGATAGGTCTTGCCGTCCGTGTGCTTATAGTCGAGGCGCACGGTCTGCGCCTTGATGGTGATGCCGCGCTCGCGCTCGATGTCCATCGAGTCGAGGATTTGCTCCTTCATCTCGCGGTTGGTGACGTTGCCGCAAATCTGGATCATCCGGTCCGACAAGGTGGACTTGCCGTGGTCGATGTGCGCGATGATGGAAAAGTTTCGGATCAGCGAAATATCGGTCATGCGCGCGTGCTTATCACCTCGCTCGGAAAGGCAAAAGGGCGTTGCAAGGCGACCCGGAGCGGCCTTAAACCGCGCAAACGAAAAACGGCCACCTATCAATCTGGAATCATTCTAATATTTGTACCGATGCCTCGGTAGGCATCGGTAAGGGCCAACAAACAAAGAAACCTTTGGCCGTCCGTCGTCTTGACGGCGCCACATGCCTCGGCATGAGTGCCCTTTGGGACCGAAACGGGATAAATCGAATGCGCTTTGCTTCACTCTTTGCGTTCGCGGCCTTGGCCAGCTTTGCCGCCGCCACACACTCACATCCGGCGAGCGCCGGCGCCATCCAGTTTGGTCCCATGGACGACGCGCCGAAAGCCAAGCCGGCCCAAAAGAAAAAGGCACCCGCTCCCGAAGAAATGGCAACACCTGTGGCCCCACCGGCCGAAACGCCGTCCGCCGAGCCGACGCAGCCTGCAGCCACCGCGACCGCAGTACAGGCCCCCCCGACGCAGCAAGCGCCTGCGACAGCCACGCGTGTCTCGACGAAGGGCCTGCCGCCCCCGCCCGCACCCCGCAACTGCAAGACCACGTGGACCTACGAATCCTGGCTGCGCGACTTCAAACGCGAAGCAGCCGCAGAAGGCATCAGCCAGCGTGTCATCGACCGCACCCTCGCCGGCATGACACCCGATCAGAGCGTGATCTCCCGCGACCGCCGCCAGGGCTTCTTTGCCCAGAGCTTCCTCGACTTTTCGGCCAAGCTGGCCACGCCCAATCGAGTGACTAACGGCCGCGCCCAGATCAAGAGAAATCAGGCTGCCTTCGACCGCGCCACGAAGGAATTCGGCGTCCACCCGGCCGTGATCACCGGCTTCTGGGCGCTTGAGAGCGACTTCGGCGCCGGCATGGGCAAGCTACCCATCATGCGCTCGCTCGTGACATTGGCGTACGATTGCCGTCGTGGCCCCATGTTCCGTGACGAGCTGAAGGCAGCCCTGCGCATCATCGAGCGGGGCGACATGACCCCGCAGACGATGATCGGCTCCTGGGCCGGCGAGATCGGCCAGACCCAGTTCCTCCCGACCCGCTATCTCGAGCACGCCATCGACTACGACGGCGACGGCCGCCCCGACCTGTTTGCCAGTCCCACCGACATCATCGGCACCACGGCCAACTACATGTCTCATCTCGGCTGGCGACCCAACGAGCCGTGGATTGAAGAGGTCCGCGTCCCAAGCAACCTTCAATGGGACCAGTCCGACCTGACCATCAAGCACCCGCGCTCCAAGTGGGCCGCCTGGGGCGTGACCAAGTCTGACGGCAGCGCGCTCGAGACCGACGACATGCCGGCTTCGCTCCTGCTGCCGATGGGGCGCTTCGGGCCTGCCTTCCTAGCCTTCCCGAATTTCGAGGTGTACCTGCAGTGGAACCAGTCGCTGAACTACGCTGTCACCGCCGCTTACCTCGCGACCCGCATCGACGGCGCCCCGGCCATGCTCCGCGGCCGTGAAGGCATCCCGGTGCTGAGCATTGAAGAGGCCAAGGAGTTGCAGCGCCTCCTGACCGCCCGCGGCTTCGACGTCGGCGAGATTGATGGCCTGATCGGCTTGAAGAGCCGCCAGGCCATCAAAGAGATGCAGATCAGGCTGAAGCTGCCTGCCGACGCCTATCCGACGCCGGAGCTGCTCTCAGCGTTGCGCAGAGGTTCCTAGGGACAAAAGATCGACCGCGCCCGGCGCTTGAACGCGGCTCCGTGCCTTTACCATCCCCGCGTCTCACCCTATCAATCGAACTCAAAGAGCCCATCATGGCGCCGCCAAGCTCGTGCAAAATGGGCTTGGCAGCGTCAGAATGTCCGTGTGTCGGAGCGGCCGGCGTTAAGGAGACGCTGAGCATTTTTCGACAGAGGGGACTGTCGTAGAAGGCAGTACGAGAACGGGTAGGAGTTGGCAGCCGTGCAGCGATCGGTCGTGAGTGGACTCGAAGACCGCTTGGCGGAGGTCACCGCAGTCGCCAGCCGGCAGTTTGAGACCGCCGAAGAGCTCGAGACGGCTCTGCGCTCCCTCTATCAGATCATAAACGAGACCGATCCGGCCGAGTTGGACCGTGCCGCGGTGACTCAGGCCGCGCCACAGCTCTTGCGCACGCTTTTCAAGGCGCGCATGCGCCTGCGCGACCGCATCCCGGCTTGGCAAGTGCAGGGGATCTTCAACCGCCCTGCTCAGGGTGCATTGCGAGACGTGTTCCGCATCGCACGTTACGCGGAAGACATGCTGGGCGAGATCGCCGCCGACAACGAAAGGCTCGAGAAAGGTCAGTCCACGAGGCGCGCCTTTACGGGCCGGTCATGGAACACGCTCGTGCACCCCGCCTTCGACGCTGGCGAGAACATTCCGTTTCGCTCCGGCGACCTGCTCTTGATGCGCGGCAGCGCACACAACAGCGCTGCTATCGCCCGCATCGGCGACGTCGACAGCCAGTTCAGCCATATCGCCATCATCTACATTGACAACGCGGGCAAGCATTGGGTGGTCGAGGCCCTGATCGAGGAAGGCTCCATTCTCACGACATTGGAGTCCGTGCTCGATCACAACGTCGGCCGCATGGTCCTCTACCGCCATCCGAACCCCGCGCTGGCTGCCCAGGCTGCCAAGCTCGCTTACGAACGGGTTCTCGCGAGCAAAACGGGCTTTGCCTCCCATATCCCGTACGATTTCACGATGCGCCTAAGGGGCCGCCGCAAGCTCTTCTGCGCCAAGCTCGTCGCGCAGGCTTACGCCGATGCAACGGACGGCGCGCTCCAGCTCCCGGCCTTCAAGACGCGCTTCGACCATCGCAACAACAAGGCCTTTCTGCAGGCTGTCGGCGTGCGCGCCAAGGAAAGCTTCGCTCCGGGTGACATCGACCTCGACACCCGCTTCGACCTCATCGCCGAATGGCGCGACTACCGGGTGACGCCCGTTCTGCGTCGCCAGGACATGATCATGACCAAGTTCTTCGAGTGGATGGAAACGCGCGGCTACCGCTTCGAGGAAACGCCGGTCATCCGCCTGATTTCCATCTTTGGCCGCCTGTCCAGCTACCTTTCGAACGGCGCCAAGAACCTGCTATCGCGTGTCTTCCCCAAGGTCCCGCGCAACATGAGCCGCTCATGTGTGGCAACCATCGTCATGCTGCACAAATCGGCGGAGGATGTGATGCCCTCCTTGGCCGCCCTCGACGAGGACCACGTCCGCATGACGGGTTTCCCGCTGCACGCACGCGAGATGCTCGACCACCTCGAGCGTCTGCGCGAGGTGTCCAGCGGACATGTCGGCTATCTGCGCGGCAGGGCTTGACGGGCTGTAATGGGCCGCGAGATCAGCCTCAAGCAAACATACAGGAAGAGATAGAGCATCTCCCAAGTCACGAGCGTCATGACCGTGGCACCGAGGCTCTCGAAGGAATCGGTCACCACCGCATTGAGCAGGAGAAGGGCGAGCGCCGGGAGGAACACGGCAAACGGCGCTCGCGCCGCACCGCGCCAGCCGCCGCCCAGTGCAGACCAGGCCACGATATGCGCGATCACGAACAGCAGAACAGCACTCAAGGTACCCATGGAAACGCGTCCTTGGAGACCAGGCTCACCTGAGCCCACCGGACAAAGCTAAGGGAAACACCTCAAAGGGCCGTTCAAGACTTCGTTAAACTTTGATCTGTCCGGATGGCTCGCCAGTGCCCGCCGCCGCAGAAGCTTGGCCGATGAAGGCGGCTCGCGGCCGATGCCGGGTCTTTTCCCACTTGTAGGGCGCACTCGCGAGTTGGAGGAGCGCGCGATAGGCAGCGAACGAAATGAAAAGCCAATAGATCGGCATGGTGAGTGCCCACACCGCAAGTTTCCACCGGCCGCGCCCGACGACCGCCGCCCAACCAAGCGCGACACCCGTCACATAACCGAGCACCAGATTGACCAGCCCAAGCGCGGTGATGACGTCCGAGAGCGCATGGTGATGCAGCGTTTGCAGCGGCCCGAACGCCACCTCGACCGCTGCCGCCACATAGAACCAGGGATGGACCAAGGCCGAGAGGATGAGCCCGCCCATCAGCACCTGAAATCCGAAGAAGCGCGCCCAGCCGAGGTCCCGCGCCGTTTCGAGCGGCCGGCGCATATGAACGAGATACGTCTGCATCCAGCCCTTGAGCCACCGTGTCCGCTGGTTGCGCCAGCTCGAAAAGTTGTCTGGCGCCTCTTCCCAGGTCGTCGAGGCGACAACTTTCACATCGAGACCGAAGCGCGCCAGCCGAATGCCGAGATCGGCATCCTCCGTGACGTTGTAAGGGTCCCAGGCGCCGACTTTTTCGAGCACGGCGCGGGGGAAATGATTGGAGGTTCCACCAAGAGGTACGGGCAGACCCAGCCGCTCGAACGTCGGCAGCAGGCAATCGAACAGCGCCGTGTACTCGATCGCGAATTGTCGCGTGAGCCAAGTCTCGTCGGCATTGAGCACATTGAGACGCGCTTGCACGCAGCCAATTCGCGGGCTCGCGGCGAGCAACCCGGCCGCCCGCCGCAACTGGTCCGGCTCCGGCACATCCTCCGCATCGTAAACGACGACGACATCCCCGGTTGCGCAGTGAAGCGCGAAGTTGAGTGCGCGCGGCTTGGTGCGCGGATTGCCGTCGGGCACAATCACAACCGTCATGAAAGACGGCAGTGTCACCGCCGACACGGCCCGACGTGTCGCAAGATCCGCCGCCTCGACGATCAAAAACACTTCGAGCCGATCGCGCGGATAATCGATTGCGCTCAGCGCCGCGACGAGATCTGGGACGACGTCGGCCTCATCGTAGAGGGGAACGAGAAGCGAATACCGCGGCAGCTCGGCCTCGGCGATGAGGACGACTGAACCGGCGCTCGCACCACGGCGCTTGTCGGCCGCCGTGAACCACAAGGCCGCCGAGCGCAGCGCCACCACGCAAGAAAACGGCAGCACCAGAACGGCCACCAGCACGAACAGGGCATGTTGCGGTACTGCGACGCCGGCACCCCCCAGCGCAACCAGCAGGGAAACGAGCGTCCACTTCTGCCACGCCCATGTGGGTTCGCCCGCCGAAAGGTCCGGCCGCAGACGGCGCAAGCCGATGGCAGCCTGATCGATGTCAGCGCCACCCCGTTCCGATGGCGAGGGAGAAGGAACCTTACGCAGCGTCGGACGCGCCGGGGCCCGCCACAAGCCAACCTGTCGGCTGCGGGACCACGCCAGCATCGCACGCAGCCCCGTGGCCTGGCGCGCCGCTTCGACACGGCCGTCAAGTCGCTCAGACACCTTGAAAATGCCCCCCAGCGCCTCCCCCCGGGCACGATCCGCCCGCGGCTATCCCCCGGAGCCGCCTCGAGAGGCCTGCGCGCGGCGAAACGCGCCTGCCGATCGATCAGGCTCCGCCGAAGGGAGCTTTTCACACAGCTCCCGCCGCGGATGATCTTGCCATATTGGTTCCGATGTTAAATAGGATTCTGATCCATACCGCGGACGCCGCCCATCACATGATGATCCCTCGCATCCACTCCCGCACCGCAGCACGCAGCCTGCCCGGCAGCCGCATCCTCGTATGCGCGCTCGCGGCCGTCTTCGGTGTCTGTCTCCTGGCCGGACTGAGCTTCCAAGCCTCGGCCCAGGAAAGCGATGCGATTGCGGCCGCGCCATCCGAACCACGGCGCTTCGTCATCCGCTTCCTGACCGAAAGCGAGTTCCCGCCTTTCAATTATTACGACGACGAAGGCGTGCTCTCGGGCTTCAATGTCGATCTCGCGCGCGCCATCTGCCTCGAGGCAGGAGCGGCCTGCGACATCAAGGTGCGCCCCTGGGAGGAACTTCTGATTGGGCTCAGGCGCGGCGACGCCGACGCCGTGATCGCCGCGCACCGCGTATCCGCAACGAGCCTTGCCGAGGTCGACTTCTCCGACAGCTACTTCTACACGCCGGGCCGCTTTGCCGCCCGCAAGGGCGATGCCGAGCACGCGACCACACCCGACGAGTTGGACGGAGTGACCATCGGCGTCGCCAAGGGCACGGCGCACGAGGCCTTCGTCAAGGCGTTCTACCGCGACAGCCGTATCGTGTTGTTCGAGAACCCGGAGCTCGCCCGCGAGGCGCTGCAGCAGGCCAAAGTAGACCTCGTCTTCGATGACGCCATCAGCCTCGCGTTCTGGCTCAATGGATCGCTCTCGCGCCAGTGCTGCGAGTTCCGCGGCGATGCTTTCCTCGAGCCCAAATACTTCGGCGACGGCCTCGCGGTGGCGCTGCCGCGCAACGACCCGCAGATCAAGTCGCTCATCAACACAGCCCTGAAACGCGTGCGCCAGAGCGGCCGCTTCCAAGAGCTGGTCGAGCGCTACTTTCCCGTGCGCATTTACTAAGACTGCCAACTCGTTGCACCGCGGCAACGGCGCACCCCCGTCGGCGTTCGGACTGTCATACTCCTGAAATGCAAATCCCGTGTAAGGGGCCCATGACCCGCTCAAATGCGGAGGGGAGCATGGGGACTGAGCGCTTCTACCGGACGTTGTTCATCTCTGACGTGCATCTCGGCACACGCGCGTCCCAGGCCGATATGCTGCTCGACTTTCTGAAGCACACCGAGGCGGAAACCATCTACCTCGTAGGCGACATCCTTGATTTCTGGCGCATCAAGCGCGGCGCGGTCTGGCCGCAGACCCACAACGACGTGCTCCAGAAGCTGCTGCGCAAGGCGCGCAAGGGCACCCGCATCATCTACATCCCGGGCAACCACGACGAAGGCATCCGCGATTACGCGGGCATGCACTTCGGCGGCATCGAGATCGAACGCCAGGCGATGCACACGACAGCCGACGGGCGCCGCTTCATCGTCCTTCACGGCGACGAGTACGACGTGGTCGTGCGCTACGCCCGCTGGCTCGCTTTCCTCGGAGACCGCGGCTACGAGTTGGCCCTGTGGTCGAACTGGCCACTGAACTTCATCCGCCGCCGCCTGGGCCTCGGCTACTGGTCGCTCTCGGCATACCTGAAGCATCGCGTGAAGACGGCGGTAAGCTTCATCGGAGAGTTCGAGAAGAACCTCGCCGAGGAAGCCCGCCGTCACGACGTGGACGGCGTCATCTGCGGCCACATCCATCACGCGGCGAGCCGAGACATCGACGGCGTGCATTACATCAACACCGGAGATTGGGTTGAGAGCTGCACGGCGATCGGAGAAGGCCCGTCAGGAGAGCTGGAGCTGATCCGCTGGCATGACGTCTTGCGCGAGCGCGAAGCACAGTCCCTCCCGGATCCGGCCCTTCAGGCGGCGTAATGCGGCTACTCCTCGCAACCGATGCGTGGGCTCCTCAGATCAACGGCGTCGTGCGGACCTACCAGCGTCTCGCGCTCGAGTTGCGCCGGCTGGAATGCGAGCTGATCGTACTCGGCCCGGAAAACTTCCGCTGCGTGCCGTGCCCGAGCTATCCCGAGATCGGCCTCGCCATCCCTGACCGCAAACGCTGCGCAACCCTGATCGACGAAGCGCGGGCGGAGGCCATCCACATCGCAACCGAGGGACCTGTCGGCTGGATGGTCCGCGCCTACTGCCGGCGCCGTGCCCTGCCCTTCACCACCAGCTTCCACACGCGGTTTGCCGACTACGTGAGCGCCCGCTGGCCCATCCCCGAGCGTTGGGTCTACGCCGCGCAACGGCACTTTCACGCGCCGAGCGCCGGCGTGATGGTCGCAACCAAGAGCTTGGCGGCCGACCTCGACCAGCGCGGCTTCGACCGCATCCTGCCCTGGACCCGCGGGGTCGATACGGAGCTATTCCGCCCGCGCCCCGCGCGCCTCTTCGGCAACGGCCAGGTTTTCCTCTACGCGGGCCGCGTCGCGATCGAAAAGAATATCGAGGCCTTTCTGCGCCTCGATATTCCGGGCACCAAGGTTGTGGTCGGCGACGGTCCACAGCTCGCCGAACTCGAAGCGCGCTATCCGCAAGTTGTTTTCACAGGCGTCCGCGAAGGCCAGGACCTCGCCGATTGCTACGCCTCCGCCGACGTCTTCGTGTTCCCGAGCCTAACGGACACGTTCGGCATGGTCATGCTCGAGGCCATGGCCTGTGGCGTGCCGGTGGCCGCCTTCCCCGCGATCGGTCCCAAGGATCTGATAGCCCCCGGCATTTCCGGCATCCTGTCGGACGACCTGGGCGCCGCGGCTGTTTCCGCACAAAGCCTCGACCGCGCCCGGGTCCGTCAGGCGGCGCTGGCGTTCACCTGGGAAGCCGCGGCTAAGCTGTTTCTCGCGAATATCGAGAGCGCCCTCGCGCTGACGCGCCAGCGCGACGAGAACGCTATCCGACGCATTCAAATGGGCCGCGCCCGCGCCGTCTAAGTCCAGCATTCCATTCGATCAAATAGGCCTTACGTCATTCGTAAGGTTGGGATGGGAATTTGGACTGGCGACCGAGTCGGAATTGGCTATGCTCTAGAGCCTTCCGGGAAGACCTGCCTTGAAAGGCGCAAGCGGATCAGCATGTGTGTCCGCAATGCGCTCGGGCGTACGGCGAGATCAGGCTGTTGATGCCATTGCGTTCATGGATCAGCTGGGCCCTTCCAATCCTTATTCTGGGCTGCGGCTTCACCGGAGAAACCGCAGCCAAATGTCGGATGAAAAACCCCGACACCTCGATCAGCGGCATCGTCCTGACCAACCGCGACAGCGCCATCAAGGTAGTCGGCGCCAACGCGAAGATCGAAGAGAGCGAGGACGATCTCCCACACGCACGCTTTGTCTCGACGAACGGCGCCGAGGAGCTGGTCCTGTTTTCTCACTATGGTGCTGACGACGACGAGTACGCCGAAGTCGAGGTACGCGAAGCGAGCACCGAGGCCCTGACGCTACCCGACCTGCCGATCGAAAAATTCAGAACCGGGCAAGGCATTGAGCTCGGCATGAGCGTGCGCGACGTGCAGTCCCGCTTCGGGACCTGCTTCAAGACGCATCAGAAGACCGGCAACGAGCTGTTCTTCGAGTACGAGATCGCGAACGCCGACAAGGACCCGGAGCTCAAGGCCTTCGGATATCCCGTCTACTACGCAGAGTATGAATTCCAGCACGGCAAGCTTACGCGCTTCCGTTTCGGCTTCGCATACCCCTGATACCGGCAATGCGTTGCCTGCTCCGGCCTAGGGCCGGAGAGGTCGACGCAAGACGATGTCTTGCCTCGACCAACCCCTTCTGAAGATCAGATAAAAAACGTCTCGAGCGGCGCGGGCACTCAGAGTGCCGGCGCCCTGTTCGCGAAGCGCCTTAGCGCGGGCGGCGCGGACCACCGCCGGGACCGACCGAGGACGGCGGCGGGCCAGAGCGCGTGTCCTTGTGACGGAAGTTGATGCGGCCTTTCGTAAGGTCATAGGGCGTCATTTCGACGGTGACCTTATCGCCGGCCAGAATACGGATGCGGTTCTTCTTCATGCGCCCGGACGTATAGGCGATGACTTCATGTCCATTGTCGAGCTTCACGCGGCAGCGGGCGTCCGGCAGAACCTCCTCCACCACGCCTTCGAACTCGAGCATCTCTTCCTTCGCCAATTCATACTCCTTGGCTGGCCAGGATCGCGGCAGAGCCGATCAACCGGCGAATGCAAAGATAAACGGGGAGCAGAACGTTCCGCTCCCCGTTCCTGAAAAACTCTGTCTTGGCTCAGAGCGGACGCAGGTTGACGGCAGCGATCTTGCCGTTGCGCCCACGCTCAGTCTCGTAAGCGATCTTCTGTCCCTCACGAAGGGTTTGCAGACCGGCGCGCTCCACGGCCGAAATGTGCACGAACACATCAGCACCACCTTCTTCGGGCTGAATGAATCCGTACCCCTTCTGACCGTTGAACCACTTTACCGTGCCGTTCGCCATTATAGTGCCTCCAAAGCAAGTCATATCTCCGGACCCGATGACCGGAGATGTCATCAAATCGCGCGATGGAGACTTCCAGTTTCAGCGTGGCCCGCTGTCGCAGAGTGAACCAAGGCGTGTTCGATGGCCCTATATGGCCCGCCTTTTCTATAAAGGCAAGATGTTGTACCGGGTTCGAAGACTACGATCACCGGTCCACCATGAGTACTAGAAATTGAACGGCACGAGCAAATAATGATCGCGCGCCGGTAAGTTTCCACCCCCTGCATGGACTACCCATCTCCATGCTGTAACTGTCATATTTTATGCAACCGCAAGCTTAAGCATTCCAGAGATTACGCTAAGCAACGCCCCTAAAGTTTTGTCGTCATTACAGGATTTCTGAAACGGCAAGCCGTTCCTCGCGGGATGCTCCGGTAGAACGGCGAAACCTCCGTATTGCAAAAGGAAAGGCCCACCCGTATAAGTCGCCGCGGAGCCGCCCGGCGGGGCATGCCGTGGCGGCTTTCATGCTTTTGACGATCCGCGGATTCCGCAAAAAGCAGCCCTTTCTCCCGCGCCTTCCGGGCGTGGTGAGCCGTGGGGCCGCCCGCCGTTCAGGCCGGGCATGCGGGACCGCTTCCATATGAAGGAGAGCAAAATGCCCAAGTTGAAGACCAAGAGCGGCGCCAAAAAGCGCTTCAAGATGACGGGCACAGGCAAGGTTAAGGCCGCGGCCCAGGGTAAGCGGCACGGCATGATCAAGCGTCACGCGAAGTTCATTCGCGACGCGCGGGGCACCATGGTGCTCAACGACAGCGACGCCAAGATCGTCAAGAAATACATGCCCTACGCCCGCTGAGCTCGTCTTTCGAGCCCAGCCTACCCCTTTGTTCCGTCATCTAAGGAAGCAAACCCATGGCACGCGTAAAGCGCGGTGTAACCGCCCACGCCAAGCACAAAAAGGTTCTGAAGGCCGCCAAGGGCTATTATGGCCGCCGCAAGAATACGATCCGCATCGCCAAGCAGGCCGTCGAGAAGGCTCTGCAGTACGGCTATCGCGACCGCAAGCGCAAGAAACGCACGTTCCGCGCGCTCTGGATCCAGCGCATCAATGCCGCCACCCGCGAGCACGGCCTGACCTACGGCCGATTTATCTTCGGCCTCTCGAAGGCCGGGATCGAGATCGATCGCAAGGTGCTGGCAGACCTCGCCGTGCATGACGCGGCTGCGTTCAAGGCGCTCGTCGATCAGGCTTCCGCTGCTGCCGGCAAGGCCGCGGCTTAAGCCCTTCTTCCTGTCATCCCGGCCGCGGCGCACGTGTGCGCCACGCCGGGGTTCAGGGCTCGCCACGGACTGGCGCGGCTGCCCTGGATCCCAGCCCATCGTGCGGGCCAGCACATCGCACTTGACTTCACCTCCAAGCTCGAACGCCTTGGCCGCGCGATGTCCGGGATGACACCCTGAGATCGTATGAAGCGATGAAATGAGGCGCGTGATGTCTGGCACATCCGAACTCGAAACGCTGAAGGCCGAGTTGCTGGCCGAGATCGCAAACGCTGGCGACCTCGCGGCCATCGAGGCCGTCCGCGTCGCGGCGCTCGGCAAGAAGGGGCGCATTGCCGAGCAGATGGCCAAGCTCGGCAAGTTGCCGCCTGACGAGCGCAAGGCTTTCGGCGCGGCCACCAACGCCGTCAAAGATGCCGTCGCACAGTCACTGGAGGCGCGTCGCGCCGATCTCGAGGCGACTGCGCTGGAAGCGCGCCTCGCAAGTGAGCGCGCCGACGTCACGCTGCCCGTGCGGCCGGGGCCGGAAGCGCTCGGCCGCATCCATCCGGTGAGCCAGGTGTTCGACGAGTGCGTCGAGATCTTCGCCGATCTCGGTTTCGACGTCGCCGAAGGACCGGACATCGAAACCGACGAGATGAATTTCGGCAAGCTCAACATCCCGCCGGAGCATCCCGCGCGCCAGGAGCACGACACCTTCTACTTCCCGCCGAAGCCCGACGGCTCGCGGCTGGTGCTGCGCACGCACACGAGCCCCGTGCAGATCCGCACCATGGAAAGCCGCAAGCCGCCGATCCGCATCATCGCGCCGGGCCGCGTCTACCGCTGCGACAGCGACCAGACGCACACGCCGATGTTCCACCAGATCGAGGGCCTCGTCATCGACGAGACCACTCATATGGGCCACCTGAAATGGGTGCTCGAGGAATTCTGCAAGGCGTTCTTCGAAGTCTCGGACGTGAAGATGCGCTTCCGCGCTTCGCACTTCCCCTTCACCGAGCCCTCGATGGAGGTCGACATCGGCGCCGAGGCCATTGGCAAGCCGGGACAGTGGCTCGAGATCCTTGGCTGCGGCATGGTGCACCCGAACGTGCTCCGCAACTGCGGCCTCGACCCCGAGCGCTACCAGGGCTTCGCCTTCGGCATGGGCCTCGACCGCCTTACGATGCTGAAATACGGTGTGCCGGATCTGCGCGCCTTCTTCTCCGCAGACCTGCGCTGGCTGCGCCACTACGGCTTTTCCGTGCTCGACGTGCCGACCCTCGCCGGCGGCCTCTCGAGCTGAGGAGCATCCCATGAAATTCACGCTGTCCTGGCTCAAGGACCATCTCAAGACGACCGCACCGGTCGACGAGATCGTAACCAAGCTGTCGGCCATCGGCCTCGAGGTCGAAAGCGTCGAGGATCCGGCCGCCAAGCTCGGCGCATTCCGTGTCGCGCGCATCGTCGATGCAAAGCGGCATCCCAACGCCGACAAGCTGCAGATCGTCATGGTCGAGGTCGAAAAGGGCAAGCCCCCGCTCGAGGTCGTCTGTGGCGCCCCCAATGCGCGCACCGGCCTCGTCGGCGTGTTCGCCCCGCTCGGCACTTTCATTCCAGGCTCCGGCATCACGCTCGAGAAAAAGCCCGTGCGCGGCGTCGTCTCGAACGGCATGATGTGCTCGGCAGCCGAGCTCGAGCTGTCCGACGATAGCGCGGGCATCATCGAGTTGCCCGAGGAGCTGGCCGAGCGTGTCGGCGACGCCTACATCAACGCCGTCGGCCTCAACGATCCCGTATTCGAGGTCAAGCTGACGCCGAACCGGCCCGACTGCACGGGCGTCAGAGGCATTGCGCGCGATCTCGCCGCGGCCGGTATCGGCACGCTGAAGCCCGAGAAGGCCATCTCAGGCGTCGAAGGCGCCTTCGACAATCCCGTGGCCATCAAGCTCGAGTTCCCAAAGAGCGCCAAGGATGCCTGCCCGGTGTTTGCCGGCCGCCTCATCAAAGGCGTCAGCAACGGCCCATCGCCCGATTGGCTGCAGAACCGCCTGCGCGCCGTTGGCCTGAGGCCCATCAACGCCCTCGTCGACGTTACGAACTACATCAGCCAGGATCGCGGCCGCCCGCTGCACGTCTACGATGTCGACAAGCTCAAGGGTGCCGTACGCGCGCGCCTCGGCAAGGCCGGTGAGACATTCCTCGGCCTCGACGACAGGGAACACGTCGTCGACGACACGATGTGCGTGATCGCCGACGACAGCGGCCCGCTCGGCCTCGGCGGCATCATCGGGGGCGATGCCTCAGGCTCCACCGACGCCACCAAGAACGTGTTGATCGAGAGCGCCTACTTCGATCCCGTGCGTACGGCCGCCACCGGCCGCAAGACAGGCCTCGTCACCGACGCGCGCTACCGCTTCGAGCGTGGCGTCGATCCCGAGAGCGTGCTTCCGGGCCTTGATCTTGCGACACAGATGATCCTGAAGCTCTGCGGCGGCAAGCCGTCGAAGGCCACCGTCGCCGGCAAGGTCCCCGACACGCGACGCGCCATCGTGTTCGATCTCAACCGCGTCGAGAAGCTCTCCGGCCTCTCGCTTCCCGCCAAGGACATCACGACCATCCTCGAGACGCTCGGTTGCGTGCTCGTCGGCGACGGCAACGTGATCGAGGTCACGCCGCCGTCCTGGCGCCCGGACATCCATGGCCCCGCAGACCTCGTCGAGGAGGTCGTCCGCATCACCGGCATCGATCGCATCCCGGCAACCGCCCTGCCGCGCACGAGCGGCGTCGCGCGCCGCGTGCTGACCGATACGCAGAAACGCGCGCGCCGCGCCCGGCGCGTGCTCGCGGCCCGCGGCCTCGTCGAAGCGGTCACGTGGTCGTTCCTTCCGAAGCCGCAAGCAGAGCTGTTTGCGGCCGGCACGTCGCTCGTCGAGTTGGACAACCCGATCTCGGTGGACCTTGCCGTGATGCGGCCGAGCCTGTTGCCCGGCCTGCTGACGGCCGTCGAGCGCAACCGCAACCGCGGCTTCGCCGACGTCGCGCTGTTCGAGCTGGGCCAGGCCTATCGCGGAGACCGCCCCGAAGACCAATTCCTCTCGGCCGCCGGCGTCCGCGCCGGCACCGCAAATCTTTCCGGCGGCGACCGTCACTGGGACGGCAAGGCCGAGTCCGTCACCGTCTTCGACGCCAAGGCCGACGCCGTCGCGACCCTCGCGGCGCTCGGCCTCGACGTCACCAAGGCGCAGATCACGCGCGACGCGCCGGCTTGGTATCACCCGGGCCGCTCCGGCACGCTGCGCCTCGGCCCCAAGGCCGTGCTCGCCCACTTCGGCGAGGTGCACCCTGGCACGCTCGCGGCGCTGGACGTCGCCGGCCCCGTGGTCGCCTTCGAGGTGTTCCTCGAGGCGCTCCCACCAGAGAAGCGCAAGTCACGCGCCAAGGCGCCGCTTGCCGCCTCCGATCTTCTGCCCGTCCGGCGTGACTTCGCGTTCGTCCTCGATAAGAGCGCCAATGCGGGTGACGTCGTCCGCGCCGCGCTCGGCTCGGACAAGGCGCTGATCTCCGCCGTGACCGTGTTCGACGTCTTCGAAGGCGGCGCGCTCGCTTCCGAGGGCAAGAAATCGGTCGCCATCGAGGTGACGCTGCAGCCCAGCGCCGAGACCCTGACCGACAAGGAGATCGAGGCGGTCGCCGAGAAGGTCATCGCCGACGTCAGGAAAGCGACCGGCGGCGAGATCCGCAGCTAAAGGTCTTGGTTACCCTGCTGGAACACAAGAGCGGCGGCGTGTTTCGGCGCGCGCCAGCGGTTCCCGCATGGCTGCTCTATCCGATATTCTATCGCCCCGACCCGCCCATTCCTGCTAGAAGACTGCGCCAATCATGTGCGGGAGACACGAGATGGTTGCTGATGACACCATGACAACAAACGAAGGCGCGGCTCCCCTGGTGCTGCCGAGGCCCGACCTGCATCACATCGTCATCGTGGGAGGTGGCGCGGGCGGACTGGAACTCGCAACCCGGCTCGGCAACAAGCTCGGCAAGGACGGCTGGTTCCGCCGCCGCAAGGCTGCGATCACGCTGGTCGACCGCTCTCGCACCCACATCTGGAAACCGCTTCTTCACGAGATCGCAGCCGGCAGCATGGACGTCGACCGCCACGAGGTCGAGTACCAGGCGCACGCCCACTGGCACGGTGTCAAATTCCGCTACGGCGAGATGATCGGCCTCGACCGCTCAAAGAAGCTCGTGCACCTCGGCCACACCGTCGACGAGGACGGCCGCGAGATCACGCCTGACCGTTGGGTCCCCTACGACACGCTGATCATCGCCATCGGCAGCGTGTCCAACGACTTTGGCGTGCCGGGCGTCAAGCAGCACGCCATGATGCTGGACACGCCCGAGCAAGCCGAGCGCTTCAACCGTCGTCTGTTGAATGCCTGCGTGCGCGCCAATACGCAGCCTGATCCGATCCGTCCCGATCAGCTGCACGTCGCTATCATCGGCGCCGGCGCAACGGGCACGGAGCTGTCCGCCGAGCTGCACGGCACGGCGCGCGGCGTGGTGGCCTTCGGTCTCGACAAGATCGATCCCGAGAAGGACATCAAGATCACGCTGATCGAAGCAGCCGATCGCATCGTCCCGGCGCTACCGCCGCGGATCTCCGAGGCAACGACGGAGATCCTGCAGAAGCTGAACGTCGACATCCGCACCAGCGCACGCGTCACCGAGGTCACCGCCGAAGGCGTGAAGCTCGCCAACGGAGACTTCATTGGCTCCGAGCTTGTGGTCTGGGCGGCCGGCGTCAAGGGCCCCGACGTGCTCGCAAACCTGGATGGTCTCGAGGTCAGCCGCTCGACCCAGCTCGTCGTCAAGCCGACACTCGAGACGACGCGCGACCCCAACGTCTTCGCCTTCGGCGACTGCGCCTATCTCGTGCCGCCGGGCGAGACCTACCCCGTTCCGCCACGGGCGCAGGCGGCGCACCAGCAAGCGTCCCACCTCGTCAAGCAGATGAAAGCACGCCTGCGCGGCGAGCCGCTGAAGCCGTTCAAGTATCGCGACTTCGGCTCGCTGGTCTCGCTGGGCCATTATTCGACGGTCGGCAGCCTCATGGGCTTCGTCACCGGCCGCAAGATGATCATCGAGGGCTTCGTAGCCAAGCTGATGTACCGCTCGCTCTACAAGATGCACGAGACGGCGCTGCACGGCTATTGGAAGGTGGCGTTGGATTCGGTCTCGCGGCTCTTGACGCGCCGCACCGAGCCGCATGTCAAGCTGCACTGACGATCGCGAAATCGACCGGAAGCGATCCGCATATCGCTTCCGGTCCCCCCGGGGTTTCGCCGAACCTCACGGCTTCACGATCACGCCCCACGGCAGCCGGCCGACGGGCACCGACTTCTCTGGCTTCAGCGTCGCCACGTCGACGATTGTCATATCGTTGGTTAGACCGTTGGCGACATAGAGCTTGTCGCCCTCGGGGCTCAGCGCCATGTGCCACGGCCGCTGCCCGACCAGGATGTAGTCCTTGACCTTGTAGGTCGCCACATCGACGACGGCAACGCGATTGGCCGGTCCCAGCGCCACGAACGCCGTCTTGCCGTCCTTCGTGAACCGCACGCCGACCGGCTGGATCAGCTCACGCCGCACGCCCGGAATCTCGAACCCGAACTTCTTGGCAATCTTCTTCGTCGCGGGATCGATGACCGCCACCGTGCCGCCGATCTCCGCAGTCACCCACACGAGCTTGCCGTCCCGCGTGAACTCTGCAACGCGCGGGCGCGTGTCGACCAGGATGTTCGCCGTCACCTTGAACGTCTTGTTGTCGATGAAGTGCGCCATGCTGGTCTGCTCGGACGTCGCCACCGTGAACGTGTTGTCCGGCGAGACCGCCATACCTTCGGGCTCGACGCCGACCGGGATCTCGGCCAGCACCTTGCCGCTCTCGCGCTCGAGCACCGTCACGTAGCCTTCGTCCTCGTTTGCGATATAGATGCGCTCGCCCGGCGGATCCACATCGAGCAGCTCCGGATCCGGCCCCGAGTCCAGCGTGCGCACGATCTCGAGCGTCTCCGTGTCGACCACGTCGAGCCGATTGTCATCGCCCACGCAGATGAGCAGCTCCTTCATGTCCGGCGTCAGAACCATGCCGCGCGGCCGCGCACCCGTCTCGAGCGTCTTGATGACATTGAGCGTCTCGCTATCGATCACCGTGACGGTATTGTCTTTCTCGTTGGAAACGAAGATCGTCGCCGCGAAAGCTGGCCCGCCGGCCAGCGTGAGAGCAGCCGCCGCACAGGCTGCGGCCGCGGAAAAGCGCTTCATGGTCGTCCTCTCCGAGTAGCAGTCTCTTATTTTTCGAACCGGCACTTCGTTTCAGGCTCGTCGAAGCCCATGGTGTCGGTGAGAAACTTCTGATGCAGGAACCCGTCCTGCGGCGAGATCGAAACCAGCGTGCGCGGGCCCGAGAGCAGGATCGGCTGGCGCATCTGATGGTCCCACTTGCGGAACGTCAGTCCGACGCCCTTGAAGCCTGCCACCTCGAACTCCGGCGAAAGAATGCGCTCCTTGACGGCCCCTATCCTGTTCTGGCCTGTTCGCGTTACAGCCTCGCCCACGACGCGGACGCCGAGCCAAGCCGTGAAATCGCGCTCCGTCATGAAGCGATCGGCCTGCTTCTCGAAACGGTTCTGGAGTTGCGTGCCGGCATACTGCTCGAACGAGCGGTGCCAGGCCACGGCTTGCAATCCTTGCGAGCCCACCACGGGCCGCGGTTCGTAGGTGCGAAACAGCAGATAGTCGCCAAATGCTTCGCCCGCGTCGGCGACAAAAATGACGTCATACTCGGGCGCCCCCTGCGTCAGCATCGGCATCTGCGTCTGAATCTGCTGGTGCCCCGAATCCGTGCGCCGCGAGCCGGCATCGAACTCGTACGAGCGCTCCTCGACGATCTTGGCACCGAACTTGTTGGCCGCCCGGCGGATCGCAGCCAGATACTCCACATCCCCCGGCGTCGTGCCGTGCACCACGAACCAGCGGCGCCACTTCTTCCACGAGAGGTATTGCGCAAGCGCGTCGGCACGCATCGCCCAGTTCGGGATGATGTGGAAGATATTGCTCCGGCATTCCTCCTGCCGAAGCTCATCACGGCTCGACCGAGTGTTGAAAATAACAGCGTCCCGCGCTTCCGGCAGATCCGCCACCGCTAAAAGGTCCGATGGCTCGAGGTCCGCCACGATCAAACCGTTGCTGTTGGCCAGTTGAGCCTTGACCAACGGCACAACGTCCTCGGTCGATTTCGCCACCACCTCAACGAGCTCGAAGTGCTGCTCGATGAGCCGGCCGGTCATGTTGTTTTCTTTGATCGCGAGCCGCGCCCCCTGCACGCCCTCGTCCTTGAGCGGTTTGTCGAGCAGCGACAGCGGCAACGGCTCGGGATACCGCTTGCCGACATAGACGATCTTCGTGACAAGCGCGCCGGGAGGCGCCTCGCTGGGCGCTTCGGGGATGGCGACGGCTGTTGTCGCCGCCAGCCAACCGAAAACAAGAATTACAGCGGCCGCCGAACCGAGTTTCACTTTACTGGCCATAGTCACGAGCCGCTGCCTCCTTACCTCACCAAGTGATCTTTTCCTTGCGCCCGCCCCAGACTGAGCGGATCCAGGCGACGGCCTTCCAAATCCTGTCCGAGTCGTCGACGATATCCTTGTAGGGAGGCATCGGACCCACGACGCCTTCCTGGCCCTTGCGCGCATAGCCCGCGGCCTGAAGGTCCTTGCTGCCCAGAACGATCAGGCGGAACAGCGTGTCGTCATCGCCGCCATAAACCCAGGTTTCATTCGTGAGCGGTGGACACATTCCGCCCCCACCGCCGCCGCCGTGGCAGCCGTTGCAGGACAAGCCCATGTAGATCTTGTGGCCTTCTTTGACGATTTCCGGATCCTTCCAATCGAAGGGATTTTTGAGCGTCCCCTTCTCTGCGCCGTTCACCACGTCGATCGGCGATTTCTTCCCAGCGCCGGAGGCTGCGGATGCTGCCGCGTCCTCCGCCTTTTCGGCAGGCGCCGGCTCATCGGCTGAATGGGAAGCGCCCACCAGCGCTCCGCTTGAAATCGCTGCTGCAAGCATCAGCGTTAGGAAATGACTTCTCACGTTCCGATCCCTCGTCATCTGTTTCTTCCGCGCCTCGATGGTGTAGGTCCGAGCGGCGGTGAGGCCTTCCGCCGTCCGCTCCTCCGTGCTTGCAGAGATGCCTGATGAGACAGCGCCGCGATGCGCTGCCGAAAGCCCACCCTCAAAGCTTCTCCTTTCCGCCGCCTTTGTCGCTGTTGCGCGGCTGAGAACGCTCTGAGATCGTCTGTTGAAACAGCGTGATCGACTTCACCGCGTCGGGATTGAGATTGTCGCGCGCGAGATCGATCGCCGTTTTTCCGGCTTTGGATTTGAGGTTCGGATCGGCACCCGCCTCGAGCAGAAGGCCGATCATCGGAATGTTGCCCCGCGCCGACGCGATCATCAGCGCACTAATGCCCTGCGCGTTGACCGCATTGACGTTGGCGCCGCGCTCGATGAGCGCGGCCGCGATATCGGTCGAACGCAGCCCTTGCCGCCGCTCGATCTCCTTCGCGGCCTCACCGAGCGCCATCTGGCTCGCTGCCACCATGAGGGGCGTCACGCGATCGCTGCTTGCCACCGCATTGACGTTCGCGCCGAGTTCGATCAACGCCTTCGCCGCGAGATACTTGCCGCTCTCGATGGCGAGCGACAGCGGCCCGAACCCCCCGTCCACGGATGCCTCGATATCGGCCCCTGCCGCGATGAGTGCGCGAATGGACGGCACATGATTGCGCTCCGCGGCATGGATGAGGGCCGTGAAACCGTCGTTGTCGCGACCATCGACATCGGCCTTGAGCGAGATGAGCAGCGGGATGATCCGATCGTTGCGGTTGCGCGCCGCCGCCTGCAGCGCACCGTAGCCTTGCCCATCGCGGGCATTGATATCGGCGCCCTTTTCGACGAGGAAGCGAATCCGATCCTCGTCCGAGGCCAGCACCGCATTGGCGAGCTCCGCCTGCACGTCGGCCCCTTCCGCGAGCCACGCTTCAAGCCGCTCGCGCGTCACTCGTTGATCGGGCGACGGCTCGGCCTTCGGTCCTTCGCTGACATCGAACGGCTTCGTGTAGAAGCCATGAGACGGCAGATCACCGGGCACGACGCAGCGGCTGCATTTGACGAGCGGCACGCCGAAGTCGCGCAGGATCTTCTCGATCTCGACACGATTGGCCTCAAGCGCCCATTCGAGCGCGAACTTCAGCACCACGTTCGTCGGCTTGACCCCGAGCGCGAGGTCGAACTCGAGCGGCACGTCATCGTCCATAAGATTGACGGGCAGAACCGTGATCGGCTCGCCCCTCATCGTCTTGTACCAGCCGGCGAATGGTCCCCACGCGGCGGCCACGTCGAGCTTTCCGTCGAGAACCTGCTGCACCTGGTAGGTCGGCTGCTGCTCCGGGATGAGGTCGCCGTTGTGGCTCACGGTATGCAGCACGACGTTCGTGCTGTGGCCGCGCCGCTTCAGCACCTCGCGAATGGCAGAGGTCTGATACGCGCCGATCTTGAGATCCTTGAGCTTCGGGTCGTCGAGCCCCGTGAGATCGAGCCCGCGGTCGCTCCGCCAGGCCAGCACATAGGTCGTTCGATAAACCGGCGTCGTCGTCAGCACGCCGGCATAGACGCTCGGCATGTCGACCAGGATATCGCAATCGTTGGTATCGAACGTCTGCCGCGTGATACCGCGCTCGAGATACGGCCGCCAGAAGTTGACCACGTGCGTGCCCATGGAGCGGGCCAGCACATTCATAATCTTGTTTTGAAATCCCTCGTCCTTGCTGGAGGAGAGCGGCATGTTGCCGGGATCGCTGCACACCTTGAGCGGCCCGAGCGTCTTTTGCTCGAATGCCGTTTTGCCCGCCGCCCTGGCGGCTGTCTTTTCCGCTGCTGTGAGCTCGTCGAACTCCTTGTTGGCGCGAAAACCCGGATCGGCGGCCCATGTCGCCTGCCCGAGGAAGCTCAGCAGGACGCCCGCGGCCAGAGCCGGCGCGGCCTTGCGGAGCACCGAGGAACGGAACGACTGAACTATCACGCCTATCTCATGCATGCTGATTTTCATGAAACTCTATATCGTTGCACGCAATGGCGACAAGCAAACAAGGTCATTCGCGCTGATCAAGTTCCGTTGATCCCGCGCCAACCTTCCCGATCCGCGAAGGGAAAAACGCCCGGCACCGCGAGGCGCCGGGCGTTCTCCCGTCGTTAGGGGATCACTCGTAGACGCGGAACGTAAAGAGCGTTCCTGCCTGCGGGATCTTGTCGAGGTTGGCAGCCTTGGTCATCGCCGTCGCGCCGATCGCACCGAACTTGTCGTTGAGATCGAGACCTGCCGTGACCGGCACGCCGATCCAGCCGCCGATGCCGGCCAGAACCGAGACGTACTGCTTGCCGCCGACCTTGTAGGTGATCGGGTTGGCGATGATGCCGGAAGCGAGCTTGCGGCTCCAGAGCACCTTGCCGTCCTTACGGTCGACCGCGCGGAAGTCACCGCCAAGCGAGCCGTAGAACACGAGGCCGCCGTCGGTGACCATCGTGCCGCCCCAGTTCGGATAGGGATCCGGAATCTCCCAGTCCGCCTTGCCGGTCACGACGTCGAACTTCTTGACCTTGCCGGTCGTGCCGGGCTTCTCGGGATACATGTACACGTTGGCGAACACGTAGACCGTGCCCTGCTGCGTGTGCGTGCGCTCCTGCGGCTCAAGCTCCATGCACCAGTTGTTGGTGGGACAGTAGAACTTGTTCGGCTCCTTGGGGTCGACCGAGCAGGGCTGCTGATCCTTGCCGCCCATCGCCGACGGGCAGGCCGAGACGTTGCGGCCACGCTCGAGCGGCGAGTGCTCGCGCACCTTCACTGGACGACCGGTCTTGAGATCGACCTTTTCGGCCCAGTCAGTGGTTACGTACTTGTGCGCACGCAAGAGATCGCCGTTGGTGCGATCCATGACGTACACGAAGCCGTTACGGTCGAAGTGGACAAGCGCCTTCACCTTCTTGCCGTCGACGTCGAGGTCGTTGACGAGGATGTTCTCGTTGACGCCGTCATAGTCCCACTGGTCGAAGGGCGTCATCTGGTAAGCCCAGACGGCCTCGCCGGTCTCCACCTTGCGGGCGAAAATGGTCATCGACCACTTGTTGTCGAACTCGCCGGTGTTGCACTCCTCGTGGGTCTTCTTCGAGCAGCGATACGCGGGGCTCCAGAGACCCGGGTTGCCGGTCGAATAGTACACGATCTTCAGCTCGGGATCGTAGCTGAACCACGCCCAGGCCGCGCCGCCGCCGATCTTCCACTCTTCACCCACGTGCGTATGGATGCCGAGGTCCTTGCCGGCAGTGCCGTAATGCGGATTGGCCTTGTTCGTCTCGGGCGTCAGGCACACGTCCTTGTCCGAACCGGTCGAATGGCACTCCCAAACCTTCTTGCCATCTTCCAGGTTGTAAGCCGTGACGCGGCCGCGGGCCGCGAACTCGTCGCCACCGAAGCCGAGGATGACGAGATTGTCGGCGATCAGCGGTGCGCTGGTGCTCGTCTCGCCCTTCTCCGGCCACGCATGCTTGACGACCCAGACCTCTTTGCCGGTCGCCGCGTCGAGCGCGATCAGGAAGCCGTCGAGCGTGCCGTAGTAGAGCTTGCCGTTGGCGAACGCGGGACCGCGATTGACGGTGTCGCAACAGGCGCGCGGCACAGCCGACTCGTCACGGTCCGTCGTCTTGACGTAGTTCCAGATCTGCTTCGGGTTGTCGGGATCCGAAAGATCGAGGCCCTGCGCAATGTTGCACTGGGCCATGTTCGGACAGCCCGAGACGAAGAACAGCATCGGCTTGCCGCCAACGTCATCGATGAACAGCGGCTGGCCTTCGTGTCCGCGCAGCGCACCGGTCGACTGCGACCAGACCATCTGCAGCTTGCCGACGTTATCGGTGTTGATGTCGGCAAGCGTCGAGTGACGGGTCAACGCGTTGTCACGCCCCGGCGACGCCCACTGGTTGGGGTCGGCCGCGCGCTTCTCGACCTCATCGTTCGCGAGAGCAGGGGCGGAGAGCCCCAGCATCGCGAGCATGAGGCCGCCCCTGAGCAACCCTAGTTTATGGGTCATTTCGGTCTCCTCTCCTAGCTACGAGGGCTTGCAGCCTTGAGGCTCAGGCAAAGCACAACCGTGCGTTCCGCAAAGCCCGCGGTGACGGGCTATGCGAAGCGTCGGGCGTCGCGCAATGTGGCTTTACGGGCTCGATCGGGACTCTTGTCCGGGTCCCTTTGACTGAGGCCTGCTTGTGGAGGCAGGCGACTCGAAGTCCGATCGCTCGTGTGGCTCCCTGGCGTTCAAGAAACAAGCGCTGGCGAACACCGGGTGTGTCGCGACCTGATGCGGTCGGAACCCACGCGGGTAAGCTCACCAACAGAGCGCACGGTAGGGATGTTATACCAGAACAGCGAGGGGGCGATTTCCCATAATATCGGGGAGATCTTCCTGCTCACGAAGACGTGAAATCATCCGCAGGCATCGTTGCCGAGAACCGCCGCGCGGGAAAATTCTGCTGAATCAGCGACTATCGCCCGAAACCGAGCGAAGCAAGCTCGACCTGGCACTTGTGGCCGAGCTGGAAGTACTTGGCGAATACGCAGCGCTTCACCTTGGCGACGGTGGGATCCTTCCCGATGCAAAGGCGACGCACGTCGGTTTCGCAGGCGGCACGAAGCTGCGGCGTAACCTCGGGCGGAAGCTTGAAGTCCTCGGCACTGGCGGCACCCGCCACGACCAAACCCGCAAACGCAAACAGAGACCGGTTGCCTGCCATCTCACCCCCTCGTCATTCCACGGATCGAAAAGTCCTTTCACAGCACAATAAGGGCTAAATTGTGCGCCGCGGTAAGTCGATGGCAAGTAAATGTTAATCACGGAAAATGTGCCCATAGGGCCACAAAAACCAAAGGCCCACTCCCGCGAAAGGAGTGGGCCTTTGGTTGGAAAATCAGATTACGAATCAACGTTCGAACGGCTCGTCCAGCGGCCGCTCGCCTCCGCTGTGCCCGAAAGGCCAACCTCCGCGGACCCAACGGCCACGCCGGTGGAAACCGGGCAGGCAACGCCCGTACCGCCGAGACCGCAATAGCCGTGCGGAACCTTGGCCAGATACTGCTGGTGATAATCCTCGGCATAGTAGAGTTCAGGCGCCGGCAGGATCTCGGTTGTGATCTTCCCGAAGCCCGCAGCCGAGAGCCGCTGCTGGTAGGCCGCACGTGATGCCTCTGCCGCCTCGCGCTGCGCGTCCGAGAAGACGTAAATGCCCGAACGGTACTGCGTGCCAACGTCGTTGCCCTGCCGCATGCCCTGCGTCGGATCATGGCTCTCCCAGAACGTCTTGAGCAGCGTCTCGTAGCTCACGACCTTGGGATCGAACACCACGCCCACGACCTCGTTGTGCCCTGTGCGCCCCGTGCAGACTTCTTCGTAGGTCGGGTTGGGCGTGAAGCCGCCCGCATAGCCGACGGCGGTCACCCAAATACCGGGACCGAGCTCCCAGAACTTGCGCTCCGCACCCCAGAAGCACCCCAATCCGAACATCGCCGTCTCAAGGCCGGCCGGATAAGGGCCCTTGAGCGGCCGACCGAACAAGAAGTGCTCGGCCGCCGTCGGCGACGCCGTCTCGCGCCCCTTGAGCGCGGTCTCAGGCGTTGGCATCTCGGTCTTTTTCCTGGTGAACAGCATTTTGACACCTGGGTGAGAGTAGGTTGGATGGCCCCAATATGGGCGTTACAGGCGCGCCGTTGCAGAGGGGGGATTCGTCACATCTGCGTGCTGCCTTAGCTATGGGCGCGCAACGCGGAAAAAAGGAGAAGGGCATGGAAGTCCTCGGCTGGCTTGCCTCTGCGCTCTGGTCGATCGCCGCCGTTGTCTTGCAGCTCATCTGGTTCCTGATCAGCGGGTGGGTATCCACGCTCCTGCAGATCACGATACTGATCTTCGCGATCTACGGCCTGAAATATGGGTGGCGCCGCGCCCCGTTCGAGATCTCGCGGCGCACCGGCAGCTTCCTACGCTTCTTCTGGAATTGGATCCGCGCCCGCGAGCCCGACGCACGCCCGGACGTCGAGGTCCGCGAAGTCATCCGCGAGGTGAGGGTGCGCGAGTTCGGCGACGTCAATCTCTCGACCGTCATGTCGCTCGCGATGCTTACGGGCCTCGCCGCGTTGAGCACCCTTCCCTTAAGTCCCTAAGCGCGAGAGTTCACCGCTGCCGAATGGCCTCAAGGCTCGCCCGCGCGCGCAAAAGCGCCTTGTGCGCTGCATCGTTCGCGTCAAGCTGATCGACACCTGCCGCTTGGGCGGTCGCAATCATCTCGCGAAGCGCCGCAGCAAACGCCGCGTCGTCGCCTTTGATATCGCCGGCACACCACGCAGCGTCATAGCGGACCCAGACGGCTGCATCGCCCATGCCCGCAATGATTCGCCGGTCCAAGGCTCGCGGGTCGAGATCACGGCCGCCCTGCCCCATGAAGCGCAACGCCGTGAAGGCGACGCGGCGGACGAAAGCATTATCGTCGTCGAAGAAGCCGTCCATCGCCGCAAGCGCTTCATGACGATCGGGATGATCGGCCAGGCGCCGTGCCAGCGAGAAGATTTGCACCGGCATCGCGACGACCTGCTCACCGAGTTCCGCAGCCTCGTCCATGATCGCACGGATCTCCGCCGATAAAACCACCTCGGGGTCCGCATTCCTCGCGGCGCCCGCTTCAGAAACATGGATGCCCGCGGTCGCGATCAAGCCAAGAGCAAGAAGAGCGCCGGCCAACGTAACGTCGAAGGTTTCGAGATGGCTTGCAAACGCGCGCTGTCCAAGAAGCGCTCCAACGCCGACGCCAACAAGATAGAACACGCAGGCGAGCACAGCCTGGATCGGCAAGGTGACCATGAGACCTTTGAGCACCGCGCCCGGACCCTCGATACGGGCCAGCGCCCGCCATTGCGGGAGCTTGCCGCCGACGTAAAGCGTCGTAAAGCTCACAGTCAACAGAAGAACAATCCATGGGGAGCGATAAAGGACACCCGCGAAAATCGCCGCTCCGACGATCACAAGGCCCGAAACGATCCGCAACGCTCCAGCCATTCGCGCCCTTTCTCTAGCCTGTTAGCGTCGGTACTGTGCCGGTAAGCGATGAACACAATGTGTCTTCTGGTGCGGAGAACCCCCAGAGTCTGTGATGAGACAGGATTGGCGCGATCAGTCGCGATCTCGCGACAGCCGGATACGAAAGAAGCGCGCCAAGCCGGACCCAAAATGTCGGCTCACCGGACGGTTCGTCCTGCGACATGCGCATACGGGCTGGGTTATTCCGCACATGGGCCCCGACCAACTTGCATACAAACTCGCCGAAACACTCGAAGCCGAATCACTCCTGATTGGCCGCGCGACCTACGAGAGCTTCGCCGGCGGCTAGCCGCATCGCGAGGGCGAGTTCGCGGACAAGATGAAAGCGATGCCGAAGCACGTGGTCTCGACGACATTGAAGAACCCGTCGTGGAACAACACCAGCGTGATTGCCGACAACGTCGCCGCGGAAATCCAAAATCTCAAAGGCAGTGATGTGACCCCCATTGTTTATCCAGCTGGGACTGGAATCCGGTCGTCATTGAACGCTCCCGATGAGCGTCCTTCAAGGTCTTCGTTCTGCTGCCAGCACGCAGCGTAGCCGGCCGGCGTCAGCCAGCCGAGCTTCGAGTGCGGGCGGTGGTGATTGTAATCGTATCGCCAGGCTTCGATCAGCCGTCGAGCATCGCCGAGCGATCGGAACAGCGTCTCGTTCAGAAACTTCGTCCCGGAGCCGGGCGTTGAAGCTCTCCGCGAACGCGTTCTGCACCGGCTTGCCGGGCTGGATATACCGCCACGCAATGCGACGCTCGTCCGCCCAGGAGAGGATCGCGTTCGAGGTCAGCTCCGTGCCATTGTCGGAAAGCACCGCCTCCGGCCTGCCGCGCCAAGCGATGATGCGGTCGAGCTCCCGCGCCATGCGCGCACCGAAAGGTGAAGCCGCACTGCGAACGCAAAAACGCCGCCCAGGCGAAAAGCCAGGACGGCGTTTTGTGTAGCATGTGAAGAGGAATGATGAATTTTGTTTCGCGTCACGCTTCTGCAGACCTGGCGACGACCTACTCTCCCGCGTCTTAAGACGAAGTACCATCGGCGCTGGGGCGTTTCACGGCCGAGTTCGGAATGGGATCGGGTGCAGCCACCCCGCCATAATCACCAGGTCGGCGGAAGCGTGAGGCGAAATCTGGTCTTTCCGTGCTTGCTCCTACGCTCATCAGGCGGCGCTTTGATATCGCGCTCTTCGGACCGAAGGTCCGCGGGCCACAAGTGGCCCGGCGCGAGCGCCGCCCTGCCGGAGCGGCCAGCGCGCTGAAAGCGCGCTAAACGGCCGCGTGAGGCATTAGATGAGCATTGCTTAATGAGAGCGATCGAAGTTCGATCGAGCTATTAGTACCGGTAAGCTGCATACATTGCTGCACTTCCACACCCGGCCTATCAACGTTGTGGTCTACAACGGCTCTCAAGGGAGAACTAATCTCGAGGTGGGTTTCCCGCTTAGATGCCTTCAGCGGTTATCCCGTCCGCACATAGCTACCCTGCTGTGCCGCTGGCGCGACAACAGGTCCACCAGAGGTGCGTCCAACCCGGTCCTCTCGTACTAAGGTCAGATCCTCTCAATTCTCCAACGCCTACGGCAGATAGGGACCGAACTGTCTCGCGACGTTCTGAACCCAGCTCACGTACCTCTTTAAATGGCGAACAGCCATACCCTTGGGACCTGCTCCAGCCCCAGGATGAGATGAGCCGACATCGAGGTGCCAAACGATTCCGTCGATATGGACTCTTGGGAATCATCAGCCTGTTATCCCCGGCGTACCTTTTATTCGTTGAGCGATGGCCCTTCCACACAGAACCACCGGATCACTATGGCCGACTTTCGTCTCTGCTCGACTTGTCAGTCTCGCAGTCAGGCGGGCTTATGCCATTGCACTCGACGGTTGATTTCCGACCAACCTGAGCCCACCTTCGCACGCCTCCGTTACGATTTAGGAGGCGACCGCCCCAGTCAAACTGCCTGCCATACAATGTCCCGGAACCGGATAACGGTCCGCGGTTAGACAACCATGTTCATAAGGGTGGTATTTCACATTGCGGCTCCACAAGAGCTGGCGCCCCTGCTTCAAAGCCTACCACCTATCCTACACATGCAAACACGATTGCCAGTGTAAAGCTACAGTAAAGGTGCACGGGGTCTTTCCGTCTAACCGCAGGAACCCCGCATCTTCACGGGGAATTCAATTTCACTGAGTGTGTGCTGGAGACAGTGGGGAAGTCGTTACGCCATTCGTGCAGGTCGGAACTTACCCGACAAGGAATTTCGCTACCTTAGGACCGTTATAGTTACGGCCGCCGTTTACCGGGGCTTCGATTCAAAGCTTGCACTTCTCCTCTTAACCTTCCGGCACCGGGCAGGCGTCAGGCCATATACGTCGTCGTTGGACTTAGCATAGCCCTGTGTTTTAGGTAAACAGTCGCCACCCCCTGGTCTGTGCCCCGCCACCCTGGTTGCCCAGAATGACGGCCTGCTTATCCCGAAGTTACGCAGGTAATTTGCCGAGTTCCTTCAGCACACTTCGCTCAAGCGCCTTGGTATTCTCTACCAGTCCACCTGTGTCGGTTTCGGGTACGGTCTATGTGGGGGCTATTTCCTGGGGCACCTTCGCTGCTCGGGCAATCCGATAAGCCCAAACAACTTGCAGCGCCCGTCACTCACCCACTGGCCCACGAATATTGACGTGGTTCCCATCGACTACGGCTTTCGCCCTCGCCTTAGGGGCCGGCTAACCCTGCGCAGTTTAGCTTTACGCAGGAACCCTTGGACTTTCGGCGGGAGTGTTTCTGACACTCCTGTCGTTACTCATGTCTGCATTCGCACTTCCGATACCTCCAGGCGTCCTCACGGATCACCCTTCGCAGGCTTACGGAACGCTCCGCTACCACGTGCATTGCTGCACATCCGAAGCTTCGGTACGTGGCTTTAGCCCCGATACATTTTCGGCGCAGGAA